>JASJHI010000250.1:0-6277 GCA_033791105.1 Acidimicrobiia bacterium | reverse complement strand
CCGAGTGTGGGTCGCGCCACGCCACGCAGGGCTCGAACGCGACACGACCTCGTGAGCAACTCCTACAACCGACAGCGCACCCGGTGCGCATCGACTCGTCGAACGAGCGGCTCGGGAATTCTTGTCGAGGTGTCGGGCGTGGCTGTGTAGCACGCCACAATGTGGCAGCAGTGACCGAGATTCCACCCCGATCCGACGATGTGACGGCGCTCGCGCGCCTCGAACCCGTGCTTGCCCGATACCCGGCTCGTGTCATCGCCTGCAGTGGAGGCATCGACAGCCTGGTGCTCGCCACGGTCGCCCACCGAGCCGCCCCCACCGGCACGAGCATCGCGCACACCGTGACGCCTGCCGTTCCTGCGGCGGCGACCGCCCGGGTGGTCGCGTACGCCGAACGAGAGGGATGGATGCTCGAGCTCGTGCGGTCCTCCGAGTTCGACGACGAGCGGTACCTCGCGAATCCGACCGACCGCTGCTACTTCTGCAAGACGAACCTCTACGACGCCATCGATACCGTCGTCCGCGACGCGGCCGCGCCGGCCGGGACGGTCGTCCTCAGTGGAGCGAACACCGATGACCTCGGCGATTACCGGCCGGGGCTGTCCGCCGCGCGAGAGCACGGTGTGCGCCATCCGTACCTCGAGGCGGGTGTCTCGAAGCACAACATTCGGCACGTCGCCCGCACATTCGGTATCGAACATGCGGAGATGCCCGCTTCACCCTGCCTCGCCAGCCGCCTCTACACCGGTACGCGGGTGACGGCCGGGCGGCTGCGCGCAGTCGAGGTCGGCGAGGCGGCGATCCTGGAACTCACCGGAGTGGAGATCAGCCGGTGCCGCGTCCGTGACGACGAGGTGCTCGTCGAGGTCCCGCTCGAAGACCGCATCTTGATCACCGATGGAGTCCTGGAGTCACTGACCACGGCGATGCGAGCGATCTACCCGTCACTCGTTCGGGTCCGTCTCGACGCAGAGCCTTACCGATCCGGCCGAGCGTTCCTCCAGGTGCGCTGATGCACGTTCACGACCACAACCGGTTCGACCGGATCGGAATGCCCGAAGCGGTGCTCTGCTCACCCAAGACGCCGGCGCAGCTCGATGAGATCGTTGCGGAACTCGGTGGCGGAGACACCGCGCCGGTGCTTTTCACGCGCCTCACAGCGGAGCAACTCTCCAAGCTCGCCTCGGAAACGCAGCGTCGGCTCGAACACGACCCCGTCTCGTCGACGGCATACCTGAATGGGGTCCTCCCGCGACGTGCGGGCCGGGTCGCGATCGTTGCGGCCGGCACGTCCGATCTCGCGGTTGCGCGCGAGGCGCAACGCACCCTGCACTTCTGTGGTGTGACGGGCGACCTGATCGTCGACGTCGGCGTCGCGGGGCTGTGGCGGCTCGAACGCCGTCTCCCGGAGATCCGCAAGGCGAATGTCGTGATCGCTGTGGCGGGCATGGATGCCGCCCTCGTGTCGGTGCTCGGGGGGCTGGTGCACGCGCCGGTGATCGCGGCCCCGACCTCGGTGGGGTACGGCGTGAGCGAAGGTGGACGCACCGCCCTGCACAGTTCGCTCGCCAGTTGCGCGCAGGGCGTGACCGTCGTCAACATCGACAACGGATTCGGTGCGGCGTGCGCAGCTGTCCGGATCCTCGGCCTGCTCGGGCAATCGAGCGAGGTCGCGGCGCGATGAGGATCGTGTGGTTCGACGGCAGCGCCGGCGCGAGTGGCGACATGCTGCTCGGTGCGCTCGTCGACGCGGGTGTCCCGCTCGAGGTGCTCCAGACCGCTCTCGACCCGCTCGACCTCGGCATCGAATACCACGCCGATCGCGTCCATCGGCACGGACTCGGCGCCACGTCCGTCCGAGTCGATGTGCCCGAACCGCGACGGATCCGCCACCTTCCCGACATCCTCGAGTTGCTCGATCCGCTCCCGGCGCGGATCGGGAGCAGAGCCGGCGCTGTGTTCCGGCGACTCGCCGAAGCCGAAGCGGCCGTGCACCGAATGCCGATCGAGAAGGTGCACTTCCATGAGGTCGGGGCACTCGACTGTGTCGCGGACATCGTCGGGGTTGTTGTAGGTCTCGAGCATCTTCGGTCGGACCGGATCCACTGCTCGGCGCTGAGCCTCGGCGCGGGGCACGCACGAACCGGGCACGGCCGCATCCCGGTGCCGGTGCCGGCAGTGCTCGAGTTGCTGTCCGGCGTAGCGCCGGCAGGGGCCGGCCCGGCAACGTACGAGAGCACCACCCCGACGGGCGCCGCGCTGCTCGTGACCGTTGTCGACGAATGGGGCCCGATGCCCCGCCTGCAGATCGAGTCGGTCGGCATGGGCGCGGGGACGAAGGACACACCCGAGGTCGCGAACCTCGTGCGACTGGTGGTCGGTGAGGACTCGTCCGAGGATGCCGTCAGCTCCGAGCTACAGATCGAGGCCAACGTCGACGACCTCGATCCCCGCGTCTGGCCGGCAGCGATCGCGGCGATCCTCGATGCCGGCGCCAGCGACGCGTGGGTCGCGCCGATCACGATGAAGAAGGGTCGCCCGGCGTTCACCGTCAGCGCCTTGTGTCGGGCCGAGACGGCCGACGCGGTGCGTGCCGCGGTGTTCCGTCACACGAGCACGATCGGGCTGCGCGAGTTCGCCGTGACGAAGTATGCGCTCTCGCGATCTGAATCGACCGTCGACCTGGAGGGGCTCGTCATTCGCGTGAAGACGGCGTTCAGCGGTGGAGAGGTCGTCAATCGGAGTGTCGAATGGGAGGACGTCGTCGCCGCATCAGTGGCCCTCGAGCGCCCGCCCAAGGATGTGCTCGCGGAGGCTGAACGCCTCGCCGCTCGCGGCGAGCGCTGATCGGCATCGGTCAGTCGGAGGTGACGGTTGCCGGCTCGAGGCGGGTTCGGATGTCGTCGCAATCGACGCATCCGAACAGCTGGGTGTACACGATGCAGCCGAGACAGACCGCGAATGCGGCTTCGAGTGTTGCGGCCACGACGAGTCCCACCACGAGGAGCTGCGCCAGGCCCTCGAGCCCGAGGATCCAGGCCATCGAGGCTCCAAACGTGAACGTGAGGCCGATTGCCTGCGCGAAACGTTTTGGTGGACCCGGCACCGACCGGTGCGGTCCGGGGAGCCGCGGTGTGACGACCCGGGTAGCGAACTGCCCGAGCGGGCTGAGCGTCGGACCGGTGAGGACCCGGGCGAGGAACCCGAGTGTCAAGATGAGCAGCATCCAACCAGATCCCGTGACGAGGAAGAGGACGCCCATCGCGACGACACCTGTTGCGACAACCCGCGCCGAGGTCTCGTTCACCGGGTCGGGGAAACTGAACAGTCCACGCACACCCGCAGCCTAATCCCGAGAAGGTTGATCAACTACATCGGGTATACCGCAATGGCTGGTCGTCGCGCGCCGCGGTCGAGTAGATCTCGGGGCGCTTCATGGAGTCGTATGATCTGGACTGCGCAAGCAGGTCGGAACGAACATCCGCTGCTCGGGGCACGAAGGGGGAAGTGCAGATGACGGCTGACGAGGGTGGAACGGCGGTGGGGAGAATTCGCTCTTACGACTGGATCGCGCATCATGCAGCGACGCGCGGCGAGAAGGAGGCGATGCGCGACCTGGCCTCGGGTCGGTCGTTCACGTACGCGCAGATGAACGACCGAACCAACCGGCTGGCAAGCGCGCTGCGGCATGACTTCGGTGTCGGTCGGGGCGATCGGGTCGTCGTGCTCGCCGAGAACGACACGAACTTCTTCGAGGTCGAGTTCGCCTGTTGGAAGCTTGGCGCGGTCTTCGTGCCGGTCAACTGGCGGCTCACCGTTCCTGAACTCGAGTTCATCGTGGGTGACTGCTCACCTGCCGCGATCATCCACGACGATGGTTTCGCGGAAACGGCAGCGACGCTCGCTACCTCCTGCGCGATCACCCATCGCATCTCGTGGGGTGGTGGGGGCGGTGATGCCGCGCCGTACGAGGACGCGATCGCGGCGGCCGAGCCACTCGCGGAGGCCGTAGCGACCACCCACGACGACATTCTCACGATCATGTACACGTCGGGCACCACAGGCAGTCCGAAGGGAGCGATCATCACGCAGGGGATGACGTTCTGGAACGCTGTCAACTGCGTCGAGTTCTTCGGCCTCGGCGAGAGCATGGTCAACCTGGCCATCCTCCCGCTGTTCCATACGGGGGGATTGAACGTCTTCGCCAACCCGGCGTTCCACTTCGGCGCGACGACGTTGGTCGTACGCGCCTTCGATCCGGCCGCGGTACTCGACCTGCTGATGAGTGAGGAGGTGGGCATCACGCACACGATCGGGGTGCCGGCGAACTGGCTGTTCATGAGTCAGGTGCCGGCCTTCGCCGACGCATCGTTTCCGACTCTGATCACACCGTGCGTCGGCGGTTCGCCGACGCCGGTGCCGTTGATCGAGGCGTGGGCGAGCAAGGGGTTGCCGCTCCAACAGGCGTTCGGCATGACCGAGACCAGCCCACTCGTGCTGGCGCTCAAGCCGGAGGACTGTGAGGCCCGCATCGGTTCGGCGGGTCTCCCTGCGCTGCACACCGAGGTGCGCGTCGTCACCGAGACCGGCTCTACCGCCGCGCCGGGTGAAATTGGCGAACTATGGGTGCGTGGGCCGAACATCACACCCGGCTACTGGAATCGTCCCGACGCCAACCGTGACTCGTTCACCGACGGCTGGCTGCACACCGGAGACGCGGCCCGGACCGACGACGATGGCTACTACTACATCGTCGATCGATGGAAGGACATGTACATCTCCGGTGGTGAGAACGTGTACCCGGCCGAGGTCGAGAATGTGATCTATCAACTCGGTGGCATCACCGAGGTCGCCGTCATCGGAGTGCCCGACGAGCAGTGGGTCGAGGTGGGCCGCGCGGTTGTCGTTCGCGCTCCTGGATCCGCGATCACCGACACGGAGATCGTCAACCACTGCCGCGCGAATCTGGCCCGGTTCAAGGTTCCGAACTCCGTTGTGTTCATCGACGAGATCCCACACAACGCCACCGGCAAGGTGCTCAAGCGTGAGCTGCGCGACTCACACGGTGCGCCATGACCACGATGCCGTCACCAACAGCTGCTCGTGATTCCTATGGGCGGACCTCATAGGCCGCCATCTTGGGGGCGGCCATCTCGTCGCGGAAGCGGTCGAAGCGCCACGGCCATGCGGCGGGGATGCCCCGATCGTCGAGATACCAGCTGCGACATCCGGTGACCCAAACCGTCGATTTGGCCGCCTCGATCCGGTCGGCCTCGAGCTGGTCGGTCGCTTCCCGTGTGGCGGAGATCTCCGACACCGCACCGGACCGGAGGCGGTCGACGAGCTGCATGATGTAGCCGAATTGGTGCTCGGCGACTTCGATCAACGAGAAGTTTCCGACGGGTCCGTTCGGCCCATTGAGGAGGAAGAGATTCGGAAAGTCGGGGATCGAGATCGACAGATAGGCGAGCGGGCGGTCGGCCCATACCTCGTCGAGGTCGATGCCGTCCCGGCCGATGACCTTCATCGGGCGCATGAACGAGTCGACCTTGAATCCGGTGGCGAGAACGAGAACGTCGAGATCGTGGAGTTGCCCGTCGACCGTGCGGACGCCGCGCGCCTCGACGCGCCGGATCGGTTCGGTCACGAGTTCGGAATTCGGGTGCTGGATCGCCGAGTAGAAGTCCGGTGAGATGACGAGCCGCTTGCACGCCGCGCGGTAGTCGGGTCGCAAGCGCTCGCGAAGTTCGGGGTCGATCACGTTGTCCTCGAGGTTGGTGAGGCACATCTCGGCGATCGCTTTGATCTGTGGTGATTCTGCGTCCACCACAGCGTTGGCGAAGCCCTCGGCGAACGCGGTCGACAGCCCGACATGGGCGGCCTCGAGCGTGTCGGGCTGCTCGCGGTAGGCGGCCTTCTCGTCCCGGGTGTATGCGGGATTGTCCTGCGGGAGGATCCACTGCGCGGTGCGCTGGTAGAGATCGAGATGTCCGACTCGATCGGCGAGCGCGGTCGTGATCTGCACCGCCGTCGATCCCGTCCCGATGATCCCGATGCGCCTGTCGTCGAGCGGGACGTCGTGGTTCCAGCGCGCGGTGTGGAACACGTCGCCCTGGAAGTCCTCGAGACCCTCGATGTTCGGATAGGCGGGGTCGACGAGGCCGCCTACCGCGGAGACGACCACGCGGGCGCTCACGGTCTCGCCCTGGCTGGTGGTGAGCCGCCAGAGCCCCGCCTCCTCGTCGAAGACCGCCTGCACGATCGCGGTGCCCAGGCG
>JASJHI010000249.1:0-8109 GCA_033791105.1 Acidimicrobiia bacterium | reverse complement strand
ACCCGCGCGAGGAAGCCCAGCTCCGGAGCTTCGGTCCATGAATCATCGGGTCCGAGCATGTGGATGTCACAAGGAGGCGGCCTCTTGCCTCGGTAGGGATCGAGGTACATGCACTCCATCAAGCACTCGTTGGGCCAGTCGCCCCAGGGCCGGAACCGGTATGTGATGCGGTTGTACGCACCCCACGGATGGAAGTTCGGAAAGACCGTGTAGTAGATGCTCTCGGAGAGCTCGGCGTCGCACAGTTCGTCGGCGCGGTCACCGAGTGCCGGTCGCAGCGATTCCCGCGCCGCCTCGGCGGCGACATGGCGCGCGGTCTCGCCGTCGGGAACGATGACGCGGGGCTCCTCGTCGAGGTTGCGGTCGCTCATCGCATCGAACATGTCCTGCTCGGAGGGCTGCCATGTGATGTGCGGGCTCGGCACGCCGTTGGGGGTCAGCGCGCGGCTGAAGTTGCCGAATACGTCGTACTGGCTGATCGCGTCGCCGAGGGAGGGCAGCAACTGGGGATGCGTCGCCACGACGTGGAAGGCCTCCATGAACGCCTCCTGCGCGACCTTCCAGTTGCAGTCCATGACCTTGGCGACGTGTGCCTCCTTGAAGCGGTCTTCGAGCGGCCAGCGGTCGAAGTGCCGGGTGAGGTCACCGAGATGTGCTTCGAGCGGCTCGCAATCGGGGTCCATGTTGATGAACACGAAACCGCCCCACGTGCCCACGGCAACCTCTGAGAGGGCCCAATCGTCGGGCTCGAGTCGCGGGAAGTCCCACTGGCACGGCACCTGCTTGAGGCATCCATCGAGTTGCCATGCAAAGCCGTGAAAGGCGCAGCGCAACTCGGTGTCGCGGCCGCGCGATTCGCGCAGCCGACGCCCCCGGTGAGGGCACACGTTGTGAAAGGCCTGAATCGTGTCAGCGGCCGAACGGACCACGAGGATCGAGCGCCCGACGATGTCGTAGGTGATGTGATCACCGACAGCGGGGATGTCTTCCTCGCGACACGCCATCTGCCAGACCTTCGTCCAAACCTGCTCGACTTCGAGCTGATGAAACTCCGCCGAGGTGTAGCGCTCGACCGTGACGTCATCGGTGCTCGGGGCCATCGGCGAGAACCAGCGGAGAACGTCGGGCACCTCATGGGTGTCGGTGTCGAGCAGCTGCTGGTAGGTGAGCGACGGCGGCTTGGAGTAGTCGATGGTCGTCATGCCTCGGACCCCTCACGGGTTGTCTCGGTGTCGCGGAATCGGGGAAGTACCGCTAGGCGTGGCGGAATCTGCGGACCTGCGAGCCAGCCGCACAGATGGGGATCTGCGTGGCGGAGGTCGCCGGCGATCCACTCGCCGCGCGGCGTGAACGTGCCCGCCGTACCGTCGCGCGCGACAACTTCGACGTTGCCGTCGTCGCGGACGTCGTAGATCGCACCGCTCAGTGCATGCTTGCGCTGGCGCATCCATCCCCCTCGAGATCGTGGTTGCAGGCAACCTTCGACCAATCGTTGTGCGTTGCGCAGGGCCGTTGGTCCCGAGATCGATTGGTCCCGCTCATGTCGCACCCTGGGATTCCTGCCAACGGCGGCCGACGTCGGCGTACATCTGACCGGTCGGCAACGCGAGCAGCGACGATCCCCCGTCGACGTTCAGGGTCTGCCCCGTCACGTACGAGCCGAGGTCCGAACAGAGGTAGAGCGCGGCGTTCGCGATGTCCTTGCTGTCGCCCATGCGGCCGAGCGGTGTCAGCTCGCGCACCGCTTGGATCATCGGTTCGAACGCGAAGATGTCCGCGGTCATCGGCGTTTCGATCAGCGAGGCGGCGATCGTGTTGAAACGCACCCCGGCGTCGCCGTATTCGACCGCCGCGATCTTGGTGGCGTATTCGACACCCGCCTTGGCGCTGGCGTAGGCGGCGAGCCCGGCGGCCGGATTGTGTGCGGTGACCGAGCTGATCGTGACGAACGAACCACCGTTGCCGGCGGCCCGCATCGCGTTGCCGGCATGGCGCATGCAGTACATCGCGCCCCGGATCTGCACGCTGTGCATTTCTTCGAGGAGCTCGGGCGTGAGCTCGGCGATCGGCGTGCTGAGCTGATACCCGGCGCTGTTGACGAAGATGTCGAGCCGACCTGTTCGTTCGACTGCGGTGTCGACGATTCCCCGCACATCGGAGTCGTCGGTGACGTCGCAGGCGACTCCGTGCCCGCCGAGCTGTGCTGCGACATCGGTGACGACGTCGAGGCGCCGGCCTCCGATCACGACGTTGACGCCGCGCGCCGCGAACATGCGGCTGATCGATTCGCCGAAGCCGCTGTGTCCGCCGATGACGACCGCAGTCTGTCCATCGAGCCCGATTGCATCACCGTCGGTCACTTGTCTGCCTCCTCGGGCGTGTCGCGTTCGCGGTAGTCGGCGAATTCCCGGTCGCGTTCGCTCAGTGCGGCCGACACGCCGACTTTGCCGAACGACTCCAGGTATTCCTTGGACGGTGGCTGGTGGAATCCGAGTGCCTGGATGTCGGCGGTCGCCCTGATGCCGTCGCGCACTCCCATCGCCTCCATCGCACGGTGGGCGGCTCGCTTGTTGAGTGCGAGCAGCTCCGGTGGCACCTTCGCCACGCGCTCGGCCATCGCCAGGACGGCGTCGTCGAGTTCGTCGGCGGCGTAGGCACGATTCGCCATCCCCGCCTCCACCGCCTCGGTTCCGCTCATCGCATCCCCGGTCAGGAGCGCTTCCATTCCGCGTCGGAGACCCATCAGCCAGGTCTGCCACTGCATGTCGGGCGGCGACATCAAGCGGACCGGCGGATAGCCGATCTTGGCGTCGTCGGCGACGTAGACGAGATCGCAAGCGGCGGCGAGTTCGGTGCCACCCGCGAGGCACCAGCCGTGGACCTGCCCGATGATCGGAGTCGGCATGTCCCACATCTCGAACCAGTTGGCGACGACGTGGCGACTCCACCAGCCGTCGGCGTGCGCGGTCGCCCGTTCGACATCGCGATTCGGTGAGCCGAGGTCGTAGCCCGCCGAGAAGCACGGCCCGGCGCCGCGGATGACGATGACCGAGACATCGCGATCGCGGTCGGCGGAGCGGAGCGCGTCGAAGAGCGAGCCGCGCAACGCGTCGTTCAGGGCGTTGCGTTTGTCCGGACGATTGAGTGTGAGACGCCGGACCTTCGGTCGTGGATCGTCGATGAGCACGACTTGCTCGGGGGAATCGTCCAGGGGCATCCCGTCTTTGTACCGCTCGCTCCTGCTCGCGCTGGTACGGAGCTGCGCGAAACCTGGTTGATCTGGCACCACCCGATGCCGGATACTGCATGTGTACCGAGAGGAGGTGCCCCGATGATCCTGTTGACGAACAACGCGACGACGACCGATGCGATGATGACCGACCTGGCTTGCCAGATCCGCGGGTGCACCGTCCCCGGTTCCCCGCGGCGGATCTTCGTCGCCGCTCTCGGCTGACGCATCCGCCCTCGCGGCGATTCCCGGCACCTCGTCATCACGCCGTTGTTCGCGCGCCTGCGCCCGTCCGGCCCGCCGAGCCAGCTCGCCATCCACACAGCACAGAAAGGCGAACACTCATGTTCGAACAGACAGTTTCCATCTACCACCTCGATCAACTGCGCGAGGAGCACAAGCGCCGGCGTCGGCAGACGGAGTACGCCAGGGCGCGCCGCGAGGCGCTCGGCGTACATCGCTTCCGATCGCGACAACGGAGGTAGGCCGGCTCGGCCCGGCGGCGCGTCCGCCGGGCCGATCGGCTGCACGCGGTTCGTATGGGACGCAGTGAATTCGGTGCATCGCATAGGGTGGAATTTGCATGTGCGGTTGTTTCGTCCTCTTCGTCGGTGCGGCGTTCCCTCGGCTCGCGCTCGTACTCCTCGAGTTGACCACCAACTACAACGACCAGGCGTTCGACAGCTTCTGGGTCGGCTTTGCGGGATTCCTCTTCCTTCCCTACGCCACGCTGTTCTACGTGCTGATGGAGAACTGGCAGAACGGCATCGATGGATTCGGCTGGTTCCTCGTGGGACTCGGATTCCTGCTCGACATCAGCAACTACATGGGTAGCGCTCGCCGGCGAACAGTCATCGTTCAGAACGGCTACTGACCCAGCGCGCCCGTTCGCGGCGGATCGGTCAACGCGGCTTGGCTCCGCCCCCGACCCGGATGGTCTCACCGGTGATCCAGCTCGCTCCCGAGGAGCACAGGAAGACCACTGCCGCGCCCATGTCGAGCGGCGTGCCGAATCTGCCCATCGGGATGTTCCAGGCTTTCTCTGCGTCTGCCAGTTCCTTGTCGGAATCGATACTCATCGCGGTCTTGAAGATCTCCGTCGGCACGGCGCCCGGGGCGATGCCGTTCACGCGGATCCGCGGTGCCAATTCGGCCGATGCTGTCATCGTGAGCGAGTTCACCGCCGCCTTGGCCGCGCCGTAGTGGCCGCTGCCAGGCACCGGTCCTGTACCCGCACCCGACGAAATGTTGATGATCGAACCGGTCTCGATGTGGCGCGCGGCCGTCGTGATGCCAACCCATACCGCGGTCTGATTCAGCGCGATGCAATCGTCCCACTGCTCTCGGCTCAGTTCGCCGAGCGGGAGCCGTGCGGGTGAGCCGCCGGCGTTGTTCACCCAGATCGTGAGGGCTCCGAACGTGTCGACCGCTGCACGCGCGAGCGCTTCGACGGCTGCATCGTCGGTGACGTCGGTGGCCACCGCGATCGCCTCGCCCCCGTCCGCTCGGATCGCGGCGGCGACCGATTCGATCTCGTCGACCCGGCGGGCGGCCACGATGACCTTCGCTCCGGCCCCGGCGAGCGCCCGCGCGATGCCCTCGCCGATGCCGCGGCCGCCGCCGGTGACGACGGCGACATCGCCCTGCAGGGTGAACAGCTCGGTCGGCGTGGGGTGGGTCATCGCACCGCTCCCGACTGCGGCGCCTCGAGGATCGTCACCGTTCCGCTCGTGCCGTCCACCTCGATCAGGGCGCCGTCGGGGATCGCGCGGGTGCCGTCGGTGACCGACACGACGCACGGCACAGCGAGTTCGCGGCTGACGATGACGGCGTGGCTGATCTGACCCCCGACGTCGACGACGACGCCGGCGGCCGCCATGAACAGCGGCGTCCAGCTCGGATCGGTGTTCGGCGCCACGAGGACGTCACCCGGCGCGAGTGCGCCGGGATCGGCTGGTTCGAGCACCACGCGGGCGAGACCGCGGGCGATGCCGGGTGAGCCGGCCACGCCCGAGAGCACGGTGCCGACTGCGGCCTCGGCCATGGGAGTGTCGGTACGACGCTCCCATTCCGACAGCGGGGGCACATCGGCATCGGCGATGATGAATGGCGGCAGCAGTGTGAACAGTTCCCGCCATGCGCGATGGCGACTCGTCAGCAGGTCGGTGAAGGCGTCGGGGTCGCGGATGTAGGCGTCGAGTTCGTCGTCGAGCAGTTGGAAGACGAGTTCGTCGTGCCCGCTCCGCGCGCCGAGTTCGCGAAAGCTCATCCGCGCTTCGTGCAGCACGCGGACGATCGTGGTCTTGGTGCGCTCACGGTGGGCCATCAGCCGCCCGGCGACCAATCCGGCCTCGAGTAGCCCGAGTGTCTCCGGGTCGTCGGCGAGGCGCGTTCGCGACGTTGCGATCAATTCGTCGCGCTCGGTGGCTCGGCGTGCCGCTCGGAGTCTCGGTGACCCTTCGTCGGACTGCAAACGGAGGCGCTCGAGCGCCGCGAGTGCGAGCTGCGGATGGGTCTCCCAGGTCGGCGCACGGAGGTCCCACTCGTCGGGCCCTCTCGACCCGAACTCGTAGATGAAGTCGTCCCAGGCGGCGATGAAGGTAGGCGAGGCGACGCGGTCGAGCAGCCCGTCGAGGTCTCCGTCGAACGCATTGCCGACTTCGGGATCGCCGCGGATGATGCGCGAGAGATCCCACAATGCGTAGTTCGCGTCGGCCGAGTCGACCTCGCCGAGCGTCGAGAGAAGGGTCATCGGGATCCCCGGCTCGTCGAGTGTGTCTGCTACGACTGCGAGCAGACCGGGGGCGACGGCCGCGCTCGTACCCGACACGACGTGCTGGGAGAACAGGTGGGGGAGGCGTGCCTGAACAGCCCGTGCGCGTTCCAAGAGGTGTTCAGAGGTGAGTGCGCTGAGTTGGGGGCGATCGCGCCGAAGTTCCGCCGCTGCGCGTTTGTCGTCGTCGAGATCGGTCCACGGATCGCCACTCATCACCCATGCCGAGTGCGTCTCGATCGCCGGGATCAGATGCGGCTTGTCGTCGTCGGGGTGTGCGACGTACGGCGGCACGTCAGGGTGGTCTCCGAAGAACGCCTGATCGAGCAGTTCGACACTCGCCGCGGGGTTCCGCGCCCCCTGCATCCGGATCGCTGACAGGTTGATGTAGAAGTAGCCGCCGAAACTGGCAACCGTCTCGGGGTGCGCCTCGTCGAAGTCGGCGTCCTCGTACACGCCACAGCGGATGAGGCCCTGTTTGTACCCCTCGACGATCCCGCCGTCCCACCCGAAGGTCCAGCCCAATGGGCTGACCGGGTCCGACAGCACCTCGCCAGCGTTGGCTCTGGTGTAGTGCGGAAATCTCTCGCTCGTCGGCCAATCGGTGAGCCAGCGATCGCGCATTCGTTGCCCAGTTTCGTCGAACGCGCCAGACGCGCGTGCCGAGCGTCAGTATGTCGCCACGCCCGCCACCCTGTTGCAGCGGACCAGTGGTCGGTGTTCAACAGTCGGCGTTCAGCAGGCGCTGGGTTTGATCCTGCGATCGGTCCGGAACGATCCGGCGAGCACCCGGATCACGAGTTGGCCTTTGCCGAGGGTCGCCTCGACGTCGGCGCGGTATGTGTCGGGTAGTTCGATCGAGCGCTCGTATCCTCCGTATTCCCACTCGTGGATCGTGTACTCGCGAGGGCCTGCGCTGCGGAGGTCGGCCCAGAAGTGCAGATGGCCATCGGTGAGCTCGATCGTGACATCGTGCTCGGTCACCGCCGGGAGCGGTGCAACGACGACGAACGCCCCGGGCGTCTCGTACGCGTTGACCGGCACGTTCTGCGGCCGCATCGATGAAGCGACATCAGCGGTGGCCTCGACGACTCGTTCGTGACTGGGCCGGCTGGTGGCCATGTCACAGATGGTACTGCAGGCTGCTGCCTGCGAAATCCGGGCGCCGTCAGCCGGTTCCGAGACCGGTATGGTCCGCGGGTGGCGATCCCGAGGGAGACGAGCGCTCCGCCCGATGGTCGGGTGCTCACGTGGGAGACACTTCCCTTCTACCTCGGCGGGTTCCTCGGTCCCTTCGGCACCCTGGTGGTCATCGCGATCTATCCCGAACTGCGCGAGAGCTTCGACGCCACGTCGGGTCAGGTCAATTGGTCGTTCAGCGGATATTTCATCCCGATGGCGGTACTGCTCCTCGTCTCCGGCACGATCGGCGAACGTTTCGGCCGGCGTCGCGTCACGCGGATCACGTTCCTGTCGTACGGCGCCGCGTCGCTGCTGTGCATCGTTGCGCCGACGCTCGGGTGGTTCATCGGAGCCAGAGTCCTGCAAGGCGTGTGCAACGCCTTCATCACGCCGTTGTTGATCGCAGGGCTCACCGAGGTCACCGCGCCGGCCCGGCTCGGTCTGGCGATCGGTGTCTATTCGAGCTTTCAGGCAGCCGGTGGGGCGCTTGCCCCGTTCGTCGGTGGATTGTTGGCGGCGATCGACTGGCGGCTCGTCTTCGTCCTCGTCGCCGCCGTGGCCTTCGTTCTCTCGATGCGGCCGCCGTCGGGCGAACCGCGGCCCGCGGCCGCGGCACCCCCGATCAAGCCACTGCTCACCGGTCGAATGTCGCTGTTGTGGGTCGCTTCGTTCTCGGCCGCGGCCGGGCCGATCGGGATCGGCGTCGTCGTCGGCCTCTTCCTCCGTGATGAGCTCGGCATCGGCAGCGCAACGGCGGGGGGCGTGCTCCTGCTCGGCGGCATCTCGGCCATGTTGCTCGGGCCGACCTGGGGTCGACTGCTCGACTCGTGGGGCCCGGTCAAGGCTTGCGCGGTCTCGACGAGGGGCGCGGGCGCCCAGTCCGCGCCGCTCGGGCGCGGCACGCGCGGCTCGGGCACGGGACACG
>JASJHI010000248.1:0-4094 GCA_033791105.1 Acidimicrobiia bacterium | reverse complement strand
GTGCGTAGGTTGAGGAGATGGCCTCGAACGCTCGATCAGCGGCTCGCTGGGTGCTCGGCGGCGGCCTCGTCGTCGCCGGCATCGGTCACCTGACTTCTCGGCGCCAAGAGTTCCAGGCCCAGGTCCCGGACTGGTTCCCCGTCGACGCCGACCTCGTCGTGTTGCTGTCCGGCGTCGTCGAGATCGTCCTTGGCCTCGCGCTGATGCTCGTGAGCAGGCGTCGGGCGATGGTCGGCTGGGTCGTGGCCGGGTTCTTCGTCGTGATCTTCCCGGGCAATGTCGCCCAGTGGCTCGATGGGACCGATGCCTTCGGGCTCGACACCGACGCGAAACGCTTCGTTCGCCTGTTCCTCCAGCCGGCACTCATCGCTTGGGCGCTCTGGTCCACCGACGCGTGGCGGACCTGGCGCCGAGGTGGTGTCGATGCGGTCCTCCTCCACACCTGAGGCGACGAGCCCGACCAACGCGCCGCAGCGAGCGCCTCTCCTACATTGAGGCCGGCTCGTAATCGCGCCACTCGACCGCACTCGAATCCCGTCCCAGATCGGCACATCTTCGCTCGGCGGGGTGCTCCAGAACGACGGCGGCTCAGACCAGCTCGAGCAGGACTCCGACCGCATGCGCGGCCAGGGCTTCGATGTCGGCGCGATCTCCTGTGAGGACGGTGCCTCCGGGTTCGGCGATCGCAACGACGAGCGCGTCGACAGCCGAGCCGGCTTTCGAGCGTCGACGCAGCTCGGCTGCTCGACGTGCCGTGGACTCGCTGACCGAGGGGTCGATGATGCACATCTTCAAGAAGCGGTGCGTGTTGGCGTCTCGCCTGGGATCGCCGTGCAGTGATTCAACGAGAACCATCGTCGGTACGACTGGTGGCCATAGTTCTTGTGCCTGGAAAGCTCGGATGAGCGAAACGGCTGTCTTGGTACGCGCCGACAGGCGAGACACTCCGCCGCTGTCGAGGACCAGCACGGTTAGCCGACTCGGTCGAGCGACCGGTCACGAACACGTCGTGCGATTGCATTCGCTGTGGTCTGTTGTCGCTGACTGGGCTCGCCGACCTCGGCGACGAGTTCGTCGAGATACTGCTCCGTTTCGGCAAGCGCATCTTGTCGTTCCAACTCGGCGCGAAGCGCGACCTGGAGAAGCTCGGAGGCCGGGAGGTTGCGCTGCTTGAGCTGATCATGGAGGTCATCGGGTAGGTACACCTGGACGCGTGGCATACGTCTAACTATACGCCTAGGTGGAGTGCCCGTCCAGCGCATAACAACGCGTCGACTCGGCGGTACAGACCGTCCGCTAACGGCACATCTTCCCGGGCGGATGCGAGCGATATTGCGCGAGCGGCAGGTGGAGACTGGCGGCCGACCGCGGCACCAACTGTCCATGAGGAGCGTTGCCGAGCGCCTACAGGTAGCGGTGCAGCTCGTCGACCGCAGGTCTTTCACGAGGGGTCCTGGATGCCGGCCTTGAGTCCCGTTACGGGCGCGTCCGGGTCGGCGGGGAGCGGGAGGCCGAGTGCCAACCACGTGGGGGTGTCGAGCCCACCGGTGACGTCGAGGCCTGCTGACGCCTGGAAGGCGCGCAGTGCTTCGAAGACACCACCCGGCGGCTCGACCTGGAAGCCGAGGTCGATGAGGGCCTGAGCTGCGGTCTGCTCGTAGTCCTCGTAGGCGACCCAACCGCGCAGGCCGAGCGCGCCGCCGATGATGGACACGCCCATCGGGCTCCAGTCGCCGCTGCCGGTCTCTGCGTATCGCCCGAACTCGGCGTCAGGGTGGGCGGCGAGCACCTCGGCGGCGGTGGAGCCGATGGTGATCCTCTCGGAGGTGGTGAGCCCGAGTCCGCCTTGGTAGTCCCATGCGTAGAAGTGGTCCACCCCGTCGTCTCGGTAGGTGTCAGGACCGCAGAACAGGGTGGACGTGCCAGTGAAGACGCGGAGCACGGATCCCGACGAGTCGCTCTCCCAGATGTGGACGAGGCCGTCGGGGTTGTTCGGTCGCCATTGCTCGTCGGGCGGGCCGAAGGCGGCGGTCAGTGCGGCAACTACTTCGTTGGCGGGGTCCCCGAAGCTAACCGCCCCGAGTCCGTCGGCGGCGAGCACCAATGGTTCGGTGGGTGCGGGGGTGGATTCAGGTGTCGTGGCCGGTGGGGTGGCTGCCGGTGCTGTGTCCGGCGGCGCCGATGTCGGAGAAGTGAGCGCGGCCCAGGTTTTGGGCCCGACGATTCCATCGACGGTGAGGCCGTGGGCTGACTGGAACTCACGAAGTGCGGCGTCGGTGGTGGGCCCGAAGACACCGTCGACCTTCAGGTCATGGCCGTGACGGACGAGCTCCTGTTGGAGTGTCTCCACCCATGGCCCCGTGTCACCGATGCTCAACTGAGGTGGGGCGCCTTCCGAGTCCGGCGTCGGTCCGTCGCTGAGGGTGATTTCGAACGCGACCGTGCCGGGGAGTTCCGTAGTGGTGCCGGTGTGGGTATCGATGATCGTGTTGGGGGCGCCAAGTTCGGTCCATGTATCCGCGCCGATCCGCGATCGTGGCGCGCCGAATCGCTCGGTGTGAAACGCTTCGATTGCGTCCTGGGTGGCGGCCCCGAAGACTCCGTCGATCTCAATGTCGACGCCGGCATCGAGGAGCATCTGTTGCAGTGTGCGGACTCCGTCACCGGTGTCACCAACGGCCAGTGCCGGGTACGTCGTGGGGTCGACGTCGAGGACGATGTAGCGGCCGTCGAACCAGCTGCTGTGGAATGGCGGTCCGGTGTGCGCCGCCAGGCGACGGGTGAAGACTTCGTCGCCGGTGCCGAGGTCGAACACCTGCAGCTCGGCATCAACCGAGACCGTCTCGGCAGCCCAGTCCGCGTACTCGTCGGGTCGGAACGGCGGCGCGTCAGGACGGTAGATCACCGCCATTCGGGTGCCGTCCGGGGACAACGCTGCGGTGAGCTCGCACGGGTGGCAGTCCGCTGCGTACGGATTCTCGGGGTGATCGATCAACTCCCCGGTTGCGTCGCGGAACACGAGACGAAGTGCGGTGGAGTAGCCATCTGGGTGTACGGCGTTCCATTCGACGCCGACGTAGAGCCCGCCGCCGAACGAGTCCGGGCCGCGGCCGGCATCCTGGCCGGCAACTCCGCACTGCAAGGTGGTCGTCTCACCGCTCGTCAACGTGCGAGCCACCACGTGGACCTCAGCGTCGACTCCCGTGCACTCCTCCGTCGGCAGCGATCCCACGGCCGCAGGTTGTCCGTCGAGACGAGCGGCGATCAGGGGGTCATCCCAGTCCGACACCAAGATGGGATCCCTGCGGTCACTCGGTAGCCACAGCGTGGGCCCGAATCGGTCCGGATTAAGTTCAGTGAACAAGACGCCGCCGGCACCGTCGGAGTTCGCCCAGCCGATCGGCCGATCAAGAAGGAGTTGTTCATCGTCACCGGTCACGCGGACCAGCCCGTCGACGCCGAAGCGCAGGTATGTCGTTGGCATTCCGGTGTCGGCGGGCGACTCCGTCGGAGTCGTGTCGCCTGATCGCTCTGTCGTGCCGCACGCAGGGACAACCAGAGACACCGCAGCCAAGAGACCGACCGTCACTCGTCGAACTCCCATGACCACTCACCTCCAACTTCAATGTGCCCCCGGGCCGGATCATGCGGCAAGAGGCCAAGGGACTAATCGACCGGCTGACGCCTGCGTCGGGGCTGCCTCTCGCGCGAACCCTCGGTCGTGCCGCCAAACAGTCGCAAGCCCGACGCCACCCGGTAGTTGCCCACTTCGAGCGGGCCGGACACCGCCCAGGTAGCAGGCATCGGATCGGCGCAGGGACCGCGCCCGGCGCTCGCAGTAGCGCCCCGGAACGCACATGTTGGCACTCGGCTTCCATGCGAAGCCGCACGCCGCCGACGGCGCGGGAGCCGCACCATATTCACGGCCACCAATCGCGCGCCGACCCGCTCCGTATCGAAGCCTCTTTGTGTCAAGGGGCAGTTTCGGAGGGCGGTCGGAGCGCGCTGAAGCGACCCTCTTGCCGAGGCGGGCCGAGGGTCGTAGCGTTGGTTGTCGGGTTCGGGAGTGACTTGTCCGAAGAGCCGGCTGTTCA
>JASJHI010000247.1:0-10158 GCA_033791105.1 Acidimicrobiia bacterium | reverse complement strand
GACCGAGGTGAGCGCCACCGCGCGCGCCGCCGTCGCCGACACCGGCTCGGTCAGCCTCGTGTTCGGCTGTGGGGGCGAGCGCGACGAGGGGAAACGCGCCGAGATGGGCGCGATCGCCGCGCGCGGTGCCGACCGCGTCATCATCACGTCCGACAATCCGCGCCGAGAAGACCCACAGTCGATCATCGACCGCATACTCGACGGCATCGATGGCCGGCATCGGGCGCGTGTCAGTGCAGAGGTCGATCGGCGCCGCGCGATCGCGCTGGCGCTGCGCGATGCCTCGAACGGCGACATCGTCCTGATTGCCGGAAAGGGACACGAGACGCTCCAGGATCTCGGGGACCACACGATCGAGTTCGACGATCGGGTCGTCGCGACCGAACTGCTCGAGTCGTACGCCGCACCCACCGGAGACGACATCTCGTGATCGCGATCCTGCTCGCGGGTGCGACCGCCATGGTCGTCTCCCTCTTCGGCACCCGCTGGTTGATCGGATTCTTCAGCACGCGCGGCCAGGGGCAGCCGATCCTCGGCAAGGAAGACCACGGGCCCGAACACCACATGATCAAGCAAGGCACCCCGACCATGGGGGGCCTTGCAATCGTGGCGGCTGCGCTGATCGGCTGGTTGATCGCGCACGCGCGGCCCGGTCTCGCGTTCTCGAACCAGGCGATGATCGTCTGGGTCGGAATTCTGTTCATGGCGGCAATGGGATTCCTCGACGACTACATCAAGGTCCGCAAGCGGCACAACCGAGGGATCTTCTGGAAGCAGAAGAACTACATCACGATGTTCGCCAGCTTCGCTTTGGCGTGGTGGCTCGTCGCCGGTACAGGGATCTCCGAGACCATCTCGGTCACTCGCCCAGAGGTCGGCTTCGAGGTCCCCACGGCGGTCTGGGTGATCTGGGCCGGTCTCATCATCTGGGCGACGACCAATGCCGTCAACGTGACCGACGGGCTCGATGGGCTCGCCTCCGGCTCTGCCCTGATGGGTTTCGGCGCGTTCACGATCATCGCCTACTGGTCGTTCCGCAACCCGGTGTTCTACGGCGAGACGGTCAATCCGCTCGACATGGGGGTGCTCGCGGCGGCGTTCGCGGGCGGTTGCCTCGGCTTTCTGTGGTGGAACGCTGCACCCGCACGGATCTTCATGGGCGATGTCGGCGCGCTGGCGATCGGCGCGGCGCTGGCGTTCCTGGCCCTCACGCTCAACACACACCTGCTGATCCTCCTGATCTGTGGGATCAACGTGATGGAGGCGGGCTCGGTCGCCATCCAGATGGGGGTCTTCAAGGCCTCAGGGCGCACACGCCGACTGTTCCGGATGTCACCCGTCCACCACCACTTCGAGTTGATCGGGTGGCCCGAAACCACCGTCATCATCCGTTTCTGGTTGATCTCGGCGATCTGTGTCGCAAGTGCGCTCGCGATCTACATCGCCGACTTCACCAACATCGCGAACGCCGGCACATGAGGTACGAACAGTGAGCCGCGCGCTCGTCCACGGACTCGCGGTGGCGGGGACCTCGACCGCACGCGCACTCCTGCGCCGCGGCTACGAGGTGATCGCGCTCGACGACAACATCACCGACGAACGCCTTACCGTCGCCGACGACCTCGGCATCGAATTGCGCGGCGTGCCGTCGGCCGGCGACCTCGGAGACCTCGTGTCGGCGTGTGATCTCCTCAGTCCGTCGCCGGGTGTGCCCGAGATTCACGATGTCATCCGCGCTGCCGTGAAGCATGACGTGCCGATCCTCTCAGAGATCGAACTCGCATACCGATGGGAGCAGGAGCGGCCTGGTGGTCCACGCCCGATGCTCGCCGTCACGGGCACCGATGGCAAGACCACGACAACGCTGCTCACTGTCGAGATGTTGCGCGCAGCGGGGGTCCGCGCCGTCGACGCCGGCAACACCGAGACGCCCCTGGTCGATGCCATCGAGGACGACGTCGACGCCTTCGTCGTCGAGTGCACGAGCTTTCGGCTCGCCTGGACGCCGCAGTTTCGCTCAGCGGGAGCGCTTTGGCTGAACCTCGCTCCCGATCACCTCAACTGGCACCGATCGATGGAGACGTACGAAGACGCCAAGGCGCGCATCTTCTCGAACCAGCACCCGGACGACGTTGCGATCGGGTTCGTCGACGACGAGGCCGTGATGCGGCGCCTCGCGGCAGCGCCCGCCCGCCACGCGACGTTCGGCCTCACCACCGGGGACTACCGGCTCGAGCGGGATGAGCTGGTCGGGCCCGGTGGCCACATCGCGCCGGTAGCGGCGATGCGTCGGAGTCTGCCGCACGACATCACCAATGCCGCCGCCGCGTCCGCTCTCGTGCTGGAGACAGGACTCGCCGACGAACGCGCGATCCGTAAGGCGTTGGAGACATTCCGCGGACCGCCGCACCGGCTCGAAGAGATTGGTGAGTGGTCGGGAATCGTCTGGTACAACGACTCGAAGGCGACGACACCACACGCCGCGGCCGCGGCCGTCCGGGCCTTCGAACACGTCGTCCTGATCGCGGGCGGCTACGACAAGGGGGTCGATCTCAGGGCCATGTCCGTCGATCGCAACCGAGTCCGCGTACTGATCTCCGTCGGCGACACGGCAGCCGCGATCGAAGCGGCGTTCAGCGGGGTATCCGAGACATACCGCGCGGAGGATCTGGAGAACGCGGTCGAACTGTCGAGACGCCACGCCCGTCGCGGCGACAACGTACTGCTGTCGCCCGGTTGCGCCAGCTTCGATCACTACCCGAACTTCGAGGCGCGCGGCGATCACTTCCGCGACCTCGTCATCGCCGCCCATACACAGGCCCAGGAGGACACCCCATGACCGCGACCACGTCGGTGCTCAACGATTCGGGCCCCACGACATCCGTCAGCGATCGTCGGCGCGCCACGATCGAGCGCATGCACGGCGCCGACTCGCCGCAGCTCGAGCCCGGTCGCCGCCGCATTCGTCGCCTCCCACAGCGCGTCGTCGGAAAGACCCGGACGGCGGAGCGCGTGCGCGACCGCGAGCAACTCGCGCCTCCGACCGGCACCTACTTCGGCATCATCGCGGTCGTTTCGGTCTTCGTGATGCTCGGGTTGGTGATGGTGCTCTCCGCATCAGCCGTGACAGAGGCCAACCTCGGCAACTCACCGTATTCCGTCTTCGCCCGACAGGCGTCCTGGGCACTTCTCGGCCTGATCGGCCTTCTCGTCGCAGCCCGCGTGCCCTACCGGCTCTGGCGCAAGCTGGTCATCCCGCTCGGGCTGATCGGCATGATCGCGATGGTCGGTCCGCTCGCGCCCGGCATCGGCGCCACGGTGAATGGCGCACAGTCATGGATTCGGATCGGTGGGTTCTCGATCCAGCCCGCGGAGTTCCTCAAGATCGCGGTCGTCATCGCGGCGGCGGAACTGCTCACGCGTCGCAGCGAAGACGACTCGGATGCGCGCCGGACAGCGATGTTCGTGGGACTGTTGGCCGCAGTCGCAGCCGGATTGTCGCTCATGCAAGGTGACCTCGGGTCGGCGATCGTGCTTGGCGCCATCGTGCTTGGCGTCGCATGGATCGTCGGTATGCCGTTCGCGCCGTTCGCGACACTCGGGGTGCTCGCCGCATCCACGGCGCTGCTGTTCGTCGTCTCCAGCCCACGGCGTCTCGATCGCTTCACTGCGTTCTGGAACGTGGCCGAGGAGAAGGACCATCTCGCCTACCAGACGTACCAAGGATTCCTCAGCATCGCCGCAGGTGGCCTCACCGGATCCGGCATCGGCGGCAGCTAGGGCAAGCTCGGCTATCTGCCGTATGCACACAGCGACTTCATCTTCGCGGTGATCGCCGACGAACTCGGTCTGATCGGCACACTGGCCGTCATCGGCGGATTCGTCCTGCTCGTCTGGTTCGGGATCCAGGCTGCGCTCTCCGCGCCTGATCGCTTCGGGATGTTGCTCGCCGGTGGGATCGCCTGCTGGTTCGGCGTCCAAGCGATCGTCAACCTCGGTGGCGTGACGGGAATCCTCCCGGTCACCGGCCTGACCCTGCCGTTCTTCTCGGCGGGTGGGAGTTCGCTCTTCGTCAGCATGACGGCCGCTGGTCTGTTGCTGAGCGTGGCGCGGCGCGCGGTCCGTAGCAATCGGGTGAACCCAGCGGCTCCCGTCCCCCAGCCGACCGCTCGACCGACACCCCGACGACACTCCGACCGGGTGAGCAGTCGCGTGCGCCGCGCGACCCGGCTCACTCGGTGAGCCAACTGCATGCGGTCGTGACCGGCGGCGGCACGGCGGGGCATGTTCTGCCCGCACTCGCCGTCGCTGAGGCCCTCGTCGGTGCAGGTCACGATCCAGCGACGATCCGGTACGTGGGGGCCCAACGGGGGATCGAAACCGAGCTGTTGCCCGAGACGCAATTCCCATACACATTCCACGATGTCGTCGGACTCCAGCGTTCCCTCACTCGGCGGAACCTCGCATTCGTGCCCAAGATGTTCCGCAGCTCCCGCGACGCAGTCCGGGAGTTCCGCGCCAACCGCCCACAGGTCGTCGTCTCGGTCGGCGGCTACGCGAGCATGCCGTCCGTGTTCGCCGCACGGCGGCTCGGGATCCCGATCGTGGTCGTGTCGTACGACCACACCCCCGGGCGGGCGAGCCGGCTGTCGGCGCACGCGGCCGCCGCGTGCGCGGTGGCCTTCGACGACTCGCCACTTCCGCGGGCGACGATGACGGGCGCACCCGTCCGACAGGCGATCCTCGACGTCGACCGTGCCCGTGGACGGGCGAACGCGAGGGATGCGCTCGGCTTGCCACCAGATGCCTTCGTCTTGGCCGTCATCGGTGGTTCACAGGGCTCGGCTGCTCTGAACGAAGCGACCGCGCACTACCTCGCCGCGCATGCCGGCGACGCCGATCTCGCGGTCCGACACATCGTCGGTGAACGGTTCGCCGACGATGTCCGCGTGACCGCCCCTGACCTGCCCACACCGGGCGCGGTCCATCAGATCGTCGGATACGAGCGCGAGATGCCACTCGTCTACGAGGCAGCGGATCTCCTCGTCGGTCGGGGCGGCGCGAGCACGGTGCACGAAGTAGCCGTGACGGGAACCCCCGCAATCCTGGTGCCATGGGCGGCGAGCGCCGACGACCACCAGACGGAGAACGTGCGGTGGTTGTCCAGCGCCGGGGGGGCGGTGCTGCTCCCCGAATCGGAGATCGCGGGCCTGGGCGACCTGATCGAGAGCCTCCGCTCCGACGACACGGTGCGAGCAGGGCTCGCCGCTTCGGCGCGCACCATGGGTGTTCGCCATCGTTCCGGCGCCTTGGCGGCATTGATCGACCGCGTGGCCCTAACCTCTGACGCATCGTGACGACGACAGATCAACCCGTCCGCCGACCTCCCGCACCAGTTCTTCCGGTTCCCACGCCGCCACTCGACCTGTCGATCCCACATCGACTCCACGTCGTCGGCGTCGGCGGTCCCGGGATGAGTGCGATCGCGATTGCACTCGCCGAGATGGGCCACGAGGTCTCCGGAAGCGACCTTCGCGAACATCCCGTCCTCGAGCGTGTCCGCGCGGCCCGGGTCACCGTCGACATCGGGCACGACCGCAGCCTGGTCCATGGCGTCGACGCGGTCACGGCGTCGACGGCTGTCCCCGAGCACAACATCGAACTCGACGAGGCGCGAGCGACGGGCGTGAGCGTGCTCGCTCGCTCCGGGATGCTCGCCTCGATCTGCGGACGGGCGAAGTCACTCGCAGTTGCCGGAACCCACGGCAAAACCACCACGACATCGATGCTGATGTTGATCCTGGCCGAGGCGGGGCTACGGCCCAGTTTTGTCGTCGGCGGAGACGTCACAGACGTCGGCACGGGTGCGCAATGGAGCGGCGGCGATTGGCTCGTGGTCGAGGCGGACGAGAGCGATGGTACCCATCTGGAACTCCCTCTCTACGGCACGATCCTCACCAACGTCGAGACCGACCATCTCGACCACTTCGGCACGTTCGAGGCCATTATCGAGAGCTTCGACCGCTATCTGTCACAGGTGCCTGGCCCAAAGATCGTCTGTGCCGACGATCCCGTCAGCGCTCGTTTGGGGCTGCGGCACGACTGCGTGACCTACGGCTTGTCCGAGGATGCCGACATCCGTGCGATCGAGGTGCGGCCGGCGGGCGGCTCATTCAAGTTTTCGCTCGTGCGCACCACTGGCAGCGACGACGCATCGCGGCAGCCGCTCGGTGAGATCGAGCTGCCACTGCGCGGGGTCCACAATGTGCTCAACGCGACCGCCGCTGCTGCGATGGCGTTGGAGGTCGGAGTCGAGTTCCGCGACATCGCCTCGGCGCTCGCGAAGTTCGGGGGTGTCGCGCGACGTTTCGACATCCGCGGTTCGGACGCCGGCGCGACGTTCGTGGACGACTACGCACACCTCCCGACCGAGATCAGAGCAGTCCTCGCCGCCGCACGTGGAAGCGGTGATTCGTGGCGGCGCGTCATCGCGGTGTTCCAGCCGAATCGCTTCAACCGCATCGCCGAACTCTGGAACCAGTATGCCGACGCGTTCGGCGACGCCGACATCGTCGTGCTCACCGACATCTTCGCGTCCGGCACGACTCCAATTCCTGGAGTCACAGGAAAGCTGATCGTCAACGCAGTCGCCGAGGCGCATCCCGAGCAGCGCGTGGTCTGGCTGCCCCGGCGCGACGACCTCGTGTCGTTCGTCGCCGCCGAAGCCCGCGATGGTGATGTCTGTCTCTCGATGGGGTGCGGGGACATCGCATCGTTCCCATCGGAGGTGCTCGATGCCCGCCGCGGGCGCTGAGCCCGCTCGAGGGGGACCCACCGATCCCACCGCAGCGGCGATGGATGTGCTCGGTGAACTGGCGGAACGCGCCGTCCCGCTCGGTCCGCTGACGACGTACCGCGTGGGCGGCCCGGCCGCCATCTTCGTGCGCGCCACGAGCCGAGATGATCTCGTCGTGGTAGCAGAGGCCCTGCGACGCTCCCGGCTGCCACTGCTCATCGTCGGACGTGGCTCCAACCTCCTCGTGTCCGACGTCGGCTTTCGAGGTATCGCGCTCTCGGTCGCGGCCCTGACCGATTCGTTCGAGATCGACACCAGCGAGCAGACCGTCCGCGCGGGTGCCGCCGTGCTGCTTCCCGTCTTGGCCCGCCAGATCGCCGCTGCGGGACTGACCGGATTCGAGTGGGCGGTCGGCGTTCCCGGCTCGATCGGCGGTGCGGTTCGGATGAATGCCGGTGGGCACGGTTCGGACATGGCGGCCTGCCTCACCGAAGCCACGGTCGGAGAACTCGGAACGCCCCCAGCCGGGACCGCACGCGACCGTGTCCGCACTGTCGCAGCGGCGGAGCTCGGGCTGCGTTTCCGCGGCAGCGCGCTCGGAACCCAGTCCGTCGTGCTCGACGCACGGCTCCAACTCCGCACCGGGGACCGCGCCGCGGCCGAGCGCGAGATCGGCGAGATCGTCGCCTGGCGGCGGGCGAACCAGCCGGGCGGTCAGAACGCCGGCTCGGTCTTCGTCAATCCGGTGCCCGGCGAGGTCAGCGCCGGCGAGCTGATCGACGCCGCCGGGCTACGCGGTCGACGGATCGGCTCGGCAGCGGTGTCGGACAAGCACGCCAACTTCATCCAGGCGGACGAAGGAGGCTCTGCGGACGACGTACACGAACTCATGCAGATCGTGCGCCGTGAGGTGGAGGATCGAACCGGCTACGCCCTGCGGAGCGAGATCCGACTGATCGGGTTCGGGGACGAAGGATGAGGCTGTGGCGCAGGTCGCAGCGCGCCCCTGAGCCGACGGCGGTGCCGAGCCCGCCGACGGACGCCACCGACGGGGTAGCGCCACCCGAGGGGCGCGAAGATCCGGTCGCGGATGACGCTCTCGCTCCGGCCATGGACAGTGTGGCCGTTCCATCTCTGCCGGACGATGTCGTCGCCGAGGATGTGGTGCTCGATGAACTTTCGATCGTCTTCGGAGACCAGCCCGACGAGCAGATCGAGCCGGACGAGCCCCCGTACGGCGGCGAGGGGCCTGGCGACGAACCGGTCGGTGTTGACCCGGTGGGCCATGTTGATCGTGCCGATCGGGCCGACACGTCCGACCGTGAATCGAGCGAGCACGCACCGCTGCTCGAGGAGCCCGGCGCCCCAGACACGGGTTCCGTCGGCCCGTCGTCGCGCATCGAGGGCCCCGATGGTGCCCCCCCGGCGTCCAGCCCGCCGACGCCCGCGGTCCGGCCTGCGCTGATCGACCCCGGACTTCTGCCGTCGACCCAGCCGACCATCGCGGATGCCGACCAATCCGGTGCGGGTCACACGATCCAGATCGGCGACGAAGACCTCCCCGAGATCCGCTATCTGGACGAGGAGCTGGGCTCGACGTCCGAGGACGACGGCCCGATCATCATCGACGACGACGACACCGCAGACGCGCTCGTCGCGAGCGACGCCACCGGACGTGGTCTCGACGGCCGAATTCGGCAGCGCCGGATCCGGGTACGGCGCGCCGAGGGGCGGCGGCGGCTGCAGTGGGTGCTCATCGCGGCCGGTGTCGTCGTCGCCCTCATCGCAGTTGTCGCCGTGCTCGCGTCCTCGTTGTTCTCCGTGAACCAGATCACTGTCGTCGGCAACCGGTACTCGGATCCCGACGCCCTCAAAGCCGTGATCGTCGAGCTCGACGGGACGCCGGTGCTGCTCGTCGACACGACCGACCTCGAGGAGCAGCTCGAGGCGATCCCCTGGGTCGAGGACGCGCGGGTACGGACATCGTTCCCCAACTCGGCGACGATCGAGATCCGGGAACGGTCTCCGGTCGCGGCGATGCCGGGAGCGGACGGGTTGACGCGCGTGCTCGACAAGGAAGGCCGCGCCCTCGACCTCATCGAAGGGCAACCGATCGCGCTCGTGTGGATCTCCGGGCCGGTCACGCTCGACATTCCTGCAGGCCACTTCGGTCCGCCCGGACCGACATCGGCTTCCGCGCTGGTCCCCAAACTCACCCCGTCGATACGGCCGCGGGTCGAATCGATGCAGGTGACCCCAGACGGGTCGGACCTGCGTCTGTACCTCCGGCCGCTCAGCCCGGTACCGGCTGACCCGGCCGCCGACGAGGTCGAGCCGTCGACCGACCAACCGGCGCTCCTCGACGGACCCCTGATCGAGGTGCGGTTCGGATCCGCGATCGGTGACAACGAACAGATTGCCAAACTGGTCCGCCTCGAGCGGATACTCGAGGACATCGGCGCCAAGCGCGTCTCGGTGATCGATGTCTCGACGGCAGAGGTCACCGTGCTGTGAGGTGGATGCGCATACGATCGACGGCCATCGGCGCCGGGTGTCCCTGTCCTGAACGTGTGGACCTGGCAGGATGTGCGGCACGACGAGCCGGACCACGCTCCGGCGAAGGAATCGAGAAAATGAACCAAGCACAACGGAGGACGAACTGATGGTCGGCGCTCCACAGAATTACCTCGCCGTGATCAAGGTCGTCGGTGTCGGCGGAGGCGGCGTGAACGCCGTCAATCGAATGATCGACGCCGGACTGAAGGGTGTCGAGTTCATCGCCGTGAACACCGACGCACAAGCCCTTCTCATGAGCGACGCCGACGTCAAGCTCGACATCGGCCGCGACCTCACCCGCGGGCTGGGGGCCGGCAGCGACCCCGAGGTCGGTCGCTCGGCCGCCGAGTCACACTCCGAGGAAATCGAGGAGATGGTCCGCGGCGCGGACATGGTGTTCATCACTGCCGGCGAGGGTGGCGGCACCGGCACCGGCGCAGCCCCGACGATCGCCGAGATCGCACGGGAGGCCGGCGCTCTCACGATCGGCGTGGTCACCAGACCGTTCTCCTTCGAGGGCCGCCGCCGATCCGTGCAAGCGGACACGGGCGTCCAACGGCTCAGGGAGAAGGTCGACACGCTGATCGTCATCCCGAACGATCGTCTGCTCACGGTCGCCAACGACAAGACGAGTGTGCTCAATGCCTTCAAGATGGCTGACGAGGTACTGCTGCAGGGTGTCTCCGGGATCACCGGCTTGATCACCACCCCCGGCCTGATCAACACCGACTTCGCGGACGTCAAGATGGTCCTCTCCGATGCCGGGTCCGCACTGATGGGCATCGGTCAGGCGAGCGGCGACGAAC
>JASJHI010000246.1:0-2812 GCA_033791105.1 Acidimicrobiia bacterium | reverse complement strand
TTGCCCATGTCGAAGAAGAAGCGACGCGGCTGCGGCTCACCGGTCCCGCACTCCACCAAGATGCAGGTTCCGGCCTGGCTCCGAGTCGGCGGCCACGGCGTGCTACCGAGCACGATGATCCGCATCTCGCCCTTGGGGAGAACCTCGGTACCGGGGAAATAGACGTTCCGATTGTTGATCGTGGTCATCGGCCGGTAGTAGTCCGGCAGGCTGATGCCGGTACCGGGCTTCGAACCGTATGGATTGCTCGCATTCACCATCGCTCACTCCAATTCTGTCGGCGAAGACGGTTTCGTCCACGACCGCCCGGAAGCTAGGCGCGCCTGAGCGTGCGCGCAACGGGCGGATGAACCAACCGGCGGGAACCGTCGCTCATGACCGGGTTGGCCCGAGCACTGACCGACGCCTTCGAACGGATCTGTGCGACCTGGTCGCCGTCGACAGTGTCCTCGCGCTCGATCACCACCGATATCGACTGCAGCCTCGGTCCCGCGTACAACTACTCGCACGTCCGGCACACACCGCGACCCGCCCGATACCGGCCGGTTGCGCATCATCGGGTGTCTCGCCACTCGCATACGTGCCGACAAGGCGGGTCGTGTCAACTCTGCGGCTCGCTCGACGCTCGTAGCACCGCGCCGATCGCCGCTCCGACGACCATGCCGATCGTAATGCCTACCCCGATCGCGAAACTTCCCCCGATCACGGCCCCGACCACGATGCCGATCACGATGCCGATCCCGATGGAAAATCCCATCAACTTCATATCGTCCACGACGCTCACCCCTGTTGGGCCGTGCTTCTTGGCGACCGTCGGCTCATCCGGCGCCGCGTTCCATCACCGTGCCCGAGCACCACTGTAGGCGCACATCCGGCTGGCAGTCTCGCGACGGTCGAGCGCCCCATATCGCGCGCCGAGGCGAGCCGTGCGGGCGCCACCGATGTGCCGGCCGGGGACAGGGCAGACGTTTCCTGCCGCGGCAGGTCTCAGTCGAGGTCGACGATCACCGGCGCGTGATCGCTCGGCTGTTTCCCCTTGCGAGCATTGCGATCGATGACGCACCATCGGGTCCGCTCGACGACGGGCGCCGAGCACATCAGCAGGTCGATCCGCATCCCGCGGCCTTGGTGGAAGTCGCCGCCGCGGTAGTCCCACCAGGAAAAGACGCGGTCCGCGGAATGGTGCTCGCGGAAGACGTCGACCAGACCCCACTCCACGAGCGCGTCGAGGCGTTCTCGCTCGGCCCGACTCGTATGGGTGGTATCGGTGAACATCGCCGGGTCGTGTAGATCACGATCCGCAGGCGCGATGTTGAAGTCGCCTCCGACGATCACGGAATCGGTGGGGGCGGTGTCGGCATCGAGGTGTGCCCGCAGCCGACCGAGCCAGGCCAGCTTGTACTGATAATGATCGTCGTCGAGTGAGCGGCCGTTCGGCACGTAGACACTGCTGACGCGGATGCCGGCGCACGACGCGGTGATGAGACGGGCGTCGGTGTCCGGATCGCCACCGTCGGCGAAGTCGACCACGACATCTGTGAGGCCGACCTTCGAGAGGATCGCCACGCCGTTCCACTGTCCCTGGCCGTGGTGGGCCGTCTCGTAGCCGAGCGCCTCGAAGGACAGCGCGGGAAAGGCATCGGCGGCGAGCTTCGTCTCCTGCAGGAGCAGCACATCGGGCTGCACCTCGGTGAGCCACCCCTCGACGCGTTCCTGGCGGGCACGCAGAGAGTTGATGTTCCACGTCGCGAGCCGCACGTCAGCTCCAGCTGTCGGGCGCGGGGCCGGTCCCGCTACCCGTCGAGCTGGCCGCTGACCGCGACTGCGAAGCCGTGCCGTCGCCTGTCGGCTGTGCCCCTCGGGTCTTCTTCGCCCCCGACTTCTTGCCCGCCGTGTTCCCGGTCGCCTTCTTCGCTACGGTCTTCTTGGCTCCGGCCTTCTTCGCTGGAGCCTTCTTCGGTGGGGCCTTCTTGGCGGCGGTCGTCTTCTTGGCGGCAGACGTCTTCTTGGCGGCGGTTGACTTCTTGGCGGCAGACGTCTTCTTGGCCGTCGATTTCTTCGTCGTCTTCTTCGCCGTCGCCGCGGTGGTCTTCTTCGCCGTCGTCTTCTTGGCGGTGGTCTTCTTGGCGGTGGTCTTCTTGGGGGCACGCTTGCGCGCCGTGGTCTTCTTGCTCGCTGATTTCTTCGCCGGCGCCTCTGCCGCCTCGACAGCCGGTCCACGGTCGCTCGACCCTTGCCGTGTACTGGGCGTGTCGGACTGCTCGCTGTCCGACTGCCGCCGTCCGCGCTTCACCGGCCTGGCACCGGCTTCCCCACCAGCGGATGCCCTCGAGATCTCGGCCTCGGCCATGTCGGGCAACGCGCAGTCGATGGAGCGTCGCTCCGGCACGAAGCTGACCACCACGAGAGTTGTGCTCTCACCGAGCGACAGCGCCTTGCGGGCGCTACGCGGAGGAGGATCGGACATCAGGCGTAGGGGCACGTAGGCCCGCACACGGTGATCGGCGATGGAGACGTAGGCGCCGTGTGAGGAGTACGCATCGACCGTGCCGTTGACACTCGTTCCCACCGGGTGGTGCTCGACGAACTCGAGGAACGGCATCAGTTCGTTCACGGACTCGTCGGCGCGAGGTACCACCTGGCGAGGTGCCGCGGGCACTTCGGGCGCCCGTGCCTTCTTGGGAGCCTTCGCGCGAGGAGGCGGCTCGCTGGGAACCGGCATCGGATCACTCGCCGCTTTCGACACCTTTGGCGAGCGGGAACCCGCTCCCGAGCGAGTCGACTTGGTCGAGCGAGTGACTTGCCGGCTCAC
>JASJHI010000245.1:0-32217 GCA_033791105.1 Acidimicrobiia bacterium | reverse complement strand
CTGTCGGCGGAGCTCACTCCCCCGTCTGACCCGATGCCCGCCGCAGCCGGGTACACACTCGGGCCCGAAGGCGCCGTCGAACACTATTTGGCAGCGGTCGCCGCCGCACGCGACGCGGTACGGCGTGGCGAGCTGACCAAGGCGGTCATCGCTCGTCCGATCACCGTCACCTCCGATCGCCCGGTGGACGTCCACGCCGTGATGAGACGGTTGAAGGCGAGTTTTGGCTCGAGCTACCGCTACTCGATCCAGGGCCTCATCGGCGCCTCCCCTGAGCTGCTCGTCGAGGTCGAAGGGCCGATCGTGCGCTCACATCCACTCGCGGGCACGGCGCCACGTACGGGCGATGTCGACAACGATGCACGCCTCGCCGCCGACCTGCTCGAGAGTACGAAGAACCAGATCGAACACCGCATCGTGATCGATGTGGTGCACGACACGCTCCTGCCATGGGCGAGCTATCTCGACTGGGAGCCGGAACCATCGATCGTCACCGTCGCCAACGTGCAGCACCTCGGCACGCAGATGGAGGGGATGCTGTCGCAGCCGGGCCCTCCGGTCACCGAGCTCGTGCGGGCGCTGTCGCCGACTCCGGCGGTTGGTGGACATCCGCGCGACGCGGCCCTGACACTGATCGACGAAGTCGAAGGATTCGTCCGCGGTCGGTACGCCGGCGCGGTCGGCTGGGTCGACGCCGGCGGCGACGGTGCGTGGGCGGTCGCGCTGCGCTGTGCGGAGATCGCAGACGACGGGATGAGCGCACGCCTCGTCGCCGGCGGGGGGATCGTCGCCGACAGCGATCCTTTGGCCGAACTTGCGGAGACGCAGGCCAAGTTCCAGGCGATGCTCTCGGCGATCGTGCGTCCCTGACGACGGCCTTCCACGGCGACTGGGCCGGGCAGCGATTCAGCCGAGCACGGCGGCGACCGCGGAGTGGAGCTCGTCATGCACCGCGACGTTGCGGGTCCGCTCGGACGGCACTCGGACCACCCACGGACCTTGCACCGCTAGTTGGGCCGCGAGCTCGGCCGGCGATGTCACCGTACGGGCCGCGAGTCCGTGCGCCGCCGCGAGGCGGACGACATCCGTCCCGAGCGGTGTGCCGAAGAGCAGTTCGAAGTTGGCCGTGTCGAGCGCGGTCGCTTGCGGCAGGAACGAGAAGATTCCGCCCCCGTCGTTGTCGACGACCACGACGCGGAGGTCGTTCGACCGCTGGCCCAAGCCGAGGAGGGCGTTGCTGTCATGCACGAACGCGAGATCACCGACCACGACGACCGAGGGCGCTCCGTCGAGCGCCCGGCCGAGTGCGGTCGACATGACGCCGTCGATCCCATTAGCACCACGGTTGGCGTGCGCCCGGGCGGAGCGACCGCCGAACCATTCGAGATCGCGCACAGGCATCGACGAGGCGACCGTCAGAACCGCCTCCGGCGGCAGATTCTCAGCCACTACACGGGCAACGCCGGGCTCGGTGAGGTGGTCGACCGCCGCGACCGCCCGGGCGATGGCGTCGTCGGCGCGCCGCTCGGCGTGCGCCCAGCGCACCGGCCACGTCGTGCCGAGAGCGCCTGCCGGTTGAGCCACGAGCACGTCGCTGATCGACGCGACCGCCGACACGTTGTGATCCGGGTCGATCACACCAGGGCCGCCGACCTGGATCACGACCGACTCGGTCCGTGACACCCACTGCGAGATCACCTTCGATGCGTGCGGCCGGCCGATCCTCACGACCACTTCGGGGGCATGATCGTCGGCGAAGCCGCGGTGCCGCAGAAGAGAATCCGCGGTGGTCACCACTCCGTCGAGATGCCGCATCCCGGAGGCCGGGTCGGCCAGGATCGGCCAGGCCGTCATGCGCTGAAGTTCGGCGACATCGGCTTCCCGCACACCGCTGCAACCGCCCACCAGGATCACACCGCGCTGGCGGTCGAGTCCCGGAACTTCCCGGTTTGCGGCCGCCGGGTCAGCCGATGACCGTTCCACCGGCGAATCCGGCGCGGGGAGGTCACCGGCCGTGCCGAGCAGCGGCTCACGGAAGGGGAGGTTGAGCTGAACCGGTCCACCCACCGCGTGCTGCCACCCCTCCCGGGCAAGTGACCGCCAGGCGCGACGTCCGTCGTCGTCGGCCACGCCGGGATCGCGGAACCAGCGAACATGGTCGCCGTACAGTCGGTGCTGGTCGATCGTCTGGGGGGCGCCGACACCGCGCAGCTCCTCGGGGCGATCGGCGGTGAGCACGATCAGCGGGACCTCCGAGAGACCAGCCTCGATGACGGCTGGGAAGAAGTTCGCCGCCGCCGTCCCGCTCGTGCACAACAGGAGCGCAGGATCCCCCTCGAGCCCGGCGCCCAGCGCCACGAACGCGGCTACCCGCTCGTCGTGGACGACTTCGACTCGCAGCTCGTCGCGGGCAGCCAGCGCCAACGCCATCGGTGTCGAACGCGAGCCGGGTGCGAGGATGGCATGGCGCACGCCGAGCCGGATCCACTCGTCGACCAGCGTGGCGCAGTACGTGGCCTGAACGTCCTCGGGAGGGGGTGGGGGGACGCCGACCATCGGTGGGAGACGATAGGGGCGTATCGTGTGCTCCGTGGCAGCCGAGATCCAGACCGAGCGCCCAGCGATCACCATCGACATCTACTCCGATGTCGTGTGTCCGTGGTGCTACATCGGCAAACGCAAGTTCGAACTCGGCCTCGCGCAGGTCGAAGATGATCTCGGCGTCGACGTCGTTGTCACCTACAAGCCGCACCAACTCGACCCGACCGCCGCGCCCGGCGTTGCCACTCCGGTGTTCGAGGGGTACAGCAAGAAGTTCGGCGGCCCCGAGCGGGCCGAGCAGATCATCGGTCACGTCACGAAGGCCGCCGCCGAAATCGGACTCGACTTCCGCATGGATCGGGCTCTCCGGGCGAACACTCTGCTCGCTCATCGTCTGATCTGGTTGGCTGCGCAGTCCGACTCGCCGGTCGAGCAACCGGTGATGAAGGAACGGCTCCTCGAGGCGTACTTCACCGACGGCCTCAACATCGGCGATGCCGACGTGCTCGCCGAATGTGCTGCAGAGGTCGGATTCGATCGAGATCGGGTCGTCGAGTTCCTCGAGAGTGACCGCGGTCTCCCGGAGGTGATGACCGAACTCCGAGAGGGCTACGAGAACGGCGTCACCGCGGTGCCGACCTTCGTGTTCGACGGTAACTGGGCGGTGCCCGGCGCCCAGGAGCCCGACACGTTCGCCCAGGTGCTGCAGCGGATGGCCGACCGGGCTCTCGGCGAGCCCGCGGCCGACCAGACGCCGGCGTGACGGCGATCGCGAACCAAACGACACCGCGCCTCATCCTGGCCCACGGCTTCACCCAGACCGCTCGGTCGTGGGAGAGAGTCGCGCGGTGCCTCGCCGAGGTGATGCCCGGCTCCACGACCACGGCCGTCGATCTACCGGATCATGGCGATGCCCCATCCGCTGTCTCTGGCTCGGATCTCTGGCGTTCGGCCGACCACCTCGTCGAGTGCGGCGGACAAGGGGTCTACGTCGGCTACTCGATGGGCGGTCGAGTCACCCTGCACGCCGCGCTCGCACAGCCCGAACTGGTGTCGGCCATGGTGCTGATCGGCGCGACGGCCGGCATCGACAGCGACTCGGAGCGCGTCGAGCGGCGCGCGGCCGACGAACTGCTTGCGGACCGGATCGAGCAGATCGGCGTCGCTGACTTCGTCGAAGAGTGGCTGCGCAACCCTCTCTTCGCCGGACTGACGCCGGAGACCGCACAAGTCGAGGACCGTTGCCGGAACACCGCCGCGGGCCTCGCTACGAGCCTTCGGTGCACCGGCACGGGAACCCAAGAACCGCTCTGGAGTCGACTCCCGTCGATCGCTGTTCCGACGTTGATCCTGGCCGGCGAGCACGACGCGAAGTTCCGCACGCTGGGCCACCGACTCACCTCGTCGATCCCGGACTCGACGCTGCTCGTCATCCCCGACGCGGGTCACACCACTCATCTCGAGCAACCGAGAACGACCACCGACGCCATCGCGTCGTGGCTGCTGTCGCGCTGAGCGGGAGAGGTCAGGCGCCGATCACCAGGCCGAAGGTCGTCGCGAGCCCGAACGCCATCTGCAGCCGACCGGTTGCTCCGAGCACCGGGATGAGCGCCGGCCCGGTCGCTCCGCCCAGCACGACCCGGCAAGGCGTCAGCGCGAGGGGCACTGCGGCCAGCCCGAGCAGTGCGGGCATCCGCCACCACACCGCCCCCACGATCAACAGCACGAACGCTCCGATGATCAGCGAGACGTAGAACGAACGTGTCCGCCGGTCGCCGAGCCGCACCGCAAGCGTCTTCTTACCGACCTGTTCATCGGTGGGAATATCGCGCAAGTTGTTGATGACGAGCAGCGCGCAGGCGAGCGACCCGACGGCACAGCCGAGCACGATCGAGAGTCCGGTGAACTCGGCCACCGCCGCATACGTGGTACCGGCCGTGGCCACCAGTCCGAAGAAGACGAACACGAACAATTCGCCAAGACCGAGGTAGCCGTACGGTTTCGGCCCGCCGGTATAGAACCAGGCGGCAGCGATCGCGGCCGCGCCGACGAGGAGGAGCCACAACGAGGTGTCGAGTGCGATCGCCAGCCCGGCAACCGCGGCGACACCGAACGAGATGTACGCGGCGATCTTCACCGACCGTGGACTGGCGAGGCCGCCACCGACAAGCCGGGCAGGGCCGACACGGACGTCGTCGGTCCCTCTGATGCCGTCGCTGTAGTCGTTGGCGTAGTTGACGCCGATCTGTAGCGCCAGGCTGACGACGAGCGCGGCACCCACCCGCCACCACACGAAGTCACCGATCCCGACGGCGGCCCCCGCACCCACGGCGACCGGCACGATCGCCGCAGGCAGTGTTCGCGGGCGGGCTCCGATGATCCAGCGGTTCATGCGTGCGCCATGATGGAGCGATGACCGAGCTGTGGCAAATGGGGGCGTTGGAACTCGCGGCAACGATCCGCGCAAAGGAGGCATCGAGCCGAGAGGTGCTCGAGGCGCACCTCGACCGGGTCGACAAGATCAACGGCGGCCTGAACGCAATCGTCCGAGTGCTCGCCGACGAGGCTCGCGCAGCCGCCGATGCCGCCGACGCCGCGCTCGCCGGGGGCGTCGAACTCGGTCCCCTCCACGGCGTGCCCTGCACGGTGAAGGAGAACATCGATCTCGCAGGAACCCCCACAACCCAGGGTCTCGAGTTGATGAAGGATGCGATCGCGCCGATCGACGCGCCATCATCCGGGCGCATGCGCGCGGCCGGCGCGATCCCGTTCGCCCGCACGAACTTGCCCGACCTGGGGCTTCGCGTCCACACGCACTCTCAGCTGCACGGGCTCACGCGCAATCCCTGGAACCCGAACGTCACCGCCGGCGGGTCGAGCGGCGGAGAAGGGTCGGCCCTGGCCTCGGGAATGAGTCCGATCGGACTCGGCAACGACATCGGCGGATCGCTGCGCAATCCGGCGAACTGTTGCGGCATCGCATCGATCAAGCCGACAACGGGAGTGGTTCCGACGGCAACCGTGATCCCTCCGATCGACAGCCCACTGGCCCCACAAGTGATGTCCGTCGAGGGGCCGATGGCACGCCGGGTCGCCGATGTGCGTTGCGGCCTCGAGATCGTTGCCGGCCAGGATCTGCGCGATCCCACTTCACTGCCGGTCGTCCTCACCGACGCGGAACCCGGCGAACGCATGCGTATCGCGGTGCTGGCCGAGCCGCCGGGCGGATCGACCGATTCGGGCATCGCGGACGCGATTCGAGCGGTGGGCGATCGGCTTTCCGATGCCGGCCACGACGTGGTCGAGGCGACCCCGCCCGACTACGAGGTGGTGCTCGAGCTGTGGTCGTCGCTGCTGCTCGGCGAACTGCGCGAGATGAGACCCATGCTCGACGAGGTGATGGGCGAGGGCGGCAAGGCGCTGATCGAGGCAACCTCTGCCGATCTGCCGCCGACGACGCTGACCGGCCAATTCGAGCTCCACATGGAGCGATACCGCCTCATGCGGGAGTGGAGCGAGTTCTACACGGAGCACCCGATACTCCTGAGCCCGACCTGGTCCTCACCCGCGTTCGCACACGATGCCGACATCGACGGCTCGATCGACATGATCGAGGTCATCCGCCCTGTGCTGCCCGCGAACTTCCTCGGCTTCCCTGCTGCGGTGACGCCCGCAGGTCTCGCCGATGCGATGCCGGTCGGCGTGCAAGTGATGGGCGACCGCTTCCACGACCTGCGATGCCTCACGGTCGCCGCCGAGATCGAGTCGCTCGTCGGGCCGCTGACGCCGATAGACCCGATCACCAACTGAGTCGCCCATTGTGACGTCGCGCCTCGTGGCGATCGATCGGCCGGGCGGGACCGGGTTCGTCGACGAGCTGCTGCGCATCTGGGATGCCGGCGACGCCGCGTTCCCGGTCGACCAGCGGCTGCCCGTGAGCGCCCGAGACGAGCTGTGCGTGGCGATGAGGGTCGGCGAGGAAGTCGAGTCAGACGACGCGCTGGTCGTCGCCACGAGCGGCTCGACAGGGACGCCGAAGGGGGTCGTACTCACCCGCGACGCCGTGGCTGCGTCTGCCGAGGCGACCTCGGAACGGCTCGCGGTCGCCGGCGACGACCATTGGCTCGCGTGTCTGCCGCTCTCGCACATCGGTGGGCTGTCCGTCGTCACCCGCGCGCTCCACACGGGCACCGAGCTCACGGTGCTGCCCGCCTTCGATCCCGTCGCCGTGCGTGAGGTGGGTGCATCGTTGGTCTCGCTCGTCCCGACGGCGCTCGGTCGGATCGATCCGACGATATTCCGCACGATCGTGCTCGGTGGGAGCCGTCCCCCCGCCGATCGTCCGGCCAACACGGTGACGACCTACGGAATGACCGAGACCGGCAGCGGCGTCGTCTATGACGGCCGCCCGCTCGACGGCGTCGAGGTGCGGTTCGCAGACGACGGCGAGATCCACCTCCGCGGAGCGATGCTGCTCCGCACCTACCGCGACGGGCCCAGCCCGGTCGACGCCGACGGGTGGCTTGCCACCGGCGACATCGGGCACTTGCTCGACGACGGCCGGCTCCACGTCATCGGTCGGGCTGGGGACCTCATCATCACCGGCGGTGAGAACGTCTGGCCCGAGGCGGCGGAACGGTCGCTCCTCGATCATCCGGCCGTCGCAGAGGTGCTGGTGCGCGGTCGGCCCGACGACGAGTGGGGGCAGATCGTCGAATCGCTCGTCGTCCCCGCTGGTGATCCACCCACACTCGAGTCGCTGCGCGATCACGTCAAGCGGCACCATCCGGCCTTTCTGGCCCCCCGTCGCCTCGTCCTGGTCGCCGAACTCCCCCGCACGGCGCTCGGCAAGCTTCGTCGAGGCTGAACTCTCGGCGTCACACGCAGCGGTTTCCGCCGGCATCGACACCGAGACTGCGACGGGTTCGTCGAATCAGGGCGCGACGCCCGCTCCGCCGTCGATCACGTAGGTCTCGCCGGTGATCCAGCTGGCGCGGTCGCTGGCGAGGAATGTCGCCAGGTGAGCGATGTCCTCTGGCTCGCCGAGTCGCTGGGTGGGCATGCGCCGCGCGAGGTCGTCACCGAAGTTCTCCACGAGAACAGCGGCGAAATCGGTCTTCACGAGGCCGGGTGCGATGCCGACGACCCTCGTCGGGCCGATCTCGGCTGCGAGCTGGCGGGTGAAGTGGATCAGCGCAGCCTTCGTGAGGTTGTAGATGCCGAGCGCCCCACTGTCGGTCCGCAGTCCGCCGACCGACGCGATGTTGACGATCACGCCAGGCTTGTCCGCGAACACGAGATCGTGCGCAGCCTTGCACCAGTAGACCGGTGCCTTCAGATTGACCTGGAACGTCTTGTCGTAGCGCGCCTCGTCGATGTCGAGCACCGGTCCGTAATACGGATTGGTGGCCGCGTTGTTGACGAGAATGTCCAGGCCGCCGAATCGTTCGAGTGTCGCGGTGACGACCTTCTCACCCGCACCCTTGTCGCCAGCGTTGGCCGCGCAGACGTCGACCTCACCGGCCATCTCGGCAGCCGCCGCCTCGAGCGCGTCCTGCTTGCGACTGTTCAGCATCACCTTCGCGCCGGACGCGGCGAGCTCCGACGCGATCGCCCTACCGATGCCCCTCGACGCTCCCGTGACGAGTGCGACCTTGCCGTCCAGACGTACTTCCATGGCGGGCGAACCTACCGCCGGTGAGGCCGGCCGGAAGATTCGGCTCCTCCCGGCGGTTACCGGTTGCCGCCGTTGACGAGCAGGGTCTGCCCGGTCACCCATGAGGCGGCAGGCGAGGCGAGGAACACGACTGCGTTGCCGACATCCTCCGGTGTTCCGAGCCGTCCGAGAGGCACACCCCACTGCTTGGCGAGCTTCGGAAGATCGGCTTCGGTGGCGCCGAAGAAGTCCATGAACACTTCGGTCGGAACGGGGCCCGGTGCGACACCATTGACCCGGATCCGACGCGGAGCCAGTTCGAGCGACAAGGTGCGCGTGAGGCTGTCGACGCCGGCCTTGGCAACGGCGTACGGGCCGTTGTTGGGAGAGCCCTTGAGTGCCGCCCCTGACGAGATGTTGATGATCGACCCACCATCCTCGAGGACACGCGCGGCGGCGCGGGCACCGGTGAACACTGCACGCAGGTTGACGTCGAGTTGATAGTCCCACTGCCGATCCGGCATCTCGGACAGATGGCGCGGTGTCCGATCATCGGCGCCGCCGGCATTGCTGACCCAGATCGTGACCGAACCCATCTCGTTCTTTGCCCGTTCGGCCAGCGCATCGACGAAGTCGCCATCGGTGATGTCACCAGGAATCGCGACAGACCGCCGGCCGAGCGCTTGCACGCGTTCAGCGACGGCCTCGATCTCGTGCTCACGCCGCGCGGTCAGCACGATGTCACATCCTGCCTCGGCCAACGCGATGGCGATGCCTTCGCCGATGCCCCGTCCACCACCTGTCACGACAGCGACGTTCCCGTCGAGCGCAAACCGTTCCAGCACCGAGTCACTCATGGGAGCGACCCTATGCGGCGGCTACCGGGTGTGGTCGTGGCGGAACGCCTCCGGCGGGTCACCGCGCCAGTGCAGCTGGCGGAGCAGCGCTGCCTCGCGGTCGCGCATGACGGCGCCCTCGGCGGGGTCTGCGTGGTCGTGACCGAGTACGTGAAGTACCCCGTGGATGACGAGGAGCGCGAGCTCGTCGTCGAGTGTGCCTGCGTGATCGACGAACTGTTGCAGGGCGATCGCCGGAGACACGACGATGTCGCCCAGCAGGGTCGGCACCCCCGGCGTCGGCTCGTCGTCGAGCGGAAACGACAACACGTCGGTCGGGTCGGCTTTGCCCATGTGCTCTGCATTCAATGTCGTGATCTCCTCGCGCCCGACGAACGTGAGTGTCAGCTCACCGGTCACTCCCTCGACGTCCATCGCAGCCGACGCGAGCGTGCGCCATCGGTCGAGGTCGATCGTCAGACCCGTTCGTTCGTCGTCAGGCCGCTCGTCGGAGCAGACGACGGTCACGATCCGGCGCGTGCGCTGCGCTCGCCGGCGCGGTCGTCACTTCGCTCGTAAGCGGCAACGATGTCGGCGACGATTTTGTGGCGCACCACGTCGGCCCGGGTCAGCCGGACGAAACCGAGCCCATCGATGTCGCGCAGAGTGTTCTCGAGCCCACCGAGTCCGCTCTTGCCGTGCGGAACGTCGACCTGGGTGACATCGCCGGTGACCACGACGCGCGAACCGAAGCCGATGCGCGTCAGGAACATCTTCATCTGTTCGGGCGTGGTGTTCTGCGCCTCGTCGAGGATGATGAAGCTGTTGTTCAGTGTGCGACCGCGCATGAATGCGAGGGGGGCGACCTCGACGATCTGTTTTTCGAGAAGGCGCTGGACGCCCTCGGGGTCGAGCATGTCGTAGAGCGCGTCGTACAGCGGCCGGAGATAGGGGTCGACCTTGGCCATCAAGTCGCCGGGAAGGAACCCGAGCCGCTCCCCCGCCTCGACAGCCGGGCGGGTGAGGATGATGCGCTGTACCTGTTTCGCCTGGAGTGCACGGACCGCCATCGCCACCGCGAGCCACGACTTGCCCGTTCCCGCCGGGCCGATCCCGAAGGTGATGACGTTCTTCGACATCGCGTCGACGTATCGCTTCTGGCCGGCCGTCTTCGGTTTGACCTGGCGGCCCTTGTGACCGCGCAGCACCTCGTGGGTGAGGATCTCGCTCGGACGTTCGTCCGCTCGAACCATGTCGACGATCCGATCGAGAGTGGTGTCGTCGAGTTGCTGCCCGCTCTGCAGCAGGGTGACGAGTTCCTCGAACAGTCGGACGGCGTCGTCGACCATCGCGGTGTCCTCGCCGACGATTCGCACCTCGTTGCCGCGCACGCTGATCAGGACCGCCGGGAACCGCTGCTCGATACGCCGCAGGAACTGATCTCGCGGCCCGACGAGCGAGGTCATGAGGTCGGTACCGGGAACGACGACAGTGGTGCTGGTGGCGGCGGATGTCATGCCGACTGGGCACACCCGTGGTGATCGTTCGCGTTCATGGCTCGACCAAACGGTAGCCCGCTGCCGACCGCAGCGCCCACGGAGTTCGGAAACGACACTCGATCACCGCGAGTCCGAGCGCCGGCGGCCCAGTCGGTGACCTGCGGTTGGTGCCCGACGTGGACGAGACGGTGCCGCTCTCGGCGCAGCCCGGTTGGGCGTGGGCGCCGGTCGATCGGTGGCGACTGGACGGTGGGCGGCACCCGCAGTGCCAGCGTGGGTTCGTCGAGAAGACGGTCGATCGACTTGCACAGCACGATCTCACGGCCAAGATGTCGTTCGAGATCGAATGGATGCTGAGCGTCGCCGATGACGACAGCTTCGAGCCCGCCACCACCGGACCGGCGTATGGATCGACGCGGATCGTCGAGCTGTCGGACTACTGCGTTGAGTTGGTTCGGGCGCTGGAGGCACGAGGCGTTCCGGTCGACCAGCTCCACCCGGAGTATGCGCCCGGTCAGTTCGAGGTGTCCGTCGGACCGTCGGACCCGTTGCGCGCGGCCGGCCGCAACGTGCTCGTCCGGCAGACGATCCGGGCGGTCGGCGAGAACGAGGGATTGCGGACGAGCTTCTCCCCGGCCGTCGTCGCCGGCGGCGTCGGCAACGGCATGCATTTGCATTTCAGCCTGTGGAACGGCGAGCGCAACGAGGCCGCCGGTGGGAGCGGGCCGAACGGCATGACCGGCCGATTCGAGTCGTTCCTCGCCGGCGTGCACGACTCGCTGCCTGCGTTGCTCGCCGTGACAGCGCCCAGCGTCGCCAGCTACGTCCGGCTCCAGCCGCAGCGGTGGGCAGGTCCGTACAAGTGCTGGGGCATCGAGAACCGGGAGGCTGCGCTCCGGCTCGTCGAGGGTTCGAATGCAGAACTCAAGGTCGTCGACGCAACCGCGAGCCCGTACCTCGTCGTCGGCTCGCTGCTGGCTGCCGGCCTCCGGCCGCCGAGCCCGTCGGCGAACGAGCTGTGCCCTGCAAGACTCTGAGCATGACAAGCGCAGCCCCGAACGTGGTGTTCATTCTGACCGATCAGGAGCGGTACTTCCCCGAGTGGCCGGCGGGCTTCGATCTTCCTGGGCGGCGCCGTCTGCAGGACTCGGGGATCACGTTCACGAACCATCAGATCACGTCGTGTGTGTGCACGCCTTCGCGTTCGACGATCTACACCGGGCAACACATCCAGCGAACTGGCGTGTTCGACAACGGGAACTTCCCCTGGGCGTCGGATCTTCCGACCGACATGCCGACGGTCGGACACCGCATGCGTGATCTCGGCTATTTCAGCGCCTACTTGGGCAAGTGGCATCTCTCGGCCGAGTTGGACACGACCGACGTCTACGCCGGCCCGAATCCCGATTTCGGGGGCGTGATCGACGGCTATGGATTCTCCGACTTCGTGGGCCCGGGCGACGTGATCGGCATGACTCTCGGCGGCTATCGCTCCGACGAGGTGATCGGCGCGGTGACACGGCGCTGGCTCCGGCTGCGGGCCCAGGACCTGGCCGCCGAGGAAACTCCGTGGTTCCTGGCGGTCAACTTGGTCAATCCCCACGACGTGATGTTCTTCGACACCGACCTTCCAGGCGAGGCGGTTCAGAAGGCGAACCCGCTGATGATGCCGCTGGCCACCGCACCACGCTCGCCGCTCTACTCCGCCTCGTGGGACCTGCCGCTCCCAGCGACGCGACAGGAATCGTGGGACCGACGGCTGGCGGCGCACCACGAGTATCAGGAAGGTCGTCGGCACATGGTGGGACTGATCCCCGATGAGGACGATCGCTGGCAGCGACTCCAGGACTATTACCTCAACTGCATCAGAGACAGCGACCGTCAGATCGCGGCCGTGCTCGACGAACTCGACGTGCAAGGCTTCCTCGACGATGCGGTGGTGATCTGCACCTCCGATCATGGCGAGCTGGGCGGCGCTCACGGGATGTCAGGCAAGGGCGCCACCGCCTATCGCGAGCAGAATCACGTACCGCTCATCATCAAGCATCCGGATCTGCAGGGCGGGGGCACATGTAACGCGTTGACGGCGCACCTCGACCTCGTCCCGACGATCGTCGGCGCCACCGGCTCGAGCTCGGCGAGCACGGAGGACCTCCCCGGACACGACATTCTGTCCCCGCTGTCCACCGGAGGCACCATTGGCGTCAACCAGATCAGAGACGGTGCCCTGTACTCGTTCAACATGTTCTTGACCCTCGACGGCGACTTCGTCGGCGCTTTGGCGGAGCAGTCAGCCCCTGGCGCCCACTCCGGTCCCGCGCCCCGTCCTGACTTCTCCAAGCGGGGCGCGATCCGCAGCGTCTTCGACGGCCGCCACCGGTTCAGCCGATACTTCGCGCCGATCGAACATCACCGGCCCGACTCGCTCGAAGACCTCACCGCGCGTAACGACCTCGAACTCTTCGACCTCGAGGCCGACCCCGGCGAGACGACGAATCTGGCACTGGACACTTCCCGGTCCGAAGACCTGATCGAACAGATGAACAGCCTGCTCAATCAGATGCTTGACGACGAGGTCGGTATCGACGACGGCAGCTTCCTGCCCACCGGCTCGCAGACACCGTGGCACGTCGACCGCTGGGACATCTGAGCCGGCCACACCGGCGCGTGCCCTGGCACGGCGCTGCGCCGACGTTGGGCTGAAACGAAGAGAACCCCTGAGCAGGAATGAACCTGCTCAGGGGTTGGAGGCGACGGCGGGAATCGAACCCGCGTAGACGGCTTTGCAGGCCGTTGCCTCAGCCACTCGGCCACGTCGCCAGAGGAGTGAACCATACTGCACGGCCACCCGAATCGGTCACCCCGAATCGGTGCCGGCGAGTGCCGCGGGCGCGCACGATTGCCACCCTTGGTCAGGCCGGATCGGGGACCCAGTTGCCGTGAAAGCCGTAGGGCACACGCTGGGGCAAGTGCACGAGCGCGACCGGGTCGCCGGTGAAGTCGCGGGATTCCCAGATCTCGACGTCCGCGCGCTGCGTGTTCTCGTCGTGGACGTAGGCCAGCAGCCAGCCGTCGTCCTCGCCGGCGGTTGCCGAACGAGGCACGAACACTGCCTCCTGACAGAATCGTCCCGGGCCGTGGTCTCGATACTCCGCCTCGCCGGTCAGCAGGTCATTCTTCACCGCTCCGGCGTACAACGATCCGTCACCGGAATACACGCCGTACCCGTACCGGTGCTCACGCCCGATCACTCGCTCATCGACGCGCGGGAACTCCTGGTTGCGATCGGACACGATGTCCTCGGAGACCGTTCGAGTCGTGGGGTCGATCGTCCACCGCACGAGGATCGGCGGACCACCACCCGGCATACCGCTGCGCTGGGCGAACATCTGCGGGTGACGGACGACGTCGGCAACGATGCGTCCGTCGGGCAGGTCATACGCGTTCAGCGGGTGGAACACGAAGCACGGATCGACATCGCACCACACGACTGCATCCGGGTCGCCCTCGCGCGGCAGTACGCCGACCCGAGCCCCATGATCGAGCGTCCACTGGTACGGCATCGCGGTGCCCTCTGACGCGGCCTGGAGGTCGAAGTGGACCGGCAGGTCGTAGATCAGCACCGAGCTCTCGGTGATCGAGCAGTCGTGGATCATCGGCCGCCCGGGTACCGGCACCCTGACCTCTCGTCGCACGCGGCCAGACCTGTCGACGACGACGTACCGCACGTGATCCCACTCCCAGTAGTACGTGATGGCGTGGAGCTCGCCGGAAACCGGGTCGAGTTTCGGATGCGCGGTGTACGAGCCGTCGAGTGTGCCACCGAAGTTGTCCCGCGCGATCGTGTCGAGCTCGTCGGTGAGCGCCACCGGATACGAACCAGCCTCCACGACCGCATAGGTGGTCCCTCCCTGGTGGATGACGTTGGTGTTGGCATTGCCGTCGCCCATTCCGTGACGCGGACCATCGACCGCGGGCCATCCTTTGGCCTCGGCGACCCGATCACCTCGGACGTAGCGATTGCGATACCAGGCCGCGCGCCCTGCCTCCAGGCGCACGCCGTGGGTCATCCCGGTGCCCGAGAACCAGTGGCCCGACGCTCCGTCGTAGGGATTGGGCCCGATCCGCAGCAGGCGCCCGTTGAGCTCCGTCGGGATCGCCCCGGTGACGACGAGATCGGTCGCGGTGATTTCGGCGTCGATCGGCGCATAGTTGCCGTCGAGGTGCGATGGGGCGGGCGCCGTTTCGGTCATCCCGACACGGTATGTCCGACGTCCGCCCGCGGACGACTCCCGTCAGCCTCGCGGAGGCCCGCATCGCGAACAGCAGGATCGTGGTTCGGCCCTCCGTCAGCCCAGACGGTCGAGCATGTTGCGGGTGATCTGTTCCACGTGGTGGTCACGCTCGGCGAGGCCCCAGATCCAGTCGGTGCAGCCCGAGGTGATCACCGTCCCGCCTGCCGGCGAGACATACGATCCGAGTACGGCGTGCCCGTGCGCGATCCGCTCCACCGAGGCCGGGTCGCGATCATCGAATACGCGAGAAGCAATGAACTCGACTTCGGAGGGTTCGTTCGGCGCTGGGGGCCGTGAAGCGGTCGTCCGGGTGAAGTGCGCGGCGGGCGCGGTACCCAGGATCTCGAACGTCTCCGGGGTGCCATCGGAGCCGGTCGGCCTCGGGAGGCCGTCGCGGTACGTGAAGTCGCATCCGTCGCACTCGTAGCCGACGATCGTCGCGTCCGCGCCGAGGACGTCGCCGTAGTCGAGTCCGGTACCGTCGAAGATCCAGTGACCGGGCCGGTGCAGTGTGTACCCCCCGGCGCCGCGGGTCGCCCGCTTGCCGATCCGGTGGTAGCCGCCGTAGGTGAAGCTGACGCCGGTCATGTGGTTCTCGGGACGATCGAGGAGATGGTCGGACCAGATCGTGGTGAGTGCCGGCTGACGACCGGTGCCGTACACCGGGTCCTGCTTGAAGAGGCCCTTGTATCCGACCATCGTCGATGCCGGTCGATCGGGTCGATCAGCCGCGCCGGTCGAATCCTCCAATCGCACCTGCCAGAACGCCGTGTTGCCGGACAGGAACACGGCGTTCCCCCCACGGCCGATGAATCCTTCGACCGTGTCGCGCATCGGGCCGGACCAGTACTCGTCGTGGCCGATCGACAGGTACAACCGGTAGGGCGAGTCCGGGCCGAGCAGTTCGGGGTGCTCCTCGAGATCGGCGTTGGTGACGACATCGACCTCATATCCCTCCCGGTCGATCCATTGCGCAAACGGCAATTCCCAGTTCGGCCAGCCGGCGGACCCACCCCACGGCGACAAGTGGTTCATCCTCAGATATCCGACATGGCTCGCCGACTGATGATCGGGAGGGTGCAGCGAGGTGACCCGCTGGCCGGCCCCGTCCGGCTTCCACAGAAAGCCGGGCGCCATCGGCCGCAACATCGAGGACTGCGTCGCCCCCGTGTACAGGTTTCGGCCACCGAAGTCGTTGTAGGCGTGCCACGTGTTCGTGCCGAGCGCCCACAACGTCGTGGCCTTTGTCGTAGCCGGATCGGGACGGATGACGAAGAACGCACGGCCCTCCCGTCGTTTGCCGTCGACATCGACCGCCAGCAACACCTCGTAGTAGCCGGACGGCCACGTTGAATCGACCAACATGTCGGCTGCGACGGGCCAGCCGCAGCCCTGTTCCGGTGCGTCGGTCGGCGTCGGATGATCATCGGCGCGGATCCCGTCCTCCTCGTGCACGACGAGGCGCGTCCCTCCGATCCGAGCAACTTCAACCGAGACCGGCCGCCCCCCGGCCGACGACAGATGCAGCGCCACCCGTTCTCCGGCGGCCACCGATTGTGGCCAGCAGTATCCTGTCACCGTCTCGTAGGTCATCGTCGGACCCTACGTCTCGGCGCCGACCGCATCATCTCGCCGACGAGCGACGCGACGCCGTCAGTGGATGTAGGGCGCGAGCGTGTCGCGTGCGAGGAGGAACCCTCGCTTGATGAGTTCGTCTGTGCCCTCCCACTGCCGGTCCTCGTGTTCGACACAACAGACGTAGTCGTAGCCCGTGCGGTAGAGCGCCGAGAAGAACGCCTGCCAGTCGACGTCACCGAGGCCGGGAAGCCTGGGCACCTGCCAACCCATCCCGAGCGAGAGGATGCCGTGCTCGTACAACCCGTCGCGATCGATCATCAGGTCTTTGGCATGTGCGTGGTAGATCCGCTCACCGAACTCGTCGATCGCGCGCGGCATGTCGATGTGCTGCCACACCAGGTGCGACGGGTCGAGATTCAGCCCGACCGTCTCACCGAACTCCTCGAAGATGGTCCGCCAGATCGCCGGGGAATACGCCAGGTTCTGCCCTGACGGCCACTCGTCGTCGCTGAAGATCATGGGACAGTTCTCGATCGCAATCTTGACGCCGAGCCCCTCGGCGTGCGACACGATCGCCGGCCAGTACCCCTTGGCCTGGATCCAGTTCTCCTGCTGCGTGAGCGTCTGATCCGCGCCCATGAACGTATTGACCACGGGGACACGCATGAGTGCTGCCGCGGAGATCAGCTCCTTCAGATGAGCGGCGATCGCTGTCCGCGCCTCATCGTCCGGCTGGAGAGCGTTCGGGTAGTAGCCCAGCCCCGAGATCGTGATGCCTCGAGCCGACAGCTCACCGACGATCTCGTCGGCACGATCCGCGGTCATCGCCACGACATCGATGTGACAGACACCGCCGTAGCGGCGGGTCGCTCCCTGACCGCTCGGCCAGCACGCGACCTCGAGCATGTCGAATCCATTCGACGACGCCCAGTCGGCGACGTCCACGAGTTCGGTGCCATCGAACGGTGCGGTCAACAGTCCGAGTCTCATCGGGTCTCCATTCGGTTGCTCTGATCAATGTCATCCACCGGCCGCTCCGCGACCGCTGCCCACGCTCTCGTGCGATGGCTCGTGGCGATCGCGCGGCCGATCATCATCGATCGGTGGCCGTCAGCGATCGTGGGATAGGTCGGCGACTCCGAGGGGCCACCGGACGCGATGTCGGCGTAGACGTCAGCGAAGAGGGCCCGGAACGTGTCGGCATATCCCTCTGCGTGACCGCCAGGAAGGCCGATGTGGCGGTGTACGTCGTCGCGCACAAGCGACGGGTCGCGGGCGAGCACCTGATTGGGCTCGTCGCGGTGTCCGATCCACAACTCGTCGGCCCGTTCGGAGGACCATGCAAGCGCGGCAGCGGAACCGTCGATCTCGAGCGATACGGAGTTCTTCCGGCCCGCGGAGACCTGCGAGATCGTCACCGCGCCCCGGGCGCCGTCATCGAACCTGACGAGCACGCCCGCCGCATCATCGCTCGAGACCTCGACGTCGATCGTCTCGTCGCCGTCAGCAACCGAGGCGAACGTCTCGCGCTCGCCCACCGGGCGCCGACGAACGGGAATGAAGGTGTGGAGGTCTGCGCAGACCTCGACGACGCGGTGCCCGGTCGTGAACTCGGCGAGGTCGAACCAGTGTGAGCCGATGTCGGCCACCGATCGGAGTTCGCCACCCTCATCGCCGGACAGCCGCCAGTTCCAATCGTCGTCATGAAAGAGCCAATCCTGGAGGTAGGCGCCCGAAACCAGTCGCGGGCTGCCAATCTCGCCGGCGCGGACCATCGACGACATCTGGTGGTTGAGCGGGTAGTACCGGAGGTTGAAGCACACCGCGCCGACCAGACCGGACCCGGTCCAGCAATCGAGGAGATCGCCCGTCTCGCCCACCGTGCGGGATAGACCGTGTCGACGCCGCGCTCATCGCGCGCCCACCACCCGCGCGTACGCCCACGCGAGCGCGAGCACGATCGATCCGTAGATCATCTGCTGCACCGCCTGGCCCGCATCGAGGAACGTCAGCATCGAGTTGAGGACGCTGAGGATCAGCGCGCCCAGGACCGTTCCGGTGTACGTCCCCACCCCACCGAAGATCGAGGTTCCCCCGATCACCGCGGCGGCAACAGACGGGAGGAGGAACGTGCTCGCCAGCTGTAGATCGACTGCACCGGTTCGCCCGGCGAGGAGGATCCCCGCGATCGCCGCGAGCACTCCGGCGAACGCATACACGACGATGGTGACCTGCCATGTGCGGACGCCTGCCAGGCGTACGGCGACCGCATTGTCGCCGATCGCGTAGATCAGCCGTCCGAGCCCGGTGCGTCGCAGTACGCCGACGACCGCGAGGGTCACGCCGATCCACACGATGACGTTGTACGGCACACGATTGCCGAAGAACGATCCTCCACCGAGTTCCTTGATGAACGGGGCGACGGCCGTCGAGCCCTGGAGCCAGGTCTGTGTCCAGGCGGTGAAGAGGCCGAGCAGGATCGCCGCCATCGCCAACGTCATGATGAGCGGGTTCACGTTGAAGACGCCGACGCCGACGCCGTTGGCGCTTCCCGCGAGGAGCCCGACGAGTAGGCCGGCCGCAATCGCGATCGCCGCCCCACTGGACGACTGGTTGCCGGCGACGTAGGCCGCGCCCGTCGCGATCATGGCCACGGACAGGTCGATACCCCCGGTCAACATCAGGATGGTTTGGCCGGCCGCCATGATGCCGAGAGGGGCGGCGAGGAGCAGCGTGTTGCGCAGCCCGCTGATGCTCAGGTAGTCCGGCTCGATCGCGCCGGTCACGAGGATCAGGAGAACCAGCACGCCCGTGAGCACGATGTTGGGATGATCGACGAGACGTGTCGCGAGCGTCGCCGGTGGGGGTCCCTCCGGGGATGCCGGTCGTGCGGCGACGGAAACTTGACTGCTCATTCGGCCCTCCTTCGTCGGCGTTCGAGAAGTCCGGCAATCATCATCACGACGATGATCAGGACGCCCTGAATCACCTGTGCAGTGTTGGGATCGAACTTCATGGCGCTGAGAATCGGATTGAGGAAGAAGAGGATGATCGCCGCCGCGACGGCGCCGACGACCGAACCGACGCCGCCCGTGAGCGCAATGCCACCGAGCACGATGGCTGCGACGCTGTTCAGTGTGGCGTTCGCGCCGACACTCGCCCGCGGGTCGCCCGACCCCGTGATCGCGATGGTCGCCAGGCCCGCCATTCCGGCCAGCGCGCCACCGATGGCGTACGACGTCACCTTCGACCGGCGGAGTCCGACGCCCGACAGGTACGCGGCCGTCGAGTCGCTGCCGACCGCGTAGAGCGAGAGGCCCGTGCGCGTTCGTCTGAGTACCAGGGCGACGACGGTGGTGGACACGGCGATCACGACGATCGGTGGCCAGAAATTCTCGCCGCTGCCGAACTCGGAGCCCGTGAACATCGCCCGGAATCCAGCCGACGTGCCGCCGCCGGGCGATGGGAGCACCCACAAGGCCGCGCCGCTGATGATGAAGCTCGTCGCCAGTGTCACAACGATGTCCGGGACCTTCGATGTGTAGACGATGAGGCCGACCGTGCCGTTGACCATCGCCAGCAGGATGACGACGCCGACCCCGACCGCGAGTGTGGCCGCGAACGGTTGCTCGTCCATGTAGCGGGCGGCCACCACACTCGCCAACACCATCTGGGCGCCGATCGACAGGTCGACTCCGCCGGCGATGACGATCACCGCCTGGCCGAGCGCAAGGAACACGAGCGGCAGACTGTTCTTCGCGATCGACGCCATCTGGAAACTGCCGAACGACGGGATCAGCGTCGAGTACCAGACGATGAGCAGAGCCAGCAACACCCAGACACCGATGGTCCAGCCGTGGCGGACCAGCAATCGACGCCAGGACCGTGAGTGGGGAATGGCACCAGCGACCGCGGGGTCGGACGTGGCCAGTTCGTCGGTGACAGTGCTCATGCCGACACCCCCAATCCGTGGGCTGCCGACAGCATGGATTCCTCGGTCGCGTCTGCGGCGTCTTGCTCGGCCACGATCTTGCCGTCGTAGAGCACGAGTACCCGGTCGCAGACGAGGGGGATCTCTGGGAGTTCACTCGTGTACAGCAGGATGGCCGCACCGTCATCGGCGAGTTCACGCAGTAGCTCGTAGAGCTGCCGTTTCGTCTGGAGGTCGATGCCGCGGGTCGGATCGAAGCACAGCAGGGTCCGAAATCCGGTGGCGAGCCATCTGGCGATCACGACCTTCTGTTGATTCCCGCCGGACAACCGATTCACCTGGCGCTGCGCACGTGTGTCGATGTCCAGCCGTTCGATTGCATCGTCGACGCGGGCCGGCTCGTCGGAGTCGAGACCCAGCCAGGTCCGCGCCCGACGATAGAGCGGCAGCCCGATGTTCGAGCGCACCGATTGTTGGGGCAACAGTCCGAGGAGCCGATCCGAGGGGACGAGCACCACGCCGCGCTGAACTGCGTCGTAGGGAGACAACGCGCGCAACGGCTTTCCTTCGGTGAAGATCTCGCCGTCCGAGGGCCGCCGATCACCCGAAAGCAGATCGAAGAGCCGTTCCTGTCCTTGTCCCTCCAGCGCCGCTATGCCGACGATCTCACCCGCACGGATCTGGAACGACACATCGTTGACCTTGTCGCCGGAGCTGAGCCCCCGCGCCTCGAGCGCGACCTGGCTGTCGAGAGCAAGCGAGCGCTCGGTGCGGTCCGCGGTGGCAACGACCTCGTCGCCGAGCATCGCCTCGATGAGCGTCGACTCACTGCCCGCGCGCGGGTCGAGGGAGGCGACGTCGCGGCCGTCCCGCAGCACGGTTGCCCGGTCGCACATGCGGCGCACCTCGGCCAGTCGATGGGTGATGAACAGCACGGCCCGCCCGCGGTCCCGCCAGTGCTGCATGATCCCGAAGACGTGCTCTGCCTGGTCGGCGGGGAGCGCTGCGGTGATCTCGTCGAGCAAGAGGACCTGCGGGTCTCCGGCGAGGGCTCGGGCGAGGTCGATCAGTCGGAGTTGTTCGAGCGGGATTTCCCGCACGAGGAGATCTCGTTGGAGTCCTGCGAGCCCGACTTGTTCGAGCCATGGGGTCACGAGGGATTCGTCGACGCCGGTGAGCGCAAGGTTCTGCGAGACGGTCAGGTCAGGAACGAGCGCCGGATCCTGGAAGACTGTTGCGATCCCGCGGGCGAGGGCATCGGACGGTTTGCGCAGCCGCACGGTGTCTCCGGCGATCACGATCTCGCCTGCGGTCGGAGGGAAGACCCCCGAAAGCGCCTTGACCAATGTGCTCTTTCCGGCGCCGTTGGCGCCGAGCAGTGCGTGGATCTCGCCGGGCCGGACGGCGAGATCGGCCGATCGGAGGGCGACCACCGGGCCGTAGCTCTTCGCCACCGAGCGCGCCTCGAGCAGCGGAATCGTGGCTTCTGTGTCGTGATCGTTGCTCATCGCGGTGTCCAGTGCGTCTCGGATGATCGGGCCAATGATCGGTCGTGTGACCGAGCGGGGTGGGTAGTGCCACTGAGACACCACCCACCCCGCAGGGTGTCACTCTCCCGGACCCTTGCAGGCCGACACGTCGGCGGCTGCGTAGGTCGTGTACGGCGGGATCTCGACGTAGGTGCTCCAGCCCGGCTGTTCGTCCGGGTTGTAGAGCGAATCGAGACCTTCGGTGTCACCGGTCGGGAACAGCTCCGGTGTGAGCAACGTCTCCTGTGCCGGGTCCTCACCCTTCAGGGCGGCGACCGCGATCGCTGTGCCGACACCACCGATTGCCGGCGGGTTGGTCACTGCGACACCGACGAGGGCATCACCTTCGAGCTCGATGAGCTGTTGGACGAAGCCGTTGTTGTCGGCGCCGACGATCGGCACGTAGTCGACGTTCGCGGCGCTGAACTGCTCGACGACCGTGTAATCGATGCCGGAGGTCCAGATGCCGTCGACATCTTCGGTTGTGATGATGTCGAGCGCCTGCTGGGCGCCGGTCGAGGGGTCCCAACCGGTGAACGTCTCGGCGGCGACCACGATGCCCGGGTAGTTTTCGAGGGCGGCGGTGAAGCCGTCGTGACGGTCGGTATCGGCGGGAACCCCGTCGATACCGCGCATCTCGACCACATTGCCTTCGCCACCGAGCTGCTCGAACAGCCATTCGGCGCCGAGCTGGCCGTAGGCCACCTGGTCGTTGGTGACGACGTAGGCGCCCTCTGCGGTGACAGCCTGGTCGACGGAGACGACGACGATGTCGCGCGAGATCGCCTGCTCGATGACCGAGTTCAGGGCCTCACGGTCGGTCGGGTTGAGAATGATCGCGTCGACATCCTGCGAGATCAGGTTCTCGATGTCGGCGATCTGTTCGGTGGATCCACCGTTGCGGTTGACAACGATCACCTCGTCGACAACACCACTGGCTAGCGCCTCTGCCTTGACGGCGCAGATCATCTGCTCACGCCAGCCGTTGCCGACCAACGTGTTGCTGACGCCGATCGTGAATCCCTCCACGTCGGCGCTGTCTCCATCGCTACTGGCCTCCGTGTCGGCCGTTGCGGCCTCCGTGTCGGCCGGGGCCGCTTCCGTGTCTGCGGGCTGCGTGTCCCCGCTGGAGTCACCGTCGTCGTCGCCGCAGGCGGCCACGAGCAGTGCGCCGGCGGCCAATACGGCCACGACACGACTCGTTGTTCTTGCTCTCATGTATCTGCTCCTTGATCGACCGCCGAAGCGGCGCTCCCTCCCCCGTGTTCGGGAGACTGGTTTGCTTGACGCCCGGCGGTTGCCGAGCGGATCTGTTGCGGCGTGGCCGTCATCCGGCCGCCGCCCTTCGAGGTAGCGACGCGTCGACCGTCCGCGGGTCGAAGATCTGTTCCGCCACCATCGCGGCGGCCCCGATGACGCCGGCATCGTCGCCGAGCGCGCACGTTGCGAGCCGCAATTCAGCGGTGCTGAGGCTGGTCGCCCGTCGAAACACGATCTCGCGGAGTCCAGCGAGGAGATGATCGTCGGCAAGTGCGATCGAGCCACCGACGAGAATCGTCGAGGGGTTCAAGAGATTGACGATCGACGCGAGTACCTGACCGAGCATCCGGCCCGCCTCGCGCACCGCTGCAATCGCATCCCGATTGCCACGTTGCAGGAGTGCGACCACGTCGTCGACCGTGTTCGTGTCGTAGCCGAGGTCGCGCAGCTGTCGAGCGAGCGCGGCGCCTCCCGCCGACGCCTCGAGACAGCCGGTGTTCCCGCAGTTGCACACCACGTCGCCGCCGGCCTGGACGTGTCCGAGATCGCCGGCTCCACCTCGTGCGCCACGGTGGATCTCGCGATTGATGATCAGGCCGGCTCCGATGCCGGTGCCCACCTTCACCACCACGAGATCGTCCTCGTCGGGCCGCTTCCAGAACTCGCCGAGCGCCATGATGTTGACGTCGTTGTCGACGTGCACCGGCACGCCGTACCGGGGAAAAGCTTCGCGGATCCGGAAGCCGTTCCAGCCCGGCATGATCGGCGGCTTCACCGCGAACCCGCCGGCAAAGTCGACGGGCCCCGGAACACCGATGCCGATGCCGCGCACGTCGCTCGGTGCGCGCCCGATCTCCGAGAGCAGCGCGTCGAACTCGCTGCGCACCCAGTCGAGTACGGGCTCGGGCCCGTCGGCGATGTCCCGGTGGGATCGCCGGATCGCGAGCGGATGCGCCGACAGGTCGCACACGGCGAGCGTCGCGTGGGTGGCGCCAAGGTCGGCGACGAGTACGACACCACCGTGGATGTTGAATCCGAGTCGTACCGGCGGGCGTCCGCCCGTCGAGGTGGTGCCTCCAAGTTCGTGGACGAGGCCGGCCGCGACGAGGGTTTCGATGCGCTGCGCCACCGTCGACCGCGAAAGCCCTGTCACCGTCTGCAGGTCGCCCCTCGTGTCGGCGCGCCCGGTGCGGATCAGCTCGAGCAGATCGCCCGACGTCGTGCCACTCACGGCTCGCCTCCCCTTCATGTTGATCCATCGAACGATCATCTTTTGTCTGATGCAAGAGCATAAGTGACATCTTTACAAGACGTAAGTATCCCGACAGGGGGACGAACCGCCCCTCGTAAGATGCCTACGCTGGGGACAAGCTGTCACAGGGAGATCGAGAATCATGACCGAGATCACGCGTGTTCTGCTCGTCGGAGCCGGGCACATGGGCACGTCCCACGGCCGCGCGTATGCGGCGATCGACGGGTTCGACCTGTGTGGAGTCGTCACGCGCGGCGAGTCCGGCGCACGACTCGCGCGCGAACTCGAGGTCCCGCACCACCGCGATTTCGACGCTGCATTGGCAGCGACACGTCCCGATGCCGTCGGCATCGCCTCGTTCACCGACACACATGTCCCGTTCGCGACCGCCGCGCTCGAGGCGGGCTGCCACGTCTTCGTCGAGAAGCCGCTGGCTGCTGACGTATCGGCTGCACGCGCACTCGTCGATCTGGCAAACGATCGATCGCGCGTCATCGCCGTCGGGTACATCCTCCGCCACCACCCGTCGTGGCAGCGGTTCGTGACGCTCGCGCATGATCTCGGCAAACCGCTCGTCATGCGGATGAACCTCAACCAGCAGAGCAGCGGACCCGAGTGGGCCACACACCGCTCGATCATGTCGACCACTTCGCCGATCGTCGATTGCGGCGTCCACTACGTCGATGTGATGTCGCAGATGACGAACGCGAAGGCGGTCCGGGTGTCGGCGATCGGCGCGCGGCTCACCGACGACATCGCCCCCGACATGTACAACTACGGCCAGCTGCAGATCACGTTCGACGATGGATCGGTCGGCTGGTACGAGGCCGGGTGGGGTCCGATGATCAGTGAGACCGCGTACTTCGTGAAGGACGTGTTCGGCCCACTCGGAGCGATCTCCATCGAAGCCGATGCCGGCGATTCCGCGTCGGCCGACGTCGATCGACACACGGCGACCGACGCGATCCGGATCCACAGGTCTCGCATGCGCGACGACGGATCACTCGCTGAGGCCGACGAGTTGATCACGACGGGCGACGAACCCGACCACGACGAGCTCTGTCGACGCGAGCAGGAGTGGTTCCTCGATGCGATCCACGGACGCGTCGACGTGGGACGTCACCTCGACGAGGTCATCCAGAGCCTGGAGATCGTGGTCGCGGCAGACGAATCCGTACGCACCGGGCGAACCGTCGAGATCTGAGGACGCCCGGCACCAACACGGCGTCTTCCGCTCCGTGGGACGTGGACTCAGTGGATTGCCGGGCCGAGCGAGACGGCGTCGCCGTACTCGTCCCGCAGTTCGCGCTTCAACACCTTCCCGGACATTCCGCGGGGCAGAGGCTGGTCCCGCATGACGACGTACCGCGGGCACTTGTAGTCGGCAAGTCGGACACGGCACACCTGCACGATGGCCGCTGCGTCGACGGTTGATCCCGGGCTGCGTCCGATCATCGCAGCCGGTGTCTCACCCCACCTGGCGTCGGGCACGCCGATTACGGCGCACTCGGCGACACCGTCGATGGCAGCGATCACGGACTCGATCTCGGCGGGATACACGTTCAGGCCACCGGAGATCAGCATGTCCTTGGAACGGTCCACGATGGTGATGTAGCCCTCCTCGTCGATTCGCGCGAGGTCGCCGGTACGGAGCCAGCCGTCGACGATCGTGGCCGCCGTGGCATCTGGGTTCTTCCAGTAACCGACCATCACTTCCGGTCCGGAGATGAGCAGCTCGCCGACCTCACCGTCGGACACGTCGACCAGTTCGTCGGTGCGCTCCGGATCGACGGTCCGCACCTTCGTGTGCATCATCGGTTTGCCACAGCTGCCGAGCTTCCGCGCGGCATCTTCGGCGCGGAGCCACGAGTTGTATCCGCCACCTTCGGTGAGCCCGTAGCCCTGGCTCATCGGCAACCCGGCATCCTGGAGCTGTTCGAGCAGTGCGGAGGGAACGGCAGCTCCGCCGGCACCGATCACCTCGAGTGACGAGAGATCGCGGTCGGCGAAGTCCGGATGCCTCACGATCATCTCCCAGATCACCGGGACGGCGCTGAAGTTGGTGATCGCCTGCGCCTCGATCACGCGCAGTGCACGTCCGGGCTCGACATCCGAATCGAGTACCAGCGTCGCGCCGGCGACGTAGGTCGGTGCATAGGTCGAGACGAGACCGCCGGTGAAGCTGATCGGAAATGGCAGGTAGATCCGCGACGAGGTCGTCATGTCGTCCGCAAGAATGCGGTTGGCCGACATCGCGAGGATGTTGCCGTGCGACAGCATCGCCCCTTTCGGCACACCTGTGGTGCCGCTGGTGTAACAGATGTAGGCGATGTCTTCGGGGCCGACCGGAGCATCAGGATCTTGGGGATCGTCCCTTCGCAGATCGCCCAGCGGAGTCCCGAAGTTGGGACCGAGCCCGACCCGAACGACGTCGTCGCTGATCGCCGCAAGTGCCGTCGCCGCGGTCTCGGCAAGAGCCTCATCCGCGACGAGCGCGCGGCAGCCGGACTGTTCGATGATGTAGGAGAGTTCGGTTGGCGTCAGGCGAACATTGAGCGGGACGAGGATCGTGCCGAGCTTGTAGCCGGCGAGAACGATCTCGAGATACTCGATGCAGTTGTTCGACAGGATCCCGACTCGATCGCCCGATCGGAGACCTGCCCCAGCCAGTCCGTTGGCAAGTCGGCTCGTCCGCGCATGCAACTCAGCCCAAGAGACCGTCGTCCCATCGGCTGCATCGACGATGCTCGCATCGTCCGGCCGCCAGTGCGACCAGAATCGAATCGCATTCCCCAGATTCATCACGACCCCCTCGTGACCCAGTATGGCCCGAGGATGCAGGGTCAATGGAGATCAGGAGCGAGGCACCACAGGCTGTTGCGCACTCCACGGTCACGTCGCGCGTCGATCACCGCCCACAGCGAGTCACCCGGGCACGCGAGGACTCCAACCCGATCGGTCAACGCAACAGCGCCGTGGTCGTCAGCGTTCATCGCCTCCGTCCGATACAGAGACAAGGTCCGGTCGACAAGCAAGCAGCGGCGAACTGCTGCGACCAGGTCCGAAACGGGCCTTCTATCAGGCATTATGCCTTGATATCGAGCGGACGACCGGGATCGAACCGGCGACCTTCACCTTGGCAAGGTGACGCTCTACCAACTGAGCCACGTCCGCGAGATGCACCATTTGTCCGGTGCGACGATCGAATCTAGCAGCGAACGGGACGAATCATGTTGGAATCGCGGGCAGCGCGTCGAACCCGGCCAGGAGCAGCACGCCCATCGCGATACTGAGCGTTCCCACGACGACAGCGACGGCGGCGTACACCTTGAAGCTGCGCTCAACCCCCAGCAGCCCGAACCCGGCAAGGACGGCCAGTACCGAGTTGGCGAGCACGAGGCCCAGTACCCAGGCACCGAGCAGTGCGAACCCACCGGTCGTTCCAACCGCCGACGTCGACGCCACGAACAACGCGATCTGCGTCGGGCTCTCGATACCGACTCCGTGCAACATCCCGATTCCGGTCGCCGTGCCGCCCCCGTACCGACCATCGGACGGCAGGTGGAGTTCGTGGCGGTGCGGATGGACGTGGCGGCGAGAGGACACCGACACATCGCAGTCGGACAACTCGCTGCCCGGCTTGTGAGCCGCCACGGACATCTCAGCCGGCAGCTCAGCGAGCGTCTCCGCGCACACCGGAAGGTGGGCATGATCATGTGCCGCCCGATCCTCGTGCCGGTCGTCGGCGTGCTCGTGATCGTGTCGATGCTGCACCGCCACTCGGCGACCTCCTCGGACGCCACGCACCCGCCTGAGACCGGCGAACGTCCCGTCGATCACCAGCATCCAACGACTCCGCAGCCGGAACTCGCGGCCCTGGCGGAACAGTCCGACGATGATCCAGACACCGAGCGCCACCAGGGTGAAGCCGACCACGCGCCCCATCCATCCGTCGATCGCCGCGGGGATCGTCGCACCGGTCAGGATGATGACCACGCCGAGCGCAAACACGACTCCGGCGTGACCGATCGCGTAGAGCAACGACAGCACGAAGCCGCGGCGGCGGTTCTCGGCAGTGCCGGTGAGATCGATGATCGCGGCGATGTGGTCCCAGTCGATCCCGTGCCGGAGACCGAGTCCGAGCGATGTCAACAGCAGTCCGACCGTCATCGCGAAAGCCGACGGTTCAGTCGGAATCTGAGCGGAGATCCACGCGGAGCGTGAGGATCCCCTCGTCGAGCGCCGCCTCGGCGTCGCCGATGATCGCGAAGTCCATGAAATCGAGCCGCGACTGCTCGAGGAATTGCTGCCGCTCCTCCCCCGCCACCGGCGGCAGCGGGCGCTTCTTCACGGCGCCCGCACGATCACGGAACCGCTGGAGCATCTCATCGACATCGAGGCTGGCCACGGCGGGAACTCTACTCGTCGTCGGTCGCGTCGGCGGCCGGCGCTCCGTCTCCGGCTTCGGCAGCGCCGTCACCAGGCGACGCGTCACGGTCACCAGACTCGGCAACGGCCCGATCGGCCCCACCGACCTCGTCGTCGGGTTCGTCGACGACCGAGTCGTCACCGAGATCCGCGTCGTCGGTCTCGTCGGCAACCGAGTCGACACCGAGATCCAAGTCGTCGGGTTCGTCGGCGACCGAGTCGTCGCCGGATTCCGCTCCCTCGCTCATGGTCGAGTCGTCGGAGTCTGCGGCGGGCACTGGATCCTTGAGGTCGTCGAAGGACTCGACGGGACGGTCGGTCTGCTCGAACTCCTCGTCCGGCGTCGGCTCCATCGGTTCGCGATGCAGCGGCACCGCATCGTCGGGCCGAACCTCGTCGAGCATTCGGCGTTGCGTCGCCGGATCGCGCCGCGACCAGGTGCGATCGTTCATTCGCTCGAGCGGCGCGAGTAGTTCCGGATCGACGCGGGTCTGACGGAAGAGCCACGTGCCCACTCCAATGAGGACGAGGCCGATTACAACGAGCGCGATGACGGCGCCGTAGACGATGCGATCCGCGTCCGGATCACCCGCCGCGACGACACCCAAGGCGAGAGAAGGCAACGTCACCGGTCGCGTTTGCGGGCGTCCGCGAGGAACCGTTCGAGGTGACCATCGAGCTGGTCGCCGTTGATCAGGAAGGCGTCGTGACCGTGCGGCGAGTCGATCTCGACGTACTCGCTCTCGACGCCGTTCGAGCTCAGGATCTCGTGGATCTGGCGCTGCTGGTACGCCGGATACAACATGTCGCTCGAGATGCCGACCGCCATCGTCGGCACCGCTACGCGCCCCATCGCCCAATCGAGATCGACCCTTCCCCGCGCCACGTCGTGCAGATCCATGGCCTTGCCGATCGACAGGTAGCTGTTCGCGTCGAAGCGGTGCACCAGCTTTGTTCCGTGGTGTTCGAGATAGCGCTCGACCTCGAACCGTTGCCACATGTCGAGCGTGTCGCCGCGACCAGTCCGATCCGCCAACTCGCGCCCGAATCTGTCGGTGAACACGTTGTCGCTGCGGAACGTGACCTGCGCCACCATCCGTGCGATCTCGAGCCCCTCGGCCGGGCCGTCGCCCGGTTCCGCGTCGTAGTAGTCCCCACCACGCCAGCGCTGATCGAGACGGATCGCCCGGCGCCCGATCGCTCCCCACGCGATCTGCTGGGCTGTCGCCTGCATACAGGTGGCGACGGCGACGAGTGACTGCACGCGCCGCGGGTACATGACGGCCCATTCGAGCGCCTGCATCCCCCCCATCGACCCACCGATTACTGCGAGCCACGACGCGACTCCGAGATGGCCCATCAGTCGTGCCTGGGCTCGCACCATGTCGCGGATCGTCACGACCGGGAATCGGGACCCGTACGGCACCCCATCGTCGGGATGCGGCGATGCCGGTCCGGTCGAGCCCTGGCACCCGCCGAGCACGTTTGCACAGACCACGAAGTACTTGTCGGTGTCGATCGCCTTGCCGGGGCCGACCGTTTCGTCCCACCAACCGGCAGCGACGTGGCCTCGGCTGGCGTGCCCCGCGGCGTGGCTGTCGCCGGTCCAAGCGTGGCACAGCAGAACTGCGTTGGATGCGTCGGCATCGAGACGACCCCAGGTCTCGTAGGCGATGTCGACATCACACAGCGCGGCACCGCAGTCGAGCGCGAATCGGCGGTCGGTGGCGAAACGAAAGAACCGGCGATTGCCCGGATCGTCGCCGGGACGCCATGCGCCGCTGACCGGAAGGGTTGGAGGACTCGTTGTCATGGCGGAGCGGATCGCCGCAGCGAACCGCCGGACCCGAGGCTACCAACCCCATCGCGCGCGATTCTGTGTGCGTATCGTCCCGCTGTGCGGGACGGCACGCACATTTTTCGGGGTGGCGGGTGGGGCGGGTGGTGGCTTGGGGGTCAGAGGGCGCCGATGACGGGGTGGGCGAGCTGCAGGCGCTGGTCGTAGCCGGACTCGTACGGCATCCAGCCATTGCGGTCCGGGAAGAGCATCTGCACCACCTCGAAGCCAGACCCGCGGTACCACGACGTCGCCGTGTCGAACAGCGGACCCCACGTGTCGAGATCGATTGGGGCGAAGCGACAACGCAGATCGTTCTCGAGGAGGCCGACCAGCTCCACACCCGACGGGATCTCGGTGCCGCCCCGCCGTGCGTCCGCGACGAGAGTGATCAGCCCCTTCGCCGCGACGGGCGTGAGCCCGAACACCGCTACTTCCGGGAACTCGACCGCCGCGGGCAACCCGATCGAGTAGGCGTACCCCGGGTTCGGAGGCGTCACGTCTGGCCGAGCGGGGATGGCCTCGAGTGCCCATCCGTCCGCCTCGACCATCCATGCGATCTTGTCGAGCGCGTCCATTCCGCCCCACTTGCCGGCGTCGGGATCGGATGGTTCGGACACGACGAGACCGGCGAATCAGATCGCAGCGAGGGAGTCGAGGTCGAGCGCGTGCTGCAGATGGCGGCTGGCCATCGTGGTGAACAGGGCCTCGCTGCGGTCGCTGCCACCGACGAGTTGCGACGCCGCGACAGCCATCACCACCCCGGCGAACGCCTCGCGCCGGAACTGCTCCCACAACCACGTCGCGTCGAGATCGATGCCGTACTCCGCGACCGCCGTGCCGTAGACGGCGACGAGCGAGCGTTCCGCGACGCGACGATCCTCGGGGAGGAGCCCCGCGCCGCAGAAATACGAGAGATCGGCGACCGGTGAGCCGTGCCCGGGTGTCTGCCAGTCGACGGCGGTCACCGTCGGTCCGCCCGCGGGTGTCGCGAAGAGCAGGTTGTCGAGTCGGTAGTCGCCGTGGGTGACCGCGTACGGCGCGCCCCGACCATCGAGCCAATCACCGACGATCTGCCCGAAGTTCTCGGCCAACTCGAATGCCTCGGTCGACAGGTGCTTGCGGTACGTCGCCTCGAACCCCGGAAACACCATGAGGTACAGACCTTGGAGGTCGTGGCCATCGCTGTCTCCCGCACGGCGTCCGAGCCACTCGTACCCACCGAGCGAGTCGTCATCCCACCTCGGCCCGTGCAACTTGGCCAGCTCGCGGATCGCATCCTCGGCTCGCGGTACGTTGGTGCCGGCGATCTGGTCGCCCTGTTCAGCGGGGGCCATGTCCTCGAGTACGAGCACGAAGTCGCCCGTCGCTTCGTCCCAGTCACTGTGGAAACAGTGCGGTACGCGGATGTCGACCGTGTCGGCGAGTTGCTCGTAGAACTTGACCTCGCGCTCGTAGTTGCGGAGTGCAACACCGGTGGCTCGACTCATGTCGTCGAGCGACGGCAATTTGATCACGACCGAGGTCGGCGCGCTGTCGTCGCTCGCCTCGATCGCGACGCGCAGGTTCAGGCCG
>JASJHI010000244.1:0-3855 GCA_033791105.1 Acidimicrobiia bacterium | reverse complement strand
CCCGCCTCGTCGACCACGTCCTGGACGGTAACGCCCTCATGGAGCAGACCGACGTAGACGTTCGCGCCGCCGTCGCTGTCGTTGACGTAATCCAAGGCGACGACACCGGCGGTCACTTCCGCCGGACCCTCATAGACACAGTCCGACCCAGTGAACGTGAGCTGCGCGACATCGCCGGCCGTGCTCGCAGCTGTGTCGCTCGAACTCGTGTCGTCGCTGTCGCCGCACGCTCCCAGCATCAACAACAACGGAGCCACCGAAACCAATACGCTCTTCTTCATCTCGAATACCCCCCTTCACACCGTAAACGTCGGCGTGTCGGAAGTCCATCGGCAGGACTTGGCCCCTTCCGGTGCCCGTCATCGATCCGAGCGGACGAACGTCAAGTGTCCACACGTCACCCTCAGGTAGGCCGCCGTGCCGATATTGCCGCTCGAAATCCCGATCGCAAGGTCGGAACAACCCCCCGGAACGGCCCCGATGCAGTGCCCGGGAATTACGCACTCGTCTTCATCGCTGACCGAGAAGGTCCCATTTGTTGCCGGCGAGGTCGACGAAGACGGCAAAGCATCCGTACGGCTCATCGCGAGGCTCGGTGAGGAACTCGACACCGTGATCGAGCATGCGGCGATAACTGTCGTCGAAGTCGTCGACGCGAAGAAAGAGTCCGACGCGTCCGGCGAACTGAGTTCCAACTGCTACTCGCTGCCGGTCACCGTCGGCTTGAGCCAGGAGCAAACCAGTCGTTGCACCGGGCGGCCGAACGACGACCCAGCGCTTCGCTCGCCCGTCGTTGGTCAGCGATGGAGAGTCCTCGACGAGTTCGAAGCCCAGTGAGCGCACGTAGAAGTCGATGGCGCTGTCGTAGTCGTCGATGATGACCGCAGCGTGCTCGATGTGCATTCGTCGAACGTAGACGACCTCTCTGCGATGGCTCGCTGACCGCACACTTCGACACACAGAAACGGCACCCCCACCGCAGACGCAGCACCGCATTTGGCGTGGCCGACGTACCGCGAGGCTCGGTGACGCTCGCTCGACTGGAACCAGGTGGGTACTTCGAGGAGATGTCCCTGCTCGACGACGGCCCGCGGACAGCGACGGTGACCACCAGCGGCCCTGCAACGCTGCTGGCGACCGACCGCGCCACCTTCCGCGCCGTTCTGCTGTCGTGCCCCGACGTCGCCCTCTCGCTGTTGACGACCCTCAGCCACTGGGTGCGCCACGCCGAAAGTTGATTCCGCGTGCGCCGGCGCCCGGAGTCGAAGCGACGACTCTGCGACTGCTTGACTACAGCGGTGACTGCTCTGACTGAATCGGTTCGCCTCGAGACGGAAGGCGATGTCGCGCTGATCATCGTCGACAACCCGCCCGTCAATGCCTTGAGTTGGCACGTGCGCCAGGGTCTGTTCGACGGCGTGAAACAGGCCGTCACCGACGGGGCATCGTCGGTGGTCGTCATCTGTGACGGACGCACATTCATCGCCGGTGCCGACATCACCGAATTCGGTGGGGCCCCTCAGGGGCCCGGGCTCCAGGAGGTGCAGGCGGTGATGGAGGACGCACCGATCCCCGTGATCGCCGCCATCCACGGCACCGCCCTCGGCGGTGGTCTCGAAATCGCGTTGTGCGCCCATTACCGGGTTGCCCTCAGCTCGGCGAAGTTCGGGTTGCCGGAGGTCAACCTCGGCCTGCTGCCGGGAGCCGGTGGCACGCAGCGGCTGCCGCGGTTGACCGGGGCGCCCAAGGCACTCGAGATGATGACCTCCGGCCGGCACATCGGAGCCGAGGAGGCGCTGGAGTGCGGTCTCGCGAACGAGGTGACCGACGGCGACACCGCCGCACTGCGCTCGGCTGCCGTCGCTTTCGCGGACCGTGCCGTGGCGGAGAACCTTCCGCTGGCGAAGGTTCGCGATCTCAGCGAGAAGGTAGAAGAGGCTCGCGACCACCCTGAGATCTTCTCCGACTTCAGGGCGTCGATCGCCCGCAAGACACGCGGCTTCCTGGCTCCGGAGTACAACGTCCAGTGCGTCGAGGCGGCGGTCAACCTTGCGTTCGACGAGGGGTTGAAGGTCGAGCGCCGACTCTTCACCGAGCTGATCACGGGCCCACAATCCGCGGCCCAGCGCTATTGCTTCTTCTCCGAGCGGGCGGCGAACAAGATCCCCGACATCTCGAAGGACACCCCACTCCTCCAGATCGACACGTGCGGTGTCCTCGGCGCGGGAACGATGGGCGGCGGCATCGCCATGAACTTCGCCAACGTCGGGATTCCGGTGACCATCGTCGAGCGGAACCAGGACGCACTCGACAGGGGCCTCGCCGTGGTTCGCAAGAACTACGAGCGCTCAGCGTCTCGCGGCTCGATCCCGCCCGAAGCCGTCGAGGAACGGATGTCGCTGATCACAGGGTCCACGGACAAGACCGAATTCGCCGACTGCGACATCGTCATCGAGGCGGCGTTCGAGGACATGGAGCTCAAGAAGTCGATCTTCCGCGAGCTCGACGAGATCTGCAAAGCCGATGCCCTGCTGGCGACGAACACGTCGGCGCTCGACGTCGACGAGATCGCCGCCGTCACCTCCCGGCCCGAGAGCGTGATCGGCATGCACTTCTTCTCGCCGGCAAACGTGATGAAACTGCTCGAGGTCGTACGCGGCGAGAAGTCCTCGGACACCACGGTGGCGACGGCAATGGCGGTCGCCAAGCGGGTCAACAAGATCGCCGCGCTGGTCGGGGTCTGCAACGGGTTCGTCGGCAACCGCATGTTGTTCATGCGCCGCGCCGAAGCCGATCGAATGATCCTCGAGGGCGCGACCCCGGCCCAGGTCGACAGGGTGCTCTACGACTTCGGCTTCCCGATGGGACCGTTCGCGATGAGCGACCTCGCCGGTCTCGACATCGGCTGGAAGGAAGAGACGTCGTCGGGCTCGACCCTCCGCAAGGTGCTGTGCGAGAACGGGAGACGCGGCCAGAAGAACGGTCGCGGCTACTACACCTACGACCCCGAGACCCGCGCCGCGACACCAGATCCGGAGGTCGAGCAGTTGATCAGGGACTTCGCCATCAGCAAGGGCGTCGACCAGCGTGAGGTGACCGACCAGGAGGTTCTGGAACGGTGCCTGTACCCGATGATCAACGAGGCGGCCAAGATCCTCGATGAGGGGATCGCCATCCGAGGCAGCGACATCGACGTCGTCTGGGTCAACGGATACGGATGGCCCGTCTACCGCGGTGGCCCTATGTTCTGGGCGGACTCGGTGGGCCTGTCGGAGATCGCCACCAAGATCCGCTGGTACAGCAAGTCCCTCGGGGGCCGCCATTGGGAGACCTCGCCGCTTCTCGAGCGGCTCGCCCAAGAGGGCGGCCAACTCCAGTCGTTCACCAACTGAAGCCGTCGACAGGAGCAGCGATGACCGAACAGACCGTCAGCATTCGTCAAGGCGATGGCAGCCTCGACTGGCCCGACACCCTGGCGCGCCTCGACCGGGTTCTGCGGATCCGGACCACCCCGATCGGGATGAAGATGTTCGCCTCGCTCGAGGAGATGGAGGCCGTGCCACGTATCCGGCGACCGAAGGACATCCATACCGCCGACCAGATCGTCTCGATGGCATCCCGGCTCGACTGGACCGTCGGGATCACCGGCAGCGATCTCGTCGGCGCACAGTGCCAGGCGGTGCTCGGTCTCGGTGGCCAGGACGACGCCTGGTATTCGGGCGAGCACATGGCGGGCGTCTGGTTCGAGACGGTGGAGGACTCGTCGGTCCATCAGCACGCGATGAACGTCGTCCCGGTCGGGCGCTATCAGGCGATGGCCGTCTCGCCACTCAGCACCGGGCGGCTGGACCCGCC
>JASJHI010000243.1:0-7352 GCA_033791105.1 Acidimicrobiia bacterium | reverse complement strand
CTCGAGAAGGCCAGCGGCGGCATGGGCGGCGGCCTCGGCGGGGGCTCGTGCACACCCGGCTACTACAACAACGAGGGCCAGTCGCTCGGCGCGCCGCCGTACACCGCCCCGTACGGCGGGGGCTCGATCAAGTTCTTCGAGTTGATGGACGAATGGCGATCGACCGGCGACTACGAGGGCCTCGAGTTCACCGACTGACCGCGCCCGCTCCCGCGGCGGACCTCAATGATCGGCGGCGTCCGCCTCGGCGATCAGCCGCGTGAGATTCTCGAGCGCGGCGGGCATCGCCTCGAGGAGTTGGACGCCGAGCGCCAGCGCCTCCGGATCTGGCCTCGCGCCGATCGAACTGAAGCCATCGAGCCGGGCGCCGGCCAACCACGCCTGGAGATCGGGGTCCGCGCCCCAGGCCATCGCGTTGGTCGCCTGAGCAAGCGTGACACGCATCCAGTCGATGTTGCTGTCGGGGTGCGGCACAGGGGCGCACAGTCGATTCTTCGCTGCGTCATCGACGCCGACGAGATCGACGTGTGCGATGAACGCCGCGCTGAACACCTGCTGGCACGTGCGTACCGCCTGCAGGGTCACCTGGTCGCCGCCGAAGACGGGGACCGCCGGCCGACGAGCGAGGCCGTCGGCAGAGCAGTCGACGTGAACGGCCCGGTCGTCGGTCGGGATCGTGCCGTCATCGAGCGCGATCGCATCGAGGCCGATCGATCGGACATGACCCAGACGCACGACATCGGTGATCGCACGAAGTTGTTCGAGTTCGCGATCGGTCACGGTCGCACAGCGGTACATCGTCGGTTCGACACCGTCGTAGAGGCGCAGAAGCGCGCCAGATGCTTCGAGCCGCTCGAAGAGATCCTCGATCGACGTTGCCACGGCGGCCGACGTGAACTGGTGGGCATAGGCGCCGATCGCTGCGACCGCGAACTCGTCGCCGGGCTGAATACACCCACGGTCGAGGTACCAGGCGTCGCGCGGCATGATCCACGTGATCGAGTCGGGATCGACACAATTGTCGAGCAGCCACAAGCACGAGTCGACGCCGGTCTTGCCCGCTCCGACGACGACGTACCGCGACGGTGTCTCGACGATGGCCGTGAGGGCGTTCGGTGGGATGCAGGTCACACCCTGTGCGACGGCGTACGTGGGCGGCCCCATGGAGGGAACCGTGACGTTCATGTAGGTCGCGTCGACGGTCTTGGCGGCGGTGACCGAATACTCGTCGCCCGTCGTGAGTGAGCGGAACGTGCCACCGCCGAGGTACTCGGACATTGGGAAATAGTGGACCCGACCCGACGGCAGCAGGGTGTGGCGGAGCACCTGATCGAAATAGGCGACGACCTCAGACCCGGAGGCCAACTCGTACAGACCCTCGTTACCACCGCGGTCGTCGATGCGATCGCTGCCGAGCGGTTCGGAGTTGACCCCGTAGAACGACGACGGCTGGTGCAGCCGCACGAACGGATAGGCGGTGGTCCAGTGACCGCCGGGTCGAGCGCCGCGGTCGACGATGGCAACGGTCCTGTCCGACTCCGTGACGATCGTGTCGGCGAACGCCATTCCCATCGCCCCGGCTCCGACGATCAGATAGTCGACGTGCAACCCACTTGTCTCCATCGCGAGCACGGTAGTTGTGCGACGTTTCGACCTACATCCAGAGCGGCAACGTCGTGTTCAGGACCGACCGAGCAGAACCCGGCGCGGTGGCCGATCGGCTGTCGTCGGCGATTCATTCCTCGGCCGAACTGGCGGTGCCGGTCGCGGGGCGCGACGTCCACATGTACCTTCCCGACGGGATGGGCAGCAGCAAGCTGGCGGCGATCATCGCGCGGCGGAAGCCCTTCGAGGGCACGGTTCGGAACTGGCGCACGATCGGGGCACTGCTCGACATGGCCGACGCCATCACGTCCTAGATTTCCCCGGCGCGGCTCAGGTCTCGGAGAGGTCGGCCGCGCGTGTTCCACACCGGAAACGCTCGGGAGTCCGCGCTAGCCGAGAATCCGCTGCAGTCGCCAGGTGTCGTGGCGGAGTCCGTGGCGATCCAGCTCGGCGAGCACGCCCTGGGGATCCTCGCGCCCGAGGGCGGCGAGGGCCGCTCGATGGCGAAGTCCGGTCAGCACCCCATCGGCCGTATCGGCCAGGTCGCTGAGCCGGTCGACGGCCCCGTCCGCGGCGCCGCTGTAGACGGCAGCGCTGAGCAGCAGCTCCTCGCTATAGGTGTTGCCGACGGAGCGGGCGGCAGCCGCCGCCACCACGAGCCGATCGCCGGCGCGCCCGTCCCCGAGGGCTGCATCGATCTGGTGGATCGCCCACTCGAGATCGAACCGCGTCGTCGTGGGATCGCCGGGTAGCCGTTCAGCCAACGAGGACGCCTCCCGTCGGGCACGCTCGTGGTCGCCGACCGCCAGTGCGGCGAGTGCGGTCGACACCTGCATCTGGGCGGTATTGGTCTGGATACCGAGCATCTCGCCCAATTCGATGTGTGGGTCGAGCCAGTCGAACACCTGCGGATAGCTGCCGTCGGCGAGCGCCAGGCGACCAGCGGCGAACGCGACGAAACGGAACGACGGCGGTGTGCCCGGCCCGTAGTCACGATCGAGGACCGCCCGCGCAGCTGCCGGGTCGCCGAGCTGGAGCTGCACCATGACCTCCACCGAACTCGCGTAGTTCGGCCCGGACCAGGTGAGACTCGGGGGCAGGTGTGCGAGCGCCTCGCTGAAGTCGTGCAGCCGCTCCATCGCGAGACGACGTTCGCCCCTGACAAGGTGGGCCATCGCCGATCCGGCCTGCGCCTCGATCAGGGCAACACCTTCCGCCTCCGTTCGGAGTCTCGCGGCGCGCCCGAGTGCCTCGTCGGCGAAGCGACCGTCGAACGCGGCGATCGCGACCCAGTACGACTCGAGCACATCGCGGGGGTGACCGGACCAACGATCGAATTGCGCGGCGAGCGCATCGAGAGCATGGCGTGGGCGCCAGCGCCCGAAGAAGTTCCAGGTCGCCAGCCGGCGCAGGACGAAGGCTGCCGCCGCATCGTCGAGCTCGGTCAGATCGATCGCCTCGAGCACAGCACCGGCCTCGTCGAAGCGGCCCCGGAGGTAGAGCGCCTCGCCGCGCAGATGCATCGCCCTGGCCTGGAGTGGCTCCGAGCGGACACGCCGTGCGAGCCGGAGCGCGAGGGCCGTGTCACCTTCGATGATCGCCAGCGTCGCCGACTCGAGCAACAACTCGTCATCCACCTCCCCGTCCGATTCCATCCGGAGCTGCACGAGCCGAAGCCGGTCCGCCGGATGCGCTGCGCCGCGTGCAGCGAACGCGTCAGTGAGCGCGTCGGCGAGGACCGCCCGATGCCGTCTGCTCCGGAGTTCGCTCAGTTCGTCGAGCAGGATTTCGCCGTACAGCGGATGTGCGAGGCGCACTCTGGCCGACGCGCCGACCTCGCGGACGGCGATCATGCCGGTGAGTTCGAGCTGGTCGAGTACCTCGTCGGCGACCAGGTCGAACGCGACATCGAGATCGAGGTCGCCGGCGATCGCCACGAGTTCGAGCGCGTCACGGTGCGTGCGGTCGAGTCCCGCGAGCCGATCATCGATCGCGGCGGCCATGTCCGTCGGCGTGGTCAGCCGTCCGGCGACCGACCAGAACCCTCTCGTGCGGGCGAGCGTGCCAGCGGCGAGCGACGACTCGACGAGCTGTCGCAACATGCCCGGATTGCCCGCCGATGCGTCGACGAGAACCTCCGCACAGGCGGGGTCGACCGGACCGTCGAGAACACGGGACAACAGCGCTGTGAGATGGTCCGCGGGCACTGGACCGAGTCGAACATGCCGGATCCGACCCGCACGCACAAGATCGTGCATCGCGACCACTTCCTCGGCGCCGGGATCCTGCGTCACGCGTTGGGTCAGCACGGCGAAGATCGACCCATCCTCGATCAGCGAACCGATCAGCGCGACCGACAGCGAATCGACACGATCGATGTCATCGACCATCAGCACCAGTCGTCCGGTGCGTGCGAGTTCCGCGATCGAGGTGCGGGCGCGCTGGAACAGGACACTGCGCGCCAGTTCGCCTTGGAGCCCCACCACCTCGAGCACGTCGGCGGGGAGGAGGTGCGCGAAAGCGGCGAGGGGAATGGAGGCCGCCTCCGAGTGCCCGTTGATTCGGGCCACCGGGAAGCCGGCCTCCCTCGCCGTCTCGATCACGGCCCGGGCGAGACGACTCTTGCCCTGCCCAGGCGGTCCCGTCAGGATGACGCCGCCGACATCGGGACGATCGATGCCCGCTCGGATGTTCGCCAGCTCCGCGTCGCGGGCGACGAGCGGCCACCCTTCGTCCAGCCCGCGCGTCGGCCGCAGTTCGGCGCGACCGACCTCTGTGGCAGTGCGGTCTGGAGCAGCGGCGGCAGAGGCCGAGCCCGCCGGAGCCTCAGCCGGGTCGAGTTCGGCGACGAACCGGAAGCCGCGTCCATGGACGGTGCGGATCACGCGCTGCTCGCGACCGGTGTCACCGACCGCCTGACGGGCCGACTTGATGCGGCTGGTGAGCGCGGAGGCGCTGACGTGGCGGCTCCCCCACACCTCGTCGAGTAGTTCGTCCTTGTGAACGACGCGGTCGCGCTCGCGGATGAGCGTCGACAACACCGCCATCACCTGCGGCTCGACCGGCTGCGCGGCACCAGCGATCCGGATCTCGCCGAACGCCTCGTCGATCTCGACGTCCCCGAAACGGTGCACCACGCTGCCAGTCTCGCGGACGCCCGTGTACCGTCCGTGTGTGGAGCGGGTCGACGTCCTGATCGCCGGGGGCGGGATCGCCGGGCTGGCGATGGCGCTCACGTGTCACGAGATCGGCGTCGAGGCAACCGTCTACGAATCGGCCCGCGCGCTGCGACCGATCGGCGTCGGCATCAACCTCCAGCCGAACGCGGTGCGCGAACTGCACGACATGGGCCTCGCCGGCGAACTGGCCGCGATCGGCGTGCCGACTCGCGAATGGGCGCTCGCAGAGCGCAACGGACGAGACGTGTGGTCCGAACCCCGAGGGCTGGCGGCGGGATATCGATGGCCGCAGTTCTCCGTCCACCGCGGTCGGTTGCAGATGATGCTGTACGACGCGGTCTGCGATCGGCTCGGGCCCGACGCCGTCGTCACCGGGCACCGGCTGGCCGGATACGAGAGCGAAGCGTCGGGCGCGACGACTGCGCTGTTCGAGACCGACACCGGAACCAGCGCGATCGAAGGACAGGTGCTGATCGGCGCAGACGGCCTCCGCTCCGCGGCCCGCGCGCAGATGTACCCCGAAGAGGGTGAACCACTCTGGGGTGGCGCCGTGCTGTGGCGCGGCACGGCCGAGGGGTTGCCCATCCGGACCGGTGCGTCGTTCGTCCTGGTCGGCACGATGGAGCAACGCTTCGTCACCTATCCGATCTCATCACCTGACCCCGTGACCGGTCTCCAGACCCACAACTGGATCGCCGAGCTGACGTTCGACCCCGCCGACGGCTGGCGAAGGAGCGACTGGAACACCCGGGTCGGGATCGGCGATTTCATCGACGCATTCGCCGACTGGCGGTACGACTGGCTCGACGTGCCGGCGATGATCCGCGACGCCGACGAGGTGTTCGAGTATCCAATGGTGGATCGCGACCCGGTCGCCCGGTGGGTCGATGGATCGACCGCATTGATCGGTGATGCCGCCCACGTGATGTATCCGGTCGGCTCGAACGGCGCGAGCCAAGCGATCGTCGACGCGCGTGTGGTCGGGCGCGAGATCCTCACTCACGGCGTCGGCGTCGACGCGCTACTCGCCTACGAGTCGGCGTTGCTCGACGATATGTCGGCACTCGTGCTGCGCAATCGCGGTGCGGGACCGATCTCGATCCTCGGGATCGTCGAGGAGCGCCGACGCGATTCCCCCGGCGCAACGCTCGACGACGGCGACGATCTCATCCCCCGTGGAGAGATCGAGGAGTTCATGGCCGGGTACAAGGCGGCCGCCGGTTTCGCGATCGAGGAACTGAACGCGGCGCCGCGGACGATTCCCCTGTCGGTTCCCGGGCGCTGACTCAGGCGGGAACACCGCCGGACACGACGGCTCGGTGCATGAAGCGCTCGCCCTCGTAGTCGAACGACGGGCAGTGCATCACCGATCGGTTGTCCCAGATCACGAGGTCGTGGAGGTCCCACCGGTGGCGATACATGAACTCGACGCGGGTGGCGTGGAGCAGCGTCTTGGCCATCACGGACTTGCTCACCTCGGGATCGAGGTCGACGAGCGAGCGCGTGAACGCGGCGTTGACGTAGAGCGCCTTACGACCCGATTCGGGATGCGTGCGGATCGCTGGGTGGACCGAGTCGGGTGTCTCTGGCCCGAACACCTTTCCGGAGTGGAACGCGTCGGTACCGTCGAGTGTCTCGCGGAGCTGCTCGGGCAAGGTCTCATAGGCGAGGTGCTGGTTGACGAATGCCGTGTCGCCACCTGCATCCGGGAGTTTCCGGGCGTGCAACATCGTGATCGAGGGTGGCGTCGGATGCCACGTCATGTCGGAGTGCCAGGTTCCGAACTGGCCGCCGCGCGTGCCGCTCGCCGCGATCCACTGGATGTAGGGCGTGTCGTGGTGACGCGTGGCTGGATGCTCGAGCAGCTCTCCCCACTTGGAGGCGAACGCCTCGAGTTCGAGCGCGCTCACGTCCTGGCCGGGGAGGACGACGACGTGGTGCTCGAGGAGTAATTCGCGGAGCCGGGAGATCGTTGCATCGCCGGTGTCGTCTCCGATGGCGCGCAGGTCGACGCCATCGATGCGGGCGCCGATGTTCGGCTCGGCCTTGGTGACGGTGAGGGTCGGTGCGGTCGGCATGGCTTCACTCCTGGTTCGGTGCGCCGTCGGTCGGTCGCAGGCCGATGCACGTCAGGCACTGCTCGTCGGGATCGACGGCGCCGGCGGCGCGCCGGTCGTCGTCGGTCTGGTATTGCGGTTCGTCCGTGCGCTGCGTGCGCGTGTCGAGAGTCTTCGACGACGCGCCCGACCCGGCGGTGGGCCCCGCGTCCTCGCGCGTGCGATTCCAACTCAGCGGCTTGGACTTCCAGTCATCGTGGCGCCACCGCAGGTCGAGGTCCTCGATCGCCGGTGGGACCATCATCTCGGTCGCGAGTTCGAGCGCCCGGCACACGATGTGGCGCTGCATCTCACGGTCGCCGGGCGGCCCGCTCGTGTGGCCGAGCGGGGCGTCGAGAAATACGGCGCGCGGCTGCCGCACGCGTTCGGTGATCGTGCGCGCAGACGTCAATCCGACCGTGGGGACTCCACTGGCCTCGATCTCGTGGGCGATCAGTCCGACCGACTGATG
>JASJHI010000242.1:0-5452 GCA_033791105.1 Acidimicrobiia bacterium | reverse complement strand
CTGGCCAACGCCGTTTTCGACCGCCGCGGACGCATGGTGGCCCAGGCGGTCACGGGCACGCCGGGTCACATCAACTCACTGGCAATCGGGGCGGCCAAGATGCTCGAGGAGTACCCGGTCGACACGCTCCAGCAGGGTGATGTCCTGATCACCAACGACCCGTACAAGACCGCGGGACAACTGCTCGACGTCACGGTGCTCGTACCCGCGTGGCGACACGGCAAGGTCATCGCGCTGTTCGGGTCGACGATCCACCACACCGACGTCGGCGGATACGGCATCGGTGCCGGCGGCCGCGACGTGTTCGAGGAAGGGCTGTGGATCCCGATCTGCAAGCTGCTCACGCGCGGCGAACGCAACGAGGACGTGTGGAAGTTCATCCTGTCGAACGTGCGCCAACCCGACCACATGGCCGGCGACCTCCACGCCCAGATGGCCTCGGGTGAGGTCGGAGCCCAACGACTGAACACGCTGTGCGAAGCACACGGTCTCGACGACATCGAGGACCTCGCAGACGAGATCATCGAGCGTTCCGAGGCCGCCACACGCGAGAGCATCCGTGCGCTGCCGAGCGGCAGCTACGACTCCAGCGCGATCCTCGACCTCGCCGACGGCTCGAAGATCGACATCGTGTGCTCGCTGCGAGTCGACAGCGACGCGGGCGAGATCACCGTCGACTACGAGGGCACGTCCGAAGCGTCACCGTGGGGCATCAACGTGGTGATGAACTACACACACGCCTACACGACCTTCACCGTGCGCTCGGTCCTCAACCCCGACATCCCCAACAACCACGGCAGTCTCAGGCCGATCAAGGTCGAAGCGCCTGAAGGAACGATCGTCAACGCTGTGTCACCGCAGCCCGGTACCGCTCGTCACGTTGTCGGGATGTTCCTCCCGAACGCGCTCCTCAAGGCGCTGGCACAGGTTCGCCCCGAGGCCGCGATGGCCGAAGGGTCCGGCGCGGTGTGGACGATGCAGGTCAACGGCAACCATCCAGATGGAAGTCCGTTCATCACGGCGATGTTCACCTACGCCGGCGGGGTGGGCGCTCGGGCGACGAAGCCGGGACTCAGCGCGTGTTCGTACCCCACCGGCGTGTCCGCCGTGCCGATCGAGGTCGTCGAAGCCTCAGCACCGATCCGGTTTCGCGAGAAGTCACTACGTCCCGACTCCGGTGGCGGCGGAGCACAGACCGGCGGGCTCGGGCAAGTCATCGAGTTCAGCGTCGACACCGAGAAGGCGTGGCAACTCAACGCCGTCACCAGTCGGCTCGCCGACGCCCCGCTCGGTGTCTTCGGTGGCGAGCCCGGAGCGACCGGAAAGTTCCTCGTCAACGGCGACCCCGTCGAGACACAAGCGCGCATCAGCCTGTCCGGCACCGATGTGGTTCGGCTCGAACTTCCCGGCGGCGGCGGAGACGGGCCGGCGGAGTGACCGTGGCCGAGTGGTCCGACGCAACGACATTCGCCCAGGTCTGGGTCGATGCAGTAGCGACGCGCCCCGACGCCCCGTTCCTCACGTTCGAGGCCGCCGACGGCGCGGTCACCGACTGGACCTACGCCGAATTCGACATCGTCGTCGCACGCATGGCGACAGAGCTCGCTGCTCACGACGTCGGCCCTGGCGGCTCGGTCCATCTCGCGCTCACGAACTGTCCGACATTCATCGCCGCCTGGATCGCGACGGTGCGACTCGGCGGGTGCATCGTGCCCTCCGATCCGATGGGACGGACCGCTGAGTTCGAGGATCACATCGGACGCACGCAACCCGTCGCCGGATTCTGTGCCGAGAGCCGTCTCGACGTCTATCGACCAGCAGCAGGGGACATCGCGGTGTTCCCGACCGATGAGGCCGACTCGGAGCTGCAGTGGCTCCCCGCCGAGCAATTCACAGCGTGGCCGACCTACGGCGCGCACGATGCGGCCGCGGTGATGTTCACCAGCGGCACGACCGGTCGCCCGAAGGGGGTCGTCGTCACACAGGCCAACTATGCGTTCGCCGGAAAGGTGATGGCCGAGGCGGCGGATCTTCGCCACGACGACCGGCAGATTGTCGTGCTCCCGATGTTCCACGCCAACGCCCAGTACTACTCATTCGCATCGGCAATCTGGGTCGGCGCCTCGATCGCGCTGATGCACACGTTCTCGGCCAGCGGCTTCCTCCCCCAGGCTGTCCGGCATCAAGCCACGTGCGCCAGCCTCTTCGCGGCGCCGTTGCGGATGATCCTCGCTCGGGGCCGCCCGGTCGACGGCCTCGCGCTCCGGCACTGCTGGTTCGCACAGAACCTCGCCGACGACCAGTACGAGACTCTGGCGGACTGGTTCGGCTGTCGCCCGCGACAGTTGTACGGGATGACCGAAACGATCCCGGCGGTCCTCACCGACAACGCAATCGACCAGCGGGCCGACTCGATGGGTTTCGTCACGCCGGGTTGCGAGGTGGAGATCCACGACGCGGATGGCGCCGAGGTCCCGGCCGGCGAGGTCGGCGAGCTCGTCGTCCGCGGCGCACCCGGCACCACGCTGTTCAGGGAGTACCTGACCGACCCCGAGACCACGGCGGCCAGCTTCCATGGCACGTGGTTCCGTACGGGAGACCGCGCCTCGCGGGACATCGATGGCCGCTTCTTCTTCGACGGCCGCCGCTCCGACGTACTCAAGGTGGCCGGTGAGAACGTGTCGACCGTCGAGGTCGAAGCGGTGCTCACCGCGCATCCGTTGGTCCTCGAGGCGTCGGTCGTCGGCGCGCCCGACCCCGTGCGCGATGAGGTTCCGGTTGCTTTCGTCGTCCCCAACGACCCCGCGGAGCCGCCGACGAGCGACGCGCTCCTCGAGTGGTGCAGCGGCCGACTCGGAAAGGCGAAGCAGCCGCGTGATATCACCATGCTCGACGAGTTGCCGCGAACGAGCGTCGGCAAGATCCGCAAGTTCCTGTTGAAAGAGGAGGTGCAGCGATCGTGACCGTACTGAACACCGATCTGTTGGCAAGCCTCGACGCTTCGATCGCCGATGTGTCGGCCGCCGCGACGTTGCCCCCCGAGCTCTACACGTCCGGCGAGTTCCTCGCCTTCGAGACCGAAGCCCTGTTCATGAAGGAGTGGTTGTGCGTCGGGCGGGCCGAACGCATTCCCGAGGTCGGCGACTGGTTCACCGTCACGATCGTCGGCGAGCCCCTGATCATCGCTCGGAACAAGGACGGCTCGGTCTGCGCGATGTCGGCTGTCTGCCAGCACCGCGCGATGCAGGTGTGCGAGGGAAGCGGGAACAACTCCACCTTCAAGTGCCCGTATCACCACTGGATCTACGGGCTCGACGGTCGACTCCTCGGAGCTCCTGCGATGGAGCGAACCGAGGCGTTCGACAAGGCCGACTTCGGTCTCCCACAACTCCGCGTCGAGGAGTGGCTCGGATTCGTCTTCGTCAATTTCGATCCCGACGCACCTCCGCTCGGACCGTCCCTCGAGCGCTACACGCCGTTCCTCGCCAACTACGACCTCGAACACGCGGTGTGCCCCGGAACGTTCACCCTCCACGACCTGCCGTGGAACTGGAAGGTGATGTTCGAGAACTTCAACGACGGCTATCACGCCAACCGTTTGCACGAGTACGTACAGGACTTCTGCCCGTCGAGCATGTCGGCCTTCCCAGTGCCATGGTCGGACGACTCCAACGTCGTCTTCCGGACCGCGGGATACACCCACATCGACGGCGGCTTCAACGCGACGCACCGGGTGATCATGGACGTGTTCCCCGACCTCACCGAGGAAGAACGCACGCGGTCGACGTTCGCTCTGATCCCCCCGACCCTGTGCTTCGGCACCGCGCCGGACCAGTGCTTCTTCTTCCTCGTCCGTCCCACTGGAGCCGAGACGATCGACGTGGAGATCGGCTACATCTTCCATCCGTCTGCGCTCGACGATCCGCTGTTCGAGCGCAAGATGGCACTGTCCGACGCCGGCGTACAGGTCTTCGTCGAGCAGGACCAGGACGCGACCGCCAAAGTCCAACGCGGCCTGCGGTCTCGGTATGCGCCGCGCGGTCGTTACTCGTGGCAAGAGGAGAGCCACATCCAGTTCAACCGCTGGCTCGTCCAGCGGTATCGCCGGGCCTGGCCCAGCGCGACCAGCTCTTGATTTCAAAACACAACCAAGCAACAACGAAGGGGGAGCCATGAAGGTTCTGAAGAAGGGACTGCGTCCACTGGCGCTGTGTATGACCGTTGCCCTGGTGGCGGCGGCGTGCGGTGACGACGACGGATCGTCGGGATCCGCGGACACGGAGGCGCCCGCAGAGACGGAAGCACCCGCAGAGACGGAAGCACCCGCCGACACCGACGCGCCGGCCGAGACTGAAGCACCGGCCGAAACCGACGCACCCGCCGAAACCGACGCGCCGGCCGACACCGAGGCCGAACCGGAAACCGACGCGATCGTCGCGACGTTCGACGCCAACGGCGACGGCACCGTCACGATCGGCGTCGCCGCGGCAGGCCCGCGCGACGACAACGGCTACTACCAGTCGTTGGTGAACTTCGCCGAGGAGTACTCCGCGGAGAACGGGTTCGCCCCGCCGATCGTCAGTGACAACATCGGGCCAGCCGAGGCCGCGCAGGCGTTGTCCGATCTTGCGCAGCAGGGCGTCGACATCTTGAAGGTGGGAGCCAGCGAGATCGCCGAGCCCCTTCCCGACCTCACCGAGGAGTTCCCGGAGATCTTCTGGTACTGCAACTGCGGTGCCGGCTTCCAGGAGCTTCCGGGTCTGGCCCAGGCCACCGACTGGGGCGCAGCGATCCATTACACCGCTGGTGCCGCCATGGGTGCCGCTCTGCAAGAGCAGGGAGGCACGAGTGCCGTGTTCCTCGGTTGCTGTGACATCAACTTCGAGGTCGAGGCCTACGACGCCACCGTCTACGGGCTGCAGTCAGTCGATCCGAGCTTCACGATGGAGTACGTCGGAACCGGCGACTTCGAGTTCGACTTCGACAACTCCGCGAACGCCACGGCGGCACTCACCAACGCGCAGGCGAACGGTGCAACGCTTGCCTACGCCTATCTCGGCGGCGCGCTCGACCCTGTCGGCCAACTCGGCGTCGACGAAGGCATGGCGGTCTTCGCCGCCGGTCCTGCCGACGTGTGTGAACGCGACATCGCCTGGACCGGCGGTGTCGTCTTCGATGGCGGCGTGTACGCATCCGAAGCGCTCCGTCTGATCATCGAAGGGGAATTGACGGAGGGTGCGACATACCAGTTCCCGACCGAGCAAGGCCTCAACGGTGGTGTGTTGTGCGGTGCCTCGGCCGAGGCGCAGGCGACACTCGACGACTCGTTCGTCGTGCTCGCTTCGTTCGACGAGCAGGTGTACGACGATCTCGGAGCCATCTCAGGTGCTGCCTACGGCGGCTGATGGACCTCGGTTCCGCTGATCCGGCCGGTGCGGACTCCCACTCGGGG
>JASJHI010000241.1:0-4077 GCA_033791105.1 Acidimicrobiia bacterium | reverse complement strand
GAGCGGTCTCGAAACACTGTCGCGAAGTACTGACCGGACCCGAATCCGCAAGCGTAGGCGACTTCGGTGATCCCCATGTCAGGCCGATCGACGAGTAGCGTTCGTCCGCGTTCGAGGCGACACTCGGTCAGGTAGCGGATCGGCGGCATGTTCACGATCTCTTGCACGTAGTGGGCAAACCGCGTACGGCCGAGGCCACAGTGCGCTGCCATCGTTGCGAGATCCCAACCGAGCTCGACCTGAGCGGGCAGCTCCTCGGCAAGGAAGTACTCGACCGTCCGCATCACTGTCGACAGGTGATTGTCAAGCACGACCACCTCGCGTTCCAACAAGCTCAACAGTTCTACGAGGATTTCGTTGATCGCCAACCTCAAACGCGACTCGCGTGAGGGATCGGGCGGTCCGGATTGCACCAGCTCGCCGATCCGACCGAACACCCGACCGATTGACGACCCGCCCGGCCAGACGGGCTCCTCGCAATGGCGGAGCAGGTTCGTGAGGTGCGCCAGATCTGGCTCGGACAAGACGATCCAGTCCGGCCACTTCCAAGGCTGCTGTGGACGGCGAACCCCGACGTCGATCATCAGCCAGTGCAGCTGACAGGCGTCGATATTCGGGCTACCGACCCGGTGGCGTTGCCACGGCCGGGTGATTGTGAGATCTCCGCCACGCAGCCGCCACTGCCCGCGTCCGGTAGAAAATTTGACACTTCCCTTGGCGACGTAGGTGATCTCGATCCCCTCGTTGCGGTGCCAGTCGAGCCCCCATGCCTGCTCACGAGGTGCGTCCCAGAACCCCACCGTCTTCAGCCCGGCGAGCGTGTTCTCCGGCAGTCTCACCCCGGGGTAGGTGCCCCGCGCGAACGCCTCGAGCGCCACATCGCCCCGGCGCCAAGCGTCATCGAGCGGCTGGCAGGTATCGGCCATCCATATGTCATGAGGTGCTTCGAAGGTTGCGGCGCCGGCCACTGGTGATGCTCCCGTCGGATAGCGGCATTGAGTGCCGTGTCGAAATTTTACCACTGGTCCATCGTGGAAGACATTTCACCGGACGGGGTGGATAATCAAAGGGTCCGCCGACACACAAGGAGTCATCGTGAGCACCAGGTACCGAATCAGTCTGAACATGGAGTACTGCCGCAGCGCAGACATGTCGTTCAGGGCCGGCGTCGCGAAGGCCAGCGAACTCGGCTACCACTACATCGAGCCGATGGTGCACACCGGTTGGGAACTGCTCAGCGAAGTCGGATACTTCCACTCCTTCTCGATGGAAGAAGATCCGTTACTCATGAAGGAGATCGTCGACGGGTCCGGGTTGTTGATCAGCAGCATCAGCGGGCACAGCCCACTGATGAAGCCCGAGGCAGCGATACCCAGATTGACCCGGGCGATCGTGCTGGCTGATTCCGTCGGCGCCGAGTTCGTCAACAGTGATGAGATGCTCAAACCGGACTGGATGGGCGACGAGCAGGCCCACGATGTGATGCGCTACACCCTCGATCAGGTCGCACTAGTCGCTGCGCGCCACGAGGTCTTCGTGTGCATCGAGCCGCACGGTATCTACACAAAGACCGCCGATGGCCTCCTGCGGATCGTCGGCCTCGTCGACTCACCGTGGATCGCCATCAACTGGGATACGGGCAACTCGTTCCTGGCGGCGGTCGAAGACCCCTACGACGGCTTGCTTGCGGTGCGCGATCACGTACGACATGTACATGCCAAGGACATCAGCCTCGAGCACAGCGAACGTGAGCGTGGCGCCGTCACGGGGACACCTGTCGGATGCGCATGCGGGGACGGTCTCGTCGATTGGGAGAGGGTCTTCCAGATCCTCGACCCGCTCGATCGCGAGATTTTCCTCAGTGTCGAGTGCGGCACGATCGACCAGGCTGATCGAAGCCTGAATTTCTTGACCGAAACGCTCGGGGACCGGCTTCTGACCAGCTGAGGCAGCTGCGACGCGAGAGACCTGATCGAGGCCGACGACGGATCGAACCTCTCCGTTTCGCCTACGACGTCAACTAGTCCGATTCACAGAACACCAGCAGCTGAGTGCCCGGGGCGGGATTTGAACCCGCACTCCACTTCAAGTGGAAGGGGGGTTTAGGTTCGTCCGATGGGGTCCGGCGGGTGCGACGTGATCCGTCCAGAACGCCGTGACCTGGGGTTTCGTTCCAGGACGTCCGTCCAGCGTGCTCCGATATCGGTGATTTCCGCCGAGTCTTGTGCACCTCTTGTGCACCTTTTCAGGCCGCAGAGGTCGCGAACCGGGCATGGCCGACTGCTCGAAGAACTCCAGCAACTGCCGGAACGTCGTCACGCTCTACCGATCTTCGGAGCGATGGTCTGCATCGTGCCGTCGGTAGTTCTCGCTCGTGATCTCGGCGCAACCGCGTGGAGCCCGCTACTCCGAAGAGCTCGAATGAACACCGACACCGCGATGATCGACCCGGTCAGATCAGGTCGCGCTCGACACCGCACGAACGAGGCCGCGGAGGCGAGTCCGACGGCGCGCCGCCTCGTCGTCGTCCACGCCCGCTGCCGCGACCGACATCGACGGACCGTCGTCCGCGAACTCTATGGAGAGCTGCCCACGAACAGCGTCGAAGTCGTGGTCACCGAAGGTCGATGTCTGACCCGCCGCAGCGAGCAACTCGAGACAGGTCCAAAGGTCGACGGCGTCGCGATCGACCGAGCGAACCCTTCGAGCGTGCAGCTTCAGGCCGAGCAGACTCGCCAGGTCGGGAAGCGCCACGTCGAGCGAGACCACCGTGCCATCGGTGAGCGTCGCATCAGCTGACACGGGAACTGCTGGCCGACGAAGCGCTGCGGCAAGACCGCCGTCCTCCGGCGAGTTGGTCGACCCGACCTGTACCGAGGCCCGCAGCCGCGAGCGGAAGCTCGGCACGAGCAAGTCGACCGTCGCCCTCCGCTCTCCCGACAGCGCGCGAACCCACCGGTTCCCACTTGACCGTTCGTACCCGAGCGATGCGACCGCACCGACCAGCGAGTCGTCCTGCAACGCAAACGGAGGGACCCCGAAGTCCGCGTCGGCCGTTGCACGAATCGGGTGGTCGATACCGAGCCGGTACTGATGGAGCACGACCGCGACGCCGCCGATCAGTCGATGCGGCTCACCACTCAGCAGGGCACCGATCTCCGAGATCGCGACGAAGCTGCCATCGGACGCGCCCGATGTCGAGATGAAGTGCAGCCTCGATGTGTCGTCGTTGACGCTCACGTTGCAAGCTGCTCGAAGCGCGCTGCCGCCTCTCGGCGGTCGTCGCCACCGAGGCCGATCAAGTCGGCGACGAGATGCAGATATGGCGCGATCGACATCGACTGATGTTCGACTGCGTCGGTTGCGAAGCTCGCTTCTGGCACTGGTCGAAGGAGCACGCTCGCCGTCGACGGCGTGTCTGCCCGGACGAACCCGAGGTCGCCGATTATCGAATCAGCGACACCGCCGTAGACGATGCCGACGGCCGGGACCTTCCACGGAGCGACAACATCGGCGGCCACATCACCCGACACGATCAACTCCGGGACGCGCTCGACGAGATCAGCAACCTGAGCCGTTGGCGCGTCGATGCGGTACCAACACGACTGGTCGGCGAAGCGGGAAGCGTAACTCTCCCAGTACGAACTTGGCAGCTGCGCCCGGTTCGCCAGCCAGCCCGGGTCGGCGAATGACACATCGCCGTTGGCATGAAGACTCGACAGGTACTGCGACACCGCCGGCTGCGACACACCGACCGCGGCTGCGATCTCCACTTGTGTCAACGGACACGATGCTGTGTACAGACAGCGAACAGCCGCAGCCTTGCCAGCGCCCCAACGCCGAGTTCGACGGTCGATCACCATCCGACCAGTATAAGTGTTCCCCGACCTTGAAGCAAGAACACTTATACGACAGATCACCGGCGTCGACGGGACGGCGAGGAGGCAGCGGAAGTAGTCCGGCTCGGCACCAGGTGGAGCGGACCGGTGAAGCAACCAAAGCCACACCCGTCCGCACCCCCACCATCAACAGAACGAGGAGATCGGAAGAGCACACCGCTGAAAACCAGTCACAAAA
>JASJHI010000240.1:0-5097 GCA_033791105.1 Acidimicrobiia bacterium | reverse complement strand
CTGCGATCGGCGCCGATTCGGGTAGCGGTTTGTCGCTGATCCGGCTCCAGCCTTCGGTCAGCTGTATGGCGATGAACACCGCGCTGGCAACCGCCAGCCCGACGATTAGAGCTCTCCGAACGGTCACGTTTCGGAAGCGGTCGCCGTCGGCTCGAGCAGGAGCAGGGTCCACGGGAACGCTCGACCGCGCCCGACGATCGAGAAGCGATTGCCGACCAGCCGTTCGAACCCTGATCGGGTCCAGTGCTGAACATGTTCCGGGTCGTTGCCGAGCCGGCGCACGTTCTTGAGCCGCAACACGTTCATGCCCCGAAAGTACGGCTCCCGTGGGACGCTGAGGAGAACATGACCGGTGGTGAGTGAACCGAGCAACCGGAGCGTCGCATTGGGATCGTCCAGGTGCTCGAGCACCTCCAGCATCATCACGACATCGAAACGGCGCGGCAGGTCGCTCAGTTCGCGAACGTCATCGCAGAGGATCTCGGCCTGGGACCCAACGCGCTCCAATGCGTGGGCGACTGCGTCCTCGGAGTTGTCGATCCCGACCAGTTCGGCGTCGAACCCCGCCTCGACCAGCGCCTCCAGCACAAAACCTTCACCGCATCCAAGGTCGAGAACTGCATCGGGTTGCACCGTCCCGAGGAGTCGGATCACCTCTGCGTGGAAGCGGTCGATGAAGTAGCGCTGTAGCGGATTTCCCGTCTCGTGTTTCTGGAGGTTGCCGCTGGTCCTGCGGCCGAACGCCGTCACAAGTCGAGTGTTGCGCGTGGTCGCATCTCGTCAGCCTGGCAGAGCGAAGAACAGGTGGCAACCGAGTGACCTGGTCCACCGCAACGGCCGGCCGACTCGACGACCCTCGGATAGGGTCCAACCCGTGTTCCGAGCGGGCCGGCGACGGGCGTGGGCCGATGTCGAGATCGTCGTCGTGGCAGTGCTCGGCGTGGCCGTGCGGCTCCGGCAGTTCTTGTCGGGCCGTTCCCTGTGGACCGACGAGGCATTGGTCGCCAACGACCTCGCTGAGCTGAGCGTTGTCGAGGCGCTCACCCAGCGTTCACCCCGCAACCAGCTGGCGCCGCCGGGTTTCTGGGTGGTCGGTCACCTCGCCGATGCCATCTCGTCCGACGAGATGATGCTGCGACTGTTCCCGCTTGTCTGCGGCATTGCACTGGTGGTGGTCGCCGTGGTCTACGCCTCGCGTTGGATCGAGCACCGCCCGGCTCGGTTCCTCCTGGTCAGCGTGATCGCGCTGTCGCCGTCGTTGATCTACTACTCGGACGAGGTGAAGCAGTACGGGGTCGAAGCACTTCTCGCGATGATCGCAGTCGTGGCGGTCGCGGAACGGGGGGCACTCGGCCGCGTCCCACTTGTCGTGCTCGCGCTGGTGATGCTGGCGTTCAGTATCCCCAGTCTGCTGATCGTCCCTGTGCTCGGGATGCTGTGGCTTCTCACCGAAGCTCGCTCGCGCGGGGTCGGCGGAGCGGTCCGGTACCTCATCGCGCCGGGCGCTGTGATCTTCGTCGCATGGGCGGTCGCGTTGATGTGGACGCAGCTTGCCAAGCCGGCGATCATGCAGGACTTCTGGGCCGACGCGTTCGCCCCCCTGCCGACCAGCGCGGCACACGTCGAGTGGTGGGTCCGCACGACTGTCGGTCTGTCGCACCTGACCGTGACCCACATCGGCGTCCCGCTGCACACCGAGGATCCGGCGTGGATCACGACGGGGAGTCGGATCGTTGCTCTGGCCCTGTGGGGGTTGGTCATCGCCGGCGTGGTTCGAGTTGCCTCGGCTGTCCGCAACGATCGACGATCCGCGGGGCTCTCCCGGTCGATCGCCAACTGGCTCGCCGTCGTCCCCGCCGCGTTGGCGATCGTCGGGGCCTTCGCCGCAGCCGCGGTGCTCGAGCTCTATCCGTTCCGGGGTCGGCTCATCCTCGCGCTCGTGCCACTCGTCGCGGTTGCGGCCGCCCATGGTCTCGACGTTCTGCTCGAACGACGATCGTCGCCCGGTGTGGTGCCCGACAGGGTGCGGACGGTATTGGCAGGCATCGCCGCCGTCGTGGTCGTCGTGGCCGCAGGGAGATCTGCCGCCAGTCTGATCGTGGACCCCTACGACCGCTGGGACGTCGAGCCCGCGATCGAGTGGATCGCCGACACCGCCGGCGAGGACGACGCCGTCTTTGCGTACTGCCTGTCCGACCAGCAACTGCAGTACTACCGAGAACACCTCGACGAGGCGGGAATCGTTGCCGAGCGGTGCATCACGAGTCTGGCGCTCGATGCCGTGCTCGAACGGGTCGGGGAGCGCCGGACGTGGTTCCTCCACGGCCACATCCGCGAGGACCGCGACGCCGTCGAACTCATTGCCGCGCACCCCTCGGTCGTCGAGACGTTCCGTTCCGACAGCGTGATCGCGCTGCTGCTCAACCCCGGTTCGGTCGACCCGTAGCGGCTGCCGGTATCGAGAGGAAGGGACGTCCTCTCGACTCGATCGTCGGCGCTGCCCGTCCCCGACCGAGGGCGGTTACCCTGCGGCGTCGTGTACCCGCCGATCCGCTCGCGACTGCGCCGCGTCGTGGTCGGCGCGATCGCCAGGTTGGTGAACGTGGCCACCGACTCGTTCTACGGACGTCTCTACTACTCGAACCGCTGGCATCCACGGTACGCGCTCCTCGAGGACGCGCTCGACGAGACCGTGGCCTACATCAAGTCAGACATGCGTGACGCGATCATCCGCAACGACGCGTTCGAGGTCCTGTCGTATGCGGTGGCGCACACGCGCGTCGAGGGGTTGCACCTCGAGTTCGGGGTGCGAAGCGGTTCGACGATCGACCACGTCGCCCGCCTGCGGCCGTCGTGGACGCTCCACGGCTTCGACTCGTTCGAGGGTCTGCCCGAGGCGTGGTCCGGCTACACGCTCAGCAAGGGGGCCTTCGCCGGGGAGGGCATCCCGACCGTGGAGCCGAACGTGCAACTCGTCAAGGGTTGGTTCGACGACACGTTGCCCACGTTCGTCGCCGAGAACCCGGGGCCGATCGCGTTCGTCCACGTCGACTCGGACATCTACTCCTCGGCCAAGACCGTGCTCGACCACGTGGGCCCAGGGCTGCGCACCGGGTCCGTGATCGTCTTCAACGAGTACTTCAACTACCCGAATTGGAAGCAGCACGAGTATCGGGCGTGGCAGGAGTACTGCGCCGCGACAGGCGCCACCTACGAGTACCTGTGCTGGGGCCTGTACGAGGTCGCGGTGCGGATCACCGGCACCGCGTCCGGTGCTGACGACTGACTCGTCAGATCCCGAAGTCGAGGTCCGGGCCGCACCGCCCTTCGGGCACTCACCGTGGTTACACCAGCCACCGCTCGAGCGGCTCCGGCGGAAGAGATCCTCACCAGGTGACCGGGACGATGTGGTGAGTACCGGATATCTCTTTGAGTGTCACCGTCATGGGTTCGCCGGTCGCGTAACCCTCCATCGATCCAACAAGGTCGCGGGTAGTCGACGAGATCATGATCTGGCCCCCGGCTGCGGCTGAGGCCACTCGAGCGGCCTTGTTGACGGTCAGGCCGAGGAGGTCGTTCTCCGTGCGCAGGACCTCGCCGCTGTGGATTCCGACACGGACTGCGAAGTCTGCAGCTGCCGTTTCGTTCTGGATCCGGATGGCGCTCCGCACCGCTCCTCGCGCTGACTCAAATGCCAACATCGATCCGTCACCCAGGAACTTCACAACGGTGCCGCCTTCTGAGGCTGTCGCGGCGTTGTACGCCGCGATGGTTCTGCGCACGACCGACTCGATCTCGGTGGATGCGACGGCCGGCATCTGCAAAAGGTACCGCGCAGGCGCGATGCGGGTGATCTGAGTCCTGTTCGGCGCGAGTGAGTGACCGTTGGCGTCAGTATCCGGGAACCCGGCGGTCCCGCACCACGTAGGCCATGATCAGCGCCAGCGGGAAGAAGAAGATGCTGAGGATGAAGTAGCCGAGCCAGCTGTGCCCTTTTCGGCTCGCGACCCTGGCAGGCCAAAACGCAATCAGAATCCAGATGATCAGCCCGATGATCCCACCGATCCACCACATACGCGTCTCCTTCTCGTCGAGTCTTCATCGTATGTCAGGACCGCGCCGATCAATGGGCCGAGCGTCGCTGCCGACTTCCGATTGTTCCGTGGCTACGTTGAGTTCATGGCAGTCGGCCCGTGACTCCCGCTCATCTGACGATCGCGTCGTCGCTCTTCGCGGGGCCGGGACTCGACCGGACCAACCACGCCGGCGTCTCTGCAGTCGTCGTGCGATGAGGTACCCCGGATGGCGGATGGTGCTCGCTGTGGGAGCGCTGGCCGTGGCTTCCGGATGCGCAGGCGAGCAGAAGGGCACCGACGCCGCCACCACATCGATCGGTATTGGCTCCAGTGATCCGAGTGATCTGTCGCAAACCTTCGAATCCGAGGCGACGCGGATCTCGGACGACGGCCCGTCAACGCCCACGACAGCGGGGCCGCCCGGTGCGGTAGCGACTACAGCTCAGCCTGCGACGCCGCCGAACACCATGCCCACAACAACGATGGCTGCGACAACAACTGTCACACCGACGATGAGAGTGCCGACGACAACGCCCTACGGGGTGCCGCTTCGCATTCTCGATTCCGCGGGATGGGGTGACAGTCACGCCGGCTACCCGGCCACCGACATCTTCGCCTCGTGCGGTGCGGAGATCGTGTCCCCGGTAAACGGTGTCGCGATCGAGGTACGCGCTGTCAACCTCTGGGATCCAGACGTCGACAACCCGGCAACCCGGGGAGGGCGCTCGATCACGATCCTCGGTGATGACGGTGTGCGCTACTACCTGGCGCATCTTGACGAGATTGACGCAGCGGTTTCTCCCGACGGCGATGTCGTCGTGGATCAACGGCTTGGGACGGTAGGACTCACCGGACGCACGTCGGGGTGCCATGTGCACTTCGGCATATCGCCGCCCTGTCCTGGCAAGGAGTGGTCCGTTCGCCGCGGTGCCATTCCGCCGGCTCCTTACCTCGACGCTTGGCGTGCCGGGAGCCAGTTCAGCCCGGTCGCAGAGGTCACACATTGGACCGTCGACAATCC
>JASJHI010000239.1:0-2552 GCA_033791105.1 Acidimicrobiia bacterium | reverse complement strand
GGCGCATCCGTCTCAGCCGGCGCATCCGTCTCAGCCGGAGCATCCGTCTCAGCCGGAGCATCCGTCTCAGCCGGAGCATCCGTGCTCGACGACGAACTGTCGTCGTCGCCGCATGCAGCGGCGACGAGCGTGATCGCCATCGAGACGCCGAGCACTTTCAGCATCCTTCGCTTTCTGGTGGTCTTCATGGGATGGTCTCCCCCTCTTGTTGTTTTGTTGATCAGTCGAGAATGGTCAGGTGTGGTCGTGCGACGGCTCGTCGGAACTCATCCAACCGGCCGGCTCACTGCCCGCGACTTCGATCTCTGTCGCAGTTGGCACATCGTCGCTCCGGCCGAACAGACGCCATACCGCGTCGCGGATCCTGAGAATGATGCCGGCGAGTCCGTCGGGCGAGAGCAGCATGATGAGCAGCAGCATGATGCCGATGACGGTGTTGAACCGCTCGGCCGCGAGGATCCGCTCCTCGAAGAAGCCGCCGATGCTGCCGAGCAGCGGGATGTCGCGCAGGTAGATGTTGGCGCCGACGAAGACGAAGGCACCGAGCCACGCCCCCTCCAAATGGGCGATGCCGCCGATGACGGCGATGATCAGCAGATCGAGGGTCGGACCGATGCTGATGGAGGTCGGGTCGATCTGACCGTTCCACCAGATGTTCAGCACGCCGGCGAGCCCGGCGACGAACCCTGCGAGCGTGAAGGCGAGCGTGCGGTGGAGCTGGACGTTGAAGCCGAGCGACGACATCCGGACCGGGTCGTCGCGGACACCCTGGAGTGCGAGACCGAAGGGCGTCCTGGAGACCGCCCGGAAGCCCGCGTAGGCGAGCACCGAGAGCACCACGCCGGCGTAGTAGATGCGCTTCGGCTCGTCGTCGAAGAAGCCGGGCGGGTCGATGCCGGTCATGCCGCCGAAGCCGGAGAACGTGATGACCTGTCCGAAGAAGTAGAACCCGATCACCGCGTAGACCAACGTCAGCATCAGGAAGTTGATGCCCGTCGATCGCGCCGACAGCATCCCGAGGAGCAACGCCAGCAGAGTGGTCACGATGACGGCGACGAGCACACCCGTCCACGCGTTCATGCCCAACTGCAGCCCGCGCCCGCTCTCGGCGACGACGTTGCCGACCACGAACCCGGCGACGCCGAACATCAGCCACTGCGCCAGCGACACCATGCCGCCGTACGCCGACAGGAAGACGAGACTCGATGCGGCGAGGCCGAGCATCATCGTGCGGGTCATCACGAAGTCGACGAAGAAGTCCGAGCCGAACAACGGCAGGAGCACGAGGAATGCGACCGTCAGGAGGGCGGTGACGCTGCGGGACGATGGCCGGCTCACTCTGCTGCTCCGTACAGGCCGTTGGGCCGGACCGCCAGGACGACGGCCAGGATCACGAACGTGAAGATGATCGAATAGAACGTGTAGTCAGCAGGCAGGTACGCCGGGGAGAAGGCGATGATCATGCCGTACAGCAGCGAGCCGGCGACGGCTCCCTTGACCGAACCGAGGCCGCCGATGATGACGACGATGAGCGAGTTGAGCAACCACTGCCCGTCGGTCCCCGGTGCGACACCCGCGAACGAGGCGCCCATCACGCCGCCGATACCGGCGAGGAACGAACCGACGAAGAACGTGATCCCGAACACGATCGTCACGTTGATCCCGAGCGCACGCACCATCTCCTGGTCGTCGACGCCGGCGCGGATGACCATCCCCATGCGGGTCCTGTTCAGCCACAGCCACAACAGGACGCCGACGACGACGGCGATCGCCAGCATGAAGAGCCGGCTCGACGCATACCGTTGGCCGAGGATCTCGAAGAAGTTGACGACACCGCCGGGCCACACCATCTTCGTGGCGAGCCCGCCGAACTGGAGCAGCATCTGGTCGGCGAGGATCACGGTCACGGCCACGGTGATGATCGCCTGGCGGAGATCCTGGCCCTGGTTCCACCGCAGGAACGCCTGTTGCATGGCCACGCCGAGCAGGGCAACGACCGTCGCGCCGATGAGCAGCGGCCCGATCCATTGCAGCATCGAGACGTCGTCGGACTCGATGTTGCGGGTCTTGCCGACCATCTCCTGCTGTACCTCGATCGCCACATAGGCGGCGAGCAGGAAGAAGGCACCGTGCGCCATGTTCACCGTCCGCATGAGGCCGAAGATGAGGGTGAAGCCCGACGAGACGACGAAGAGGAGTCCGGCGAACGTGAGGCCATCCAGCAATGTGACGATGAACTCGCCGGGTTCGGCAATGGCCGAGCCGGCCGATGTCGCCGTGGTGAACGATCGGTCTGCGAGGAAGAGCACCCAGATCACCGCGAATCCGATCAGGGCCCCGACGAACCACATCGGAATCACACGCAGCATCCGCAGCTGTCGCGGGCTGAGGTGCAGCACGCCGAACTTGATGTCGACCGGTTGCTCGATGTCTTGACCGGCTTCTGTCGCCCGCGTGCTGTCGGTCACGTTTCCCCCTTGGCCGACACGGTACGGACGGGCCCGAACTGGCGCCAGAGGCATGAGGGCTGCACCATCTGGTGCCTTGGAGGG
>JASJHI010000238.1:0-3953 GCA_033791105.1 Acidimicrobiia bacterium | reverse complement strand
TCCTCCGGCTCGAGGAACCGAGCGATGGCCGCATCATCATCGCCGGCGACGACATCACCGAATCGTCGGTGCGCGAACTGCGCGGCCGCCGCTCGGACATGCAGCTGATCTTCCAGGACCCGTTCTCGTCACTCGATCCTCGAACCACCGTCGGTGAGAGCATCGCCGAAGGCCTACGCGTCGCCGGGATGAAACGCAAAGATCGGTTGCGGCGCGTCGACGAGGTGCTCGACCTGGTCGGGCTCGAGCCGTACCACGGCCGCCGATTTCCGCACGAGTTCTCCGGCGGTCAACGCCAGCGTGTCGGAATCGCGAGAGCGCTGGCGGTCGACCCGACGTTCCTCGTCCTCGACGAGCCGGTGTCAGCACTCGACGTGTCGATCCAGTCACAGATCCTCAACCTGCTCAAGGAATTGCAGCAGAAACTCAACCTGACGATGCTGTTCATCGCCCACGATCTGAGCGTGGTCGAGCACCTGTGCGACCGGATCGCGGTGATGTACCTCGGCAAGATCGTCGAGATCGCCGATCGTGACGACTTGTTCGACCGGCCGACGCACCCCTACACCGAGGCGCTGCTGTCCGCGATTCCGGTTCCTGATCCGACGAAGCGCTCGAAGCGGATCCTCCTCCAGGGCGACCTGCCGAGCCCGTTGAACCCGCCGACCGGCTGTTCGTTCCACACCCGTTGCCCGATCGCCGAGCCGGGTCTCTGTGATGTCACGCCACCAACGCTGAAGCGTGCGGGACGCAGCGACAGTCACGTTGCGTCCTGCCACCTGCGCACCTGAACCCGATCATCCACACGAGCCCACAGGTCGGCCCCCTTCGGACACAGGCAAGCCACAGGCAACTCACACGGTTTCACCCCTTCCTCCCCACAGGGTCGGTGCCCCAGGATGGGCTGATGCCACGTCGCCCGCTCCCGACCGCTCCGGTCGTCCGGAGGCACCGCCGCCACGGCTTGCCCCTCCGCCAGCCCGATCGGCGCGCGCTCGAGCTCGACGGTTGGCGGACGACATTGGATTTCGTCGAGAACCACCGCCGCCGGCGTGACGGTCGCTTGCTGGATGTCGCGCAGGTGTGGCGTGCCGACGCCGAACGGGTCAAGGGCATCCGTCGCGGCGCCGATCCGCGCCGCGGTGTCGACGTCATCTCGGCGACCGCGGCGACGGTGGACGAGGTGTGGTCACGGTTGCGGTTCGAGGCCGAACTCGCCGACGTTCGAGTCGTCGACGGTCGTCTGGACACCCGCGTCGCGGGATCGCCATAGACGCTGACCAGGGAGGTCGCGTGAACCAGAGATTGGTGCTTGCGCGCGGCGGATGACACTGCTGTAATTACATCCCCGTCACCACGACATGTGGGGTCGGGGGGTGGGGGAGACCGCGACATGTGGTGGTCGCCCCGACGAGTACCGACGTGACGTGTCGACGTGACGTCGGGGCAGCGGACGAGATGACGAGACGACGAGACGACGAAGAAGCTTGGAGAAGACGGTGACAGTGATCGACGACGGGGTTGACAACACGACAGGTGCCGCGACAGGGACCGGGCAACCGGCTCTGGTCGACGCGACCCGAACGGACGAGCCCGAATCGGGTTCGACCGCATCCTCGGCGTCGATGCCGGCGGGCGGCATGCGGGTGATGAAGCGCAACGGTTCCCTCGAGCCGGTCGACGTCAACAAGATCGTCAACGCCATCGCCCGGGCGTCGGAGGGCCTGCTCGGCGTCGACCCGATGCGCGTCGCCACGCGCACGATCTCGGCGCTCGCCGATGGCGCCAGCACCCGCGAGCTCGACGAACTCTCGATCCGCACAGCGGCGGGCCTCATCGTCGAGGAGCCCATCTACTCCAAGCTCGCTTCCCGCCTGCTGGCCACTGTCATCGACAAGGAGGTGCGCAACCAGAACATCCCGTGGTTCTCCGAGTCGATCAAGGCGGGCAACGACGCCGGTCTCGTCGCCGATCACGTCCTCGAGTTCGTCGAGGCAAACGCCCCGGCGCTCAACGCCGCGATCAACTCCGACCGCGACCGCAGCTTCGAGTTCTTCGGCCTCCGCACCGTGTACGACCGCTACTTGCTCCGTCATCCCGAGCGCCGCGACGTCATCGAGACACCGCAGTACTTCTTCCTCCGCGTCGCCTGCGGGCTCTGCGCCGAGGCGGATGCATCCGCCGCCGATGACGCCGCCGTCGAGACGGTCGTCGCCTTCTACGACCTGATGTCGTCGCTGGCCTACCTTCCGTCGAGCCCGACCCTGTTCAACTCCGGCACGGCCCACTCGCAGATGTCGAGCTGTTACCTGCTCGACTCGCCCGAGGACAGCCTCGAGGGCATCTACAAGCGCTACACCGACATCGCCAAGCTGTCGAAGTTCGCGGGAGGGATCGGCGTCGCGTGGCATCGGGTGCGGGCGAAGGGAAGCCTCATCCAGGGCACGAACGGCCTCTCCAACGGCATCGTGCCGTGGCTGCGTACGCTCGACTCGTCGGTGGCAGCCGTGAACCAGGGCGGCCGTCGCAAGGGCGCCGCCTGTGTGTACCTCGAGTCGTGGCACGCCGACATCGAGGACTTCCTCGAGTTGCGCGACAACACCGGCGACCACGCCCGCCGCACACACAACCTCAACATCGCGAACTGGGTGCCCGACCTCTTCATGGAGCGCGTCGAGAAGGACTGGCAGTGGTCGTTGTTCGACCCCAAGAAGGTGCCGCATCTCACCGACATGTTCGGCGAGGAATTCGAGCGGGCGTATCTGGCTGCCGAGGAGCAGGGACTCTTCGAACGGCAGGTGTCGGCCCGGCAGCTCTATACGCGGATGATGCGGACGCTCGCCCAGACGGGCAACGGCTGGATGACGTTCAAGGACTCGTCCAACAAGAAGTGCAACCAGACGATCGATCCGGGCGACGATGCAGCGCAGAGCGAATCGCCGCGGGTCGTGCACCTCTCGAACCTCTGCACCGAGATCCTGGAAGTCACCGATCAGGACAACACGGCCGTCTGCAATCTCGGCTCGGTCAACCTCGGCGCCTACGTGGACGAGTCAGGCGACTTCGACTTCGCCAAGTTGGGTCGGGTCGTACGCCAGGTCGTGCCGCTGCTCGACCGGGTCATCGACATCAACTACTACCCGACATCGGAGGCCGAGCACTCGAACCACGCCTGGCGTCCGGTCGGACTCGGCCTCATGGGTCTCCAGGATGTCTTCTTCAAGCAGGGCCTGGCGTTCGACTCACCCGACGCGAAGGAACTCAGTCGGTCGATCAGCGCGCACATCTACTTCAATGCGCTGTGGGCGTCCACCGAGCTCGCCGCAGCGCATGGTCCCCACGATGCCTATGCCGACACCAGGGCGGCGCGTGGCGACCTGCAGTTCGATCTGTGGGGTGTCCAGCCACCGGCCGAGCTCGACTGGGAGACACTGCGCGAACGGATCGCCGAACACGGCCTGCGCAACAGCCTGCTCGTCGCCATCGCTCCCACCGCAACGATTGCTTCGATCGCCGGTTGCTACGAATGCATCGAGCCGCAGGTGTCCAACCTCTTCAAGCGCGAGACGCTCTCGGGTGAGTTCATGCAGATCAACCGATACCTGGTCCGTGAACTGCAGGCTCGCGGCCTGTGGGACGAGGAAATGATCGCGGAGATCAAGCGCGCCGACGGCTCGGTGCAGGACGTCGACCGGATCCCCGACGAGTTGCGCGAGATCTACCGCACGGCGTGGGAGATCCCCCAGCGATCGTTGATCGACATGGGTGCCGAGCGTGGAGCCTTCATCGATCAGAGTCAGTCCCTCAACTTGTTCATGGAGACGCCCACCATCGGCAAGCTCAGTTCGATGTACCTGCACGCGTGGAAGTCGGGACTCAAGACCACCTATTACCTGCGCAGCCGTCCCGCGACGCGCATCAAACCGACGACGAGCGCGAGCGGCGCTCCCACC
>JASJHI010000237.1:0-7440 GCA_033791105.1 Acidimicrobiia bacterium | reverse complement strand
CCATCGCGTACATCACACCCTTCGGCATGCCCGTGGTGCCGCCCGTATAGAGCATGTAGATGTCGTCCTCGCCGCGCGAGATCCGCTCCATCGGATCGTGCTCGGACACGACCTCTTCGAACGATCGTGCGGTTGGAATCTCGACGACGACACCGTCGGTGGCCGGCCCGTCGTCGACCTCGATCAGCAGCTTCAGGCCCGGCACATCTCCGACGACACGTGCGACGCGGTCGGCGAGCGACGAGTGGAACACGATCGCCTCGGCGTCAGAGTTGTCGAGCAGGTACCGCAGTTCCTCGTCGAGGTAGCGGTAGTTGACGTTGACGGGCACGCCGCGCATCTTGAAGACGCCGTACTGCGCCTCGGAGTACTCGTTGGAGTTGTACATGTAGAGCGCGACCTTGGAAGCCGGCCCGAGCCCCGCCGCCGAATACGCCGCGGCAACGCGTGCCGCGCGTTCATCGAATTGCGCCCAGGTCAGGGTGGTGCCGCCGTTCGTGAGGGCGGGCGCGTCGGGGATCGCGTCGGCGATCGATTCCCAGATCGTGGCCAGATGCATCTCCATGGCGCCGGATTGTAGATGAGGCGCGTTGTTCGCGGGCCAGCCGACCGACGACACCGGTCAGTGGGCGCGGTGGCCGGCCACCCACGTGCCGGCGACCGCCCCAGCGTCGGAGAAGGCGACGAGGTCGGCGCGCATGCCCGCTGTCAGCGCCCCACGATCCGTCAGACCCACGAGAGCGGCCGGATTGGCGGTCGCGGCCCGCATCGCGACCTCGAGGCCGAGTGCCGGGTCGGCGGCGACGTGCCGAACGGCCACGTCCATCGTGAGGTTGATCCCCGCGAGGGTGCCGTCGGCGAGGCGGGGGGCGCCATCGCGCACCTCGATACGTTCGGTGCCGAGTCGGCCGGACCGCCACCCGGCTGCGTCGGTGATGAGCACGGTCTTGTCGACGGGCTTGCAGCGCGCTGCGAGTCTGACCACTGCTGGATGCACGTGCACGTTGTCGACGATGAGCGAGATCGCGAGCCGGTCGTCGCTGAGCGCGGCGCCGACCGCGCCAGGTGTGCGGTGGTGCAGGGGGGCGGTGGCATTGAAGCAGTGCGTGAACAGCGTTGCGCCTGCGTCGACGCAGGCGGTCACCTGCTCGTAGGTCGCGGCCGTGTGGCCGAGTGCCACGACGATCCCGCGTTCGACGAGCAGCCGGGTCGCCTCGACCGCATTCGAGCGTTCGGGGCCGAGCGTCATGATCCGCACGATCGTGGGGAGCGCCGTGAGCCAGTCGAGGTCGATCGGACCGTCGGGCACGTCGCTGTGGGCGCCGTGTCGTTCACCGAGGTACGGCCCCTCGAGATGAACGCCGCCGACCGTCGGTGCGCCGACGGTCTCGCTGTCCTCGGCGAAGCCTGCGAGGTGGTCGAGTCGTTCCGCATAATGATCGCGAGCGCTCGTGACGAGCGTCGGGAACCATGTCGTGACGCCTTGTTCGGCGAGGATGTGGCGCATGGGGGACCATTGCGCCTCGGTCATCGTGGCGACATCGATGTCGTCGTGTCCGTTCACCTGGAGGTCGACGAAGCCCGGCGCGAGGAGGTCGTGTTCCGGCTCGACGTCGTCCGCAAGAGCGGAGACCGTCGCGATCGCACCGTCGCGCACCGACACTGCGCAGCGCTCGCGGACTCCGCCCGGAGTGACGACTCGTGCGGCAGTGATGATCTCGGCGGTCGGGGCGGCGCGGCGGGCGTCGTTCATGGCCGCTGCCACTCGGGGCGCTGTGACGCGACCTCGATGAAGAACTCGCGGTTCGTCAGCTCCTGGGATGCCTCGTCGTCGACGATGATCGTTGCGGCCGGGTGCAGTTGCAGTGCACTGGCCGGCACCATCGAGGTGACCGGGCCCTCGATCGCCGCAGCGATGGCCGGGGCCTTGGCGGCACCGGTGGCCAGCAAGAGCAGCCGTCTCGATTCGAGGATCGTGCCGATCCCCATCGTGAGGGCGTGGCGCGGCACCTCACCCTCGTCGAAGAAGCGGAGGTTGTCCTCTCGGGTTTCGCGGGTCAGCGTTTTGATGCGGGTGCGCGAGGCGAGCGACGACGTCGGCTCGTTGAACCCGATGTGGCCGTCGCGCCCGATTCCGAGGATCTGGATCTCGCGCGGCGGGAGCGAGTCGAGCACCCGCTCGTAGGAGTCGGCCGCCATCTCGAGATCAGCCGCATCGCCGGGTGGACCGTGGACCGCACCGGTGGGGACACCGACGCGGTCGGTGAACACGTCGCGGATGAAGCGGCGATAGCTCGCCGGATGGTCGGCATCGATCCCGACGTACTCGTCGAGCAGAACATAGTTCGCGTGATCGAGCCGGAGGCCGTCGACCTCGTGGCGCCGCGTCAGTTCGTCGTAGGTGGCGAGTGGCGTGCCACCGGTGGCGAGCCCGATCGTCGGCGTCGGCCCGGTGAGCGCGGCGACGACGAAATCCGCGGCCAGGTCGGCGACCCGCTGTGGGGAGGATTCGATACGGACGTCCAAGACGATCTCGTTTCAGGTGGGTGGCGGGCTTGATCTTGCCGGAGTCATATATTAGGTTACTTACTTAAGTAAGGGGAGATGTGCAGCAACAGCAGCTACATACTGCCGTCAAGGCATCGAGGGAGCACACCCGGCAGCACAACCGGCGTCTGGTGCTCCAGTCGATCGCGTCGGCCGGCGAGACGAGTCGCGCGGTGATCGCCCGCACGACCAATCTCACGCCGCCGACGGTGTCGAGCATCGTCGGAGACCTCGTGCTCGAAGGCTTCATCGACGAGCGCGGCCGGGCGGAGGCTCCCTCGATCGGAAAGCCGCCGCAACTCCTCGGGCTTGCCAGTGGGCGCCGCCAGACCGTCTGTCTCGACCTCAGCGGCTCACACTTCGTCGGATCGATCATCGACCTGGACGGCTCGGTCATCGATTCGGCCGTCGGGGAGGGCTCCGATCTGCTCGGCGACCGCGCGCTCGACGCCGCCCGCGACCTCGTTGCCGAACTCCTCCCGAAGGTCACGGCCAGCGAGGCCACGGTCTCGATCGCCGCGCCCGGTGTGATCGACGAGTCCGGCACCGTCCGGCGCGCCGCGTATTTCGGCTGGAACGACCTGCCGCTCGCGGACGACTTCGAGGACCGCTTCGGTGTCGAGACACATGTCCTCAACGATGCTCACGCACTCGCCCTCGCGGAGGTTGCCGCCCATCGCGCGCCGATTGACAACCTCGTGGTGGTGCGCGTCGCTCGTGGGGTGCGCGCCGGCATCGTGCTCCACGGCGCGCTCTACGTCGGTGACGGTTTCGGTGCGGGCGAGATCGGGTTCCTCGTCCCCGGTGGGGCCGGTGGATCCATCCGCGATCCCGAGCACCACACGTCACGGGTCAGCATCGGCCAGCTGGTGGCCCGCCTTCGCGGTGTGGAACACACCGACTCGTGGGACCTCGCCGGCGCTGTTGCGGCAGCCGATCGAGCCACTGTCGCGGCCATGTCCACCGCAGTCGGCATCGATCTCGGGCGGGCGCTCGCCGCCGTCGTGGGCGCACTCGACATCCATACGGTCCGGCTCGATCCGTCGATCGCGCCGCTCGGCGACGAGCTGCTTTCCGGCCTCGACGTCACGCTCAGCGCGTCGGTCGTCGACACGATGGCGCAGTCCGTCGACATCGATTTCGGCAAGGCGGGGCCGGACGCAGTTCTCAGGGGCGCCGCGATCGCGGTGACCCTCAACGATCTCGGGCTCGTACAAAGAGCCGGAGTAGCAACATAAACAGGGGAAGGAACCCACATGAGAAAATCAACATTGGCGCTCGTCGCGCCCCTCACGGCCGTTGCGCTCCTCGCCGCGGCGTGCGGGAGCGACGACTCCGATTCATCATCCGACGACACCACCGCGGACACATCCGCGGACACCACCGGCGGCGACAGCGGTGAGGCTTCTGGCGGCGGCAACGGTTACGCCGAGCTCGAGGCCGCACAGGCCGGCGAGTACGACGGCACCTCCGTCAGCGTGATCGGCGTCTGGACCGACAACGAGGAGGAGAATTTCACCGGCTCGCTCGCATCGTTCTCCGAGGAGACCGGCATCGACATCGCGTACGAAGGAGTCTCCGACTTCGCCACCCTGATCAACGTCCGGGTCGAGGCCGGCGATGCGCCCGACATCGCGATGTTCCCGCAGCCCGGGCTGCTCGGATCGTTCGTCGAGTCCGGCGACGCGATCGACATCGGCGAGTTCATCACGCCTGAGGACCTCGCGGAGAACTACGGCGAGGGCTGGATCGACCTGGCTACGTTCGACGACACGTTGGCGGGCGTCTTCTTCAGGGCGTCGACCAAGTCGATCGTCTGGTACCCGGTCAAGGCCTGGGAGGAAGCCGGCTACGAGATTCCCGAGACATGGGAAGAGTTGACCGCGCTCCAGGACCAGATCGTGGCTGACGGCAGCACGCCGTGGTGCATCTCGATCGAAGACGGTGACAACACCGGCTGGGTCGGCACCGACTGGGTCGAGGACGTGTTGCTGCGAACCGCTCCCGTGGAGGTCTACGACCAGTGGATCACCCACGAGGTCGCCTTCGACGACCCTGAGGTAGTCGAGGCACTCGACATCGTCGGCGACATCTGGCTCAACGAGGACTACGTCTTCGGTGGCACCACCGGCATCCTGTCGACCTGGATCGGCGACACGCCGACTCCGATGTTCGCCGAGGGCGGACCCGACTGCTGGATGCATCGTCAGGCCGGTTGGATCATCGACTTCTTCCCGGAGGACCAGCAGGAGTTCGGCGTCGATGCCGCCTACTTCTACCTCCCCTCGATCGAGGAAGCCGACTACGGCAAGCCGGTGCTGGGTGCCGGTGACCTCGCCGGTGCGTTCGACGACCGTCCCGAGGTTCGCGCCTTGATGCAGTACATGTCCACGCCCGAGGCCGCCGAGGGTTGGGCCGCCGCCGGCGGGTTCATCTCGCCGAACAGTGGCTTGTCGTCGGACGCGTACGCGAACGAGGGTGATGCCGCTCAGGCAGAGATCCTCGTCAACGCGACGACGCTGCGCTTCGACGCTTCCGACCTGATGCCCCCCGAGGTCGGTGCAGGCTCGTTCTGGGCCGGCATCGTCGACTGGGTCGAGGGTCAGAGCGCGGCGGACATGCTCGCCGCGGTCGAGGCCTCCTGGCCGAGCTGATCTGAGCGAACCGATTGGTCCGGCCTCCTCTGCCCGCTCTGGGCCAGGGGGCCGGACCCGCCGTCGGGCGCGCATAGTCTCGGCCGAACCGACCTGAAGCACCGCAAGAGCCGGAACGGCATCATGAGTGAGGGACGTGATGAGAAAGTGGATCGGACGCCTACCCCGGTGGCTCGTCGCCGCCGTCGCGTCGGTTGCGCTGATCCTGTTGTTCTGGCTCGGGCTGCGGTTCATCGCCGACAACGAAGGCCCGGGCCGCCTGTGGGCTGACATTCTCGATCTCTTCGGTGCCGACTCGTCCGCCGACCGAATTCGCAAGGACGGCATCAACCCCACGCTCTCCAAACTCCTCATCGCTGCGGTCGCGCTCACGATCGGCACCGTGGGCATCTGGATGCTCTATGTCTTCCTGAACGCGGCGGTCGACAGCGTCGGCCGCCGTTGGCAGCTCAAAGTCCGCCCCTGGGTGTTCGTCGGCCCGGCGCTGCTGCTGCTCGGCGTGTTCCTGGTCTACCCGATCATCGACACGACGTGGACGAGCCTCACCGTCGACGTCGAGGGTGGTTTCGGGCTCGACAACTACGAGTGGGCTTTCACCGACGAGTCCCTTCACGTCGCCTACCGCAACAACGTCCTCTGGCTGATCTTCGGCACTGGTGGATCGGTCTGTCTCGGCATGTTCGTCGCCGTGATGGTCGACAAGATCCGCCGCGAGGCGCTCGCCAAGACGTTCATCTTTCTCCCACTTGCCATCTCGTTCGTCGGGGCCTCGGTGATCTGGAAGTTCGTCTACGCCTGGCGTCCACCGGGCCAGCCGCAGATCGGCATCACCAATGCCACGATCGAGGCACTCGGCGGCGAACCGATGGCGTTCCTCATCGAACGACCGATCAACACGTTCGCGCTCATCTTCATCATGGTCTGGCTGCAGACCGGTTTCGCGATGGTGATCTTCTCCGCCGCACTCAAGAACGTGCCGACCGAGGTCATCGAGGCGGCGCGGCTCGACGGCGCCAACGAGTTCCAACTGTTCTTCCGAGTCGTGCTCCCGATGATCAAGGGCACGGTGATCACGGTCGGCACCACGATCTTCATCGCCGTGCTCAAGGTGTTCGACATCGTGTTCGTCATGACCGGCGGCCGCTTCGACACCGAGGTGATCGCGAACCGGATGTTCAAGGAGATGTTCACCTTCCGCAACTTCGGGCATGCCAGCACGCTCGCCGTGTTGCTGCTCGTCGTCGTCACCCCGGTCATGGTTCTCAACGTCCGCAACCTCCGTCGACAAGGACTGGGTCAATGAGGCCAGCGTCGATGAAGCCTGGGTTGATCAGGAGGGGTCAATGACCGCCGCAGCTCCCGAGCCCACCCGTCTGCAGCGGATCATGAAGGCTGCCCCGGTCCGGATCGCCGTACTGGTGATGATTTTCTTCTGGACCATCCCGACCTTCGGTGTGCTCGTCAGTTCGTTCAGGTCTCCCGACGACATCGACTCGACCGGCTGGTGGACCGTGTTCACGAACCCGTTCGACCCCTCGCAGTGGACGCTCGGCAACTACGCCGATGTGATCACCGACGACGGAATGGGCGATGCGTTCATCAACAGCATCATCGTCGCCGTGCCGGCCACGATCCTGCCCATCACGATCGCGGCGTTCGCCGCGTACGCGTTCGCATGGATGGACTTCCCGGGCCGCGGCCTCCTGTTCGCGCTGGTGATCGCCCTTCTCGTCGTGCCGCTGCAGATGACCTTGATCCCAATCCTCGAGCTGTACGGCAACCTCGAGTTGTCGGGCACGTTCCTCGGCCTCTGGCTGGCCCACACCGGCTTCGGCCTTCCACTCGCGGTCTACCTGCTCTACAGCTACATCTCGCAGCTACCCAAGGACATGCTCGAGGCCGCCTTTGTCGACGGTGCGAGCCACTACGACGCCTTCGTCAAGCTCGTCATCCCGCTGTCGATGCCGGCGATCGCATCGTTTGCGATCTTCCAATTCCTGTGGGTGTGGAACGACCTGCTCGTCGCGCTCGTGTTCAACCAGCGCAACCCGGTCGTCACCGTCGAATTGTCCGAACTCGTCGGCTCGAAGGGTCAGGACTGGCATCTGCTCACCGCCGGCGAAATACACTCCATCGTCGAACACCACAACGTCGTACTCGCCCTCCAGGCGATCTACGGGCTCGGCCGCGAGGACGGCTCGGGGGAGGGAGAACCGCCTGAAACACACACTCCCACGTC
>JASJHI010000236.1:0-7770 GCA_033791105.1 Acidimicrobiia bacterium | reverse complement strand
TTGCGGCTGTCAAGATCGTGCGGCCGTACCAGCGCGGCCTCGTCGAGCGACTCGGCAAGTACAAGACGACTCGCGACCCCGGTCTGTCGCTGATCGTGCCGTTCATCGAGACGATGCAGCTCATCGATATGCGCGAGCAAGTGGTCGATGTGCCGCCCCAAGAGGTCATCACGCAGGACAACGTGGTGGTGTCGGTCGACGCGGTCGTCTACTACGAGGCGACCGATCCCCAGCGACTCGTCTACAACGTCGCCGACTTCTTCACCGCGATCACCAAGCTCGCCCAGACGAACCTGCGCAACCTGATCGGCGACCTCGAACTCGACCGGGCGCTCACGTCACGCGACACGATCAATACGCAACTGCGCACAGTGCTCGACGACGCGACCGACAAGTGGGGTGTGCGGGTCGTGCGGGTCGAGATCCAGCGCATCGATCCACCTCCGGACATCGTCTCGGCGATGCACGCACAGATGCGCGCCGAACGCGATCGACGCGCCACCGTCACCGAGGCGAAGGGCTACCAAGAGGCGGCCATCGCCCGTGCGGATGGCGAGCAGCAGGCAGCGGTGCTCACCGCCGAGGGCCGCAAGCAGGCAGCGGTCCTCGATGCAGAGGGTGAGTCGAGGGCAATCGAACTGCGGGCCCAAGCCGACAAGCTGCGCGTCGAACTGATCGGGCAGGCCGAGGGAGTTGCGGCCAAGGCTCGACTCACGGGCATCAAAGAAGCCGACACCGACAACAACGTGCTGACCGTGGAGTACCTGCAGGCACTCGAGGCGCTTGGTGACGGCCGGGCGACGAAGCTGGTGATTCCGGCAGAATTCTCAGGACTCCTCGGCACGGTCGCTGCCCTCGCCGAAACGGTCCGGGCCGACGACACCGACGACGAGATCAGACCCCGTGATGGGCTCCCGGTGCCCGCCGACGACGACCGCGTCGAGCTTCCCGAACCCGACCGACGGAAACGTCGGCGAGGCTGAGGACCAGCGAGCGGCCGTGCGCAAGATCGACGCACCACCACCTGGGTGGTATCCCGACCCGCGGAGCCGGACTCGTCTGCTCTGGTGGGACGGAGTCGACTGGACCACCAGTCGGCGGCCACCGCCATCGGATTCCGAACTCGAGGCATCACAGCTCCCGGTCGAATTCCAACAATCGAGCAACGCCCCTAGCCCGCCCCCTCAGGGTGGTATGAGCCGAGCCGACGCCCAGCAGATCATCGCCGAGGTACGCGATGTCGCCCGCGACGAGGTCGATCGCGCCGCCGAGATGTTCACCCAACGGGCCAACGCGGCCGCTCGTGAGATCACCCCCCTCATCACGGGTTACACCAACCGGTTGCTCAACTGGGTGCGCATCGGCATCGTCGTCGCGACGATCCTGCTCGTCGGCTGGTTCGTCTTCCAGATCATCGCCGAAGCGACATTCCTCGACTGGCTCGGCGACCGAATTGACAACGTCACCGATCAGAACGGCGTCGCCCCGACCCCCGAATCTGTACCGCTCACATCCCGCTGAGCGCGATCAACGCGGCACTCCCTGGCGGCATTCTCTCGGGCGGGAGAGTGGTCAGGCGCCGCCGTGGACCCAGACCGGGGTATCGATCGGGAGGATTCCCGCGTCCCAGATCCAATCCATCGCCGGGACGCTGACCCGCACACAGCCATGTGATGCCGGATAGTCCGGAATGCGATTCGAGCCGTGCACCGCGACACCACCGACGAAGTACTTCGGTCGGTAGATCTCGCCGAGGTCACCTTCCCACCAACCTTCTTCGCGCTGGCGGTTGACGGCGTGGAGTCCGTCCGGGGTGAGCGACACGCCCGAGATCGTCTCGCCCGGCGTGTTCTGGTCGGGCTCGGTGTAGGACTCGCCATTGCCGGTGGACGTGTTGAGGATGTATTCGGTGCGACCGTCGATGACGAAGAACAACAGCTGCTTGCCCTTGTCGATCTCGACGAGCGTGCCGGAGTTGGCGCGTGCGTGGGGGCGCAGCTCCATGTTGGTCATGGCCTCGGCGGTCTGTTGGTCGACGCGACCGGTGGTGGCAAGCCCGATGTACTTCTGGAATGCCATCACGGCCTGCTGCGTCGTGAGGCCGTATGACCCGTCGACGGCCGACACCCAGAATCCGAGCTCGAGCAACCGCTGTTGAACGCGTGATGCCTCGCCGCCGCTGCTCCCGCCGATTGCCGCGAGAGGCGGGTCCACCCGAGCGATGGGCACGACGGTGGGCGGAAGCGTGGTCGAAGTCGTCGTCGTCGTGCTGGTAGTGGGAGTGGCCGTGGTGGTCGGAGCGAGCGTGCTCGTCGGCGGAATTGTCGTGGTCGGGGGAGCCGATGTCGACGCCGAGGTGGTCTCGGGCGCGGCAGCCGCGCCCTCGCCTCCACCGTTGCCGTTGCCGCTCGACATCGCGGACGAGCAGCCGACGATGGCGACGGTGCCGAACACGACACCGAACGCAATCTTCGCCTTGGCGCGCGAGCTGACCTGCATGCGGAGAAAGTGTAATGGTGTCGAGGGCGCGGACAACAGCACCCTCTGGCGAGTTCCGCAGCCGTTTTCCAATCCGCGCAGCGCCGCGATCTGCGACTCAGCGCAGGTCGGGGGCGAAAACCTCACTGCGGGGGATCCCTGCGGGATCGAATCGGCCGAGCAGTTCGGAGAGGGTGACATCCTCTCCCGATGCGGCCATTCCGAGTGATTCAGCGATCCATGACCGCACCTCCGCCGTCGTGTGGTCGAGGTCGGCCAACTCACCGATCGTCAGGGCGCCATGCCGCTTCGCGAGGCGCTCGCCGTCGCCGCCGATCACCAGGGGCACGTGGAGGTAGTCCGGCGGGCTGTATCCGAGAAGCCGTTGCAGAAGGATCTGACGCGGGGTCGAAAGGAGTAGATCGTCGCCGCGGACAACCTCGGTGATGCCCTGCTCGCCGTCGTCGACGACGACCGCGAGGTTGTATGCCGGGACACCGTCGTTGCGGCGCAACACGACATCGTCGACCGGACCCTTGACGCGACCGTGTAGCCGGTCGTCGAACGCGATCGACTCTCCGGATGTGCGGAGTCGGAGCGCCGGCGGCCTACCCGCAGCGCGTCGCGCCGAGCGTTCGCGCACCGTCAACACGCGGCACGTGCCGGGATATGCGCCCGGAGGGCCGTGTGGGGCCACCGCGCTCGCCTCGATCTCGAGCGCGATGTCACGTCTCGAGCAGTAGCACTCGTAGACCAGTCCCTGCGCGGTCAGCGCATCGATCGCCGCGTCGTACAGACCGAATCGCTCACTCTGGCGCACCACCGGGCCATCCCAATCGAGACCGAGTGCCGCCAGGTCAGCGAGCTGTCGAGCCTCGATCGCCGTCTTCGCCTGCTGCCGGTCGAGGTCCTCCATCCGCACGATGAACCCGCGACCACCGGAGCGGGCGAGCAGCCATGCGACCACCGCCGTGCGCAGGTTGCCGACATGGAGGTCGCCGGTCGGCGAAGGTGCGAATCGCCCGCTCATCGGAACCATGATGGCGCTCCGACCACCGAGAATCGCGAGGGAGGCCTGATCGGACAGGGCCCCATCCCGTAAGGTTTCGGAATGGTGTGCGACTCCTGTGGCGCCGAGATCGCCGATCCCGAGGCGGGCTGTCTCGTCTGCGGTGGGGCGTCCGATGGCGATGCGTCCGATGGCGATGCGAGCAGAGTTGGTCCAGCCGCCGGTCTGTCCGCCCCAGCGGCTGGTGCCGCGTTCCCACCGCCGGCAATGTCGGGAAGGGCCGCCGACGCGACCGAGATCATCATCAGCGCCCCTGATCCGATCGAGCTCGACCAGGAGTTGTTCGCTCCCACACCTGCACTACCGCCACCGACTGACATCGGCCGAGCCGGCCCCGTCACCATCGCAACGCACGACGCCGACGCGACGACGGTCACCCCGATGTCGGGAGTCGGATCCAGCGCGGTCGGAGTCGCTGGGGTCGGCGCGGTCGCGACCACAACTCTGGACCGCTCCGGGGAGCAACCACCGGCGACCACCACTGCTCCGGTCTCGCGACCGAACACAACGGTGTTCGACGGTCACGCCGACGTGGCCGAGCATCCGCCCGAGCGCGCTCCGTTCAAGATCCGTCTCGTGTTCATATTCGGCTTCTTCGGGGCGATCGCTGCCGCACTGATACCGGCATCCGAGATCGTCGACATCCGCACGACACGGCCCGTCGACGGCATCACAATCGGGGCCGTCGAACTCGACGACATCGCCACGAACCTGGCTGTGGCCGCCTACGTCGGTGTCGGCGTGATGGTGCTCGGTGGCCTCATCGCGTGTTGGGGTTTCCGATGGGCTGCCGGACTCGCCGGCGGCGCCGGACTCGCAGTCGTCGGTTGGGCTGCATTGGTGATCGGCCTCGTCGAGGCGCGAATCGAGGTCGCCGAGGAAGTCACACGCACCTCTGCGGTCGGGTTCACGCTCGAGGTCACCCGCGACCTCGGGTATTGGCTCATCGTGGCCGTCGCAGCGGTGGGCACAATCGTCTTCGTCTTCTCCTTGCGGCTCTCGCGCACGGGTGGACGTCCGGGCTTCAACCCGTGGATCGGTGCGATCGGAGCGGTGTCGGCTCTCGTAGTCGCGGCGGGACCGCTGCTCCCGGTCAACGGCGCCTCCTTCGGTGACAACTTCTGGATCACCAACGATGGCAACCTGCCGATCGCATTCTTCCTCGGAAGACTCGGTCAGGTCGCACTCCTCGGGATCTTCGGTGCGATCGGCTTCCTGCTCGTGCGGTGGTACGGCGTCGGCTTCGCGGCCGGCACCGTCTGCGTCGCCACCTGGATGTGGTTCAGTTCGCTCGCCGAGTTGGGCGATGCGCCCATCGGGATCGCCTGGCGGAATCCTGGCGCGACCGACACGACTCCGCACGCCGTCACGACCGTCGGAATGGTGCTCATCCTGGTGATGCTGCTGGCCGCGGTGATCATTGCGGCGGTGCAGCACCGCCGCGTCTACCACCGCTGACCGCACCACGATTCCGGCGCCGATTGGGGTGCCGGCCCGGGCGGCGCGATGACGGGATCAGGAACGTTCCGTGTTCTCTCGGATCCGCTGATTGAGAGTAGCCAGAACTCGCGCCTCCGCTGTCGGATTGGACGTGAGGAACTTCTGGAACTCGTCGATGCCGAACTCGACGAGAACCATGGCGCCGGTGGCGACGACGGTCGCATTGCGCGGCCGATGCTCGATCAGGGCCATCTCACCCACGAGCGACCCAGGACCGATCGAGGCGACCCAGTCGCTGCCGATGTACACGTCGGCTTGTCCCGTCGCGATGACGTAGCAGGCGAGGCCGTACCGGCCCTGTTCGACGAACGCGGTTCCGGCATCGATCTCGCGCCGGTGACCGAGCTTCGAGATCGCCTCGAGCTGGCCCTGGTCGAAGTCGGCGAAGAACGGGACCTCTCCGAGTAGAGCCGGATCGACCCGGTCGTCCTTGTGGAACATGGAGAGACCTCCGTTGGATGTCGAGAAGAATGTCGGACGCTGATGCTCAGAGGGCGGACGACCGGACGGCGGCGCGTTGCTGGAGCCAGTCACCCACTTGGTTGAGCGACAGCACGGTGAGGGTGAGGAAGAGCGAGGGCCAGAACACCGGCATGATCGTCTGCCGGATGTCACGGCGCGCCTCGTTGATCATGTTGCCCCACGTCGGCTCCGGCAGCTGCACGCTGAGACCGAGGAACGAGAGCGTGCCCTCGAGCACCACGACGAAGCCCGCCTGAACGAGCGCGTACGCGAAGAGGGCGGGAAGCACATTCGGCACGATCTCGCGCAGCAGGATCGTGCTCTTCTTCGTGCCGATCGCCTGGGCGGCTTGGACGAACTCGCGGTTGGAGATCGCCAACGCATTGGCGCGCGCGATCCGTGTGTATGCCGGGATCGAGAGGACGCCGATCACCAGGCTGATGACGGCGAGGCTGCGCACCTCCCAGATCGACACCAGTGCGAGCAGCAGCACCAGTGCCGGGAAGGCGAGGATCACGTCCATGCCCGCCATGATCGAGGTCTCCCAGCGACCCTTGACGTAGCCGACGAACGAACCGAGCAGACCGCCGATGACGATGCCGAACGCTGCTGAGGCGAGCGCGACGACGAGTGATACCCAGGCGCCATTGAGGATCCGTGACCATGTGTCGCGGGCGAGCACGTCGGTTCCGAGCCAATGTGCCTTCGAGGGAGACTCGGTCGGCCTGGTCGTGCCGAACAGGTTGCCTTGGTAATAGGGGTCCTGGATGAGCGGCAGGCTGTAGTCGAACCAGTTGTTGAGCTTGGCGTAGACGGCCGCGAAGATGATGAACGACAACCAGAAGATCGAGAGTTTCGCGCTCCACGGCGCCGCCTTGATCGCACCCCAGAATCCCCGGCCGGGCACCTTGCCCTGCTTTACGATGGCCGCTTCATGGGCGGCCACGTCCGCTCCGGCGGTGACGATTCCCGTGTCGGCCATGGCTCAGCCCTTCCTGATCCGCGGATCGACCACGAGGTACAGCAGATCGACGATCGTGTTGATGATGACGTACATCGCGGCGATGAACACTGTGATGCCCTGGATCACGATGATGTCGCGCTGGTTGATGGCGCTGATCAGACGGCTACCGAGACCGGGGAGCGCGAAGAGCTGCTCGATCACGACGGTGCCGCCGAGCAGCGCACCGAACGTGAGTCCGATGACCGTCATCAGACTCATCGTGCTGGGCCGGAAGGCGTGGCGGAAGAGGATGTACCGGTCCCGCAATCCCTTCGCCCTGGCCGACAGAATGTAGTCCTCCTTGAGCACACCGATCATGTCGGCGCGCAACAATCGTGCGTAGATCGCCATCGGCGCCAAAGCGAGCGCGAGCGAAGGGAGGAACGCGGTTTCGAAGTTCGCCCAGAGTCCCGCGTCGGTCAGCCGGCTCCAGCCGGTGGACGGGAAAATCTGGAACTGGACGGTGAAGAGCCAAATCAAGAAGAGGCCGGCGATGAAATTCGGGATCGAGAGCGCGACTGAGAGGGCGGCCGACGTCGTCTTGTCGATCATCCGGCCCTCACGGTACGCACCGACGATCCCCGCCGGGATCGCGAAGACGAGCGCGATCAACGTTGCGAACAGGGCAAGTTCGAACGTGACAGGGAAGCGGTCCTTGATGATCTCGCTCACTGGCTGATCCGTCACGTAGGACGTGCCGAGATCGCCGCTGAGGGCGCTTCCCAACCAATCCAGGTACTGCTGCCACACCGGATCATCGAGGCCGAGGTCAGCTCTGATCTGCGCGACGATCTCGGGAGTCCTCGGTGCGTCGGGCGGCAACAGCGTGTTCACCGGATCGCCCGGCAGCAGTTTGACCATCATGAACGTGATGAACGACACCGCGAGGAGCGTCAGCACGAGACGCAACAGCCGCGACAGCAACACCTTGATCATCGGTGAACCCTCCTCATCGGTGTCTCGTCCATGAAGTCAGCTAGTTCGTGTTCGAAGGCGACTCGCCGGGCCAGGGCGGATCCGGCCCGGCGAATCGTCTTCAGAATGCTGGTCAGTTCTCGAGCGAGACCTGAACCCAGCGCCCCTCAGCGGAGGGGTGTCCGATGCCGAGCGTGCCATCGGGCAGCACCCAGCTGTTCAAGCCGATGATGCCGGCATCGGTGGCGAGCATCGTCGCCGTGTGACCCGAGTACCAGAGCATCGCCTCCGCCGCGGTCTCCAGCATCACCGCTTCATAGAGCGCGTAGCGCTCGTCGAAGTC
>JASJHI010000235.1:0-10285 GCA_033791105.1 Acidimicrobiia bacterium | reverse complement strand
ATCCTCGCCGGCGTGCTCTTGAAGATGGGTGGCTACGGCTTCCTGCGACTGGCGATCCCGCTGTTCCCGGTCGCAGCCCAGCAGTTCGCCTTCCCGATCGGCGTGCTCGCCGTCATCGGCATCATCTACGGAGCGGTCGTCGCGACGATGCAGGGCGACCTGAAGCGACTCGTCGCGTACTCCTCGGTCGCCCACCTCGGCTTCATTGTTCTCGGCACGTTCGCGTTCACGACGCAGGCGCTTTCGGGATCGGTCATTCAGATGGTCAACCACGGCATCTCGACCGGCGCGCTCTTCCTGCTCGTCGGGATGATCTACGAGCGCCGCAAGACCCGCAAGATCTCCGACTTGAAGGGCATCCAGTCGGTGGCTCCGATCTTCGCCGCCGGGTTCATGGTGGTCATGCTCAGCTCGATCGGCGTACCCGGTCTCAACGGCTTCATCGGCGAGTACCTGATCCTGACCGGGTCGTTCCTCACAGCCCGGTGGTTCACGGTCGTGGCCGCGCTCGGTGTCATCCTCGCCGCGCTGTACCTCCTGTGGGCCTACCAACGGGTCTTCCACGGCGAACCCGACGAAGACAACAAATCGTTCCACGAGCTCACGTTCAAGGAGGGCGCAATCCTCCTGCCGTTCCTCCTGGCGATCGTGTTTCTCGGGGTCTATCCGAAACCGGTCCTCGAACGGATCGAGCCGAGTGTCGACGTGCTGATCGAGAACGTCGAGGCGCACACCGACTACGAACAGCCGGTGCCGGTGGTCGTCATCGGCGAGGTCGACGACCACGAGCAGTCAGACGACGACTCGGATGGCGATGGTGATCATGGTGACGGCAACGAGCCGTCGGATGACCCGGCCGAGTCGGGTGGCGACGGCGACGAAGGGGAGGGCGGCTGATGATCGAACAGCCCCTGATCGACTTCGTCGGGCCGGAGATCGGCTGGTGGGCGCTGTCGCCGATGATCACCCTCGTCGCCGGTGCCCTGACCCTGATGCTCGTCGGCGCCCTCACGCCGCAGTGGCCGCGCGGACTGTACGCCTCGGTCTCCGCGGCGACCGCCGCACTCGCTGCCGTCTTCGCGATGATCCAGTGGGACAACGTCGGTGAGAGCGGGCCGTATGCGGTCGCGGGCGGGGCGATCGCCGCCGACAAGTTCGCACTCTTCGTCACGATCACGATCTGCGCTGCCGTCGCCCTGGTCTCGCTGCTCACGTCGGACTATCTGCACGGCACACCGAACGACGGACCCGAGGTCTACGCGTTGTACCTCGCCGCCGCGACCGGTGGCGTCGTGATGGCTTCGGCCAACGATCTGATCGTGCTCTTCCTCGGACTGGAGACGCTGTCGCTCGCGCTCTACGTGCTTGCGTCCAGCAACCGTCGGAGCTCCCAGAGCGCGGAGGCCGGCCTCAAGTACTTCATCCTCGGCGGATTCGCGTCCGCGTTGTTCGTGTACGGGATCGCGCTCGTCTACGGCGGTACCGGATCGACGAACATCAGCGGCATGGTCCGCGCACTGCAGGACACCGTCGACCTCGACAATCCCGACTCGCTGAACCTCGCTGGACTCGCCTTGATGATTGCTGGGCTGGGATTCAAGGTCGCCGCGGTGCCGTTCCACATGTGGGTGCCCGACGTGTACCAGGGTGCACCCTCCCCGGTCACGGCGTTCATGGCCTCGGTCGGCAAGGCCGCCGCATTCGCCGCGCTCCTGCGTGTGCTCGTGGTGGCGCTGCCGTTCTACCGCGACGACTGGCGGCCGGTGATCTGGGTGCTGGCCGTGCTGACGCTGCTCGTCGGTTCGGTCCTCGCCATCGTGCAGGACAACGTCAAGCGGATGCTCGCCTACTCGTCGGTGAGCCATGCCGGCTTCATCCTGGTCGGGGTCGAGGCGGCCGGTCACACCGCCGGCGAGGTGGACCCCGGTTCCGGTACGTCGTCGGTGCTGCTCTACCTGCTGCTCTACTCCGTTCTCGTCGTCGGCTCGTTCGCTGTCGTCACCGTCGTGTCGCGCGGTGCGGGGGGCGATACGAGTCTCGAGGCGTTCAAGGGGCTCGCGCGTCGCCGACCCGCGCTGGCGCTCGCCTTCACGGTGCTGCTGCTCGCCCAGGCGGGTGTGCCGCTCACCAGCGGCTTCATCGCCAAGTTCGGTGTCATCGGCGCCGCGGTCGAAGAGGAGAGCTACGTCATCGCCGTCATCGCAATGGTCTCGGCCGTGATCGCCGCGTTCCTCTACTTGCGCATCATGGTTTCGATGTGGCTTGCGGATGGCGATGAATCTGCCGCCGATGCGGTCATTACGCCGTTGCCACTCACGGCCACGCTCACGATCGGGCTCGCGGTCGCATTCACGCTGTTCGTCGGCTTCGTGCCCGGCTGGATCGTCGATCTCGCCAACGACGCCACCACCCTCAGCGTCGCTTTCATCCCCGCCGTCGCCCCCTGATCGTGCCGGCCGCGATCAGGTCCTCAGGCCCGTGAGCGAGCACGCATCGAGGTCCAACGCGTGACCGGAACGATCGGGCTGGTCGTCACCGACCTGGACGGGACGCTCTGGGAGCGACCCGAGACGATTCCGGAGCGGACGCTCGATGCGATCGCCGAACTCGAGCGGCGCAGTATCCCGCTGCTGATCGCCACCGGCCGTCGGGTTGCGTCGACTCGCGATCCACTCGCCGCCGTCGGCCTCGCCCCGCCGGCCGTCGTGCTCAACGGCGGCCTCGGCGTCGACCTGGCATCGGGTCAGCGGTTCCACCGCGGTGGATTCTCGCCCGTCGACGCGGCGGGGGTGCTCGCGGCCTTCCTCGAGTGGGACGTCGAGCCCTGCGTCTATCTCGATGATGACATGCGGCCGGTGCGGGTCGGCGCGTCGCCGTCGACCCACACCGATCATCTCGCCGGATTCGGTCGTGACGTGGGCGTCGGCCAACTCGAACGGATCGTGTCCGACGAGCACGTCCTCGCGTTCGCGGTACTGGGAATCGGTGGAGAGCAGGCGCACGGTGTCGGTCGGGCGCTGGAGGGAATCGCGACACCACACGTTTCGCCCGATCGGCAATACGGGGGTCACACGGTCACGGTCGCGCCCACCGGTCTGTCGAAGTGGGACGGCGTCGAGGCGTTCTGCGCAGACCGCGGCATCGATCCCGGCGCCGTGCTCGCGATCGGTGACGGCCCGAACGACACCGAGTTGCTCGAGGGGGCGGTGGTCGCAGTCGTGCCCGAGGATGCACATGACGCCGCTCGAGCCATCGCCGACCACATCGTCGGCCGGGCGGCCGGCGGCGGCTGGGCGGAACTGCTCGATCTGCTCTGACGGCCGCCGCTCCGATCAGACGTTGGCGCCGTGATCCTCCCAGAACGGCCGACGGAGTTCGCGCTTCAGGATCTTTCCGGAGCCCGTCTTCGGGAGCTCGTCCAGCCAGGAGAACGAACGAGGGATCTTGTAGCCCGCGAGGTGCGCGCGCGCATGGTCGTCGACCACCTGCTCGCTCAGGTCGGATCCCGGCCGCTTCACGACGACTGCATGTACGAGTTCGCCCCACTCCTCGCTCGGGATGCCGAAGACCGCCGCCTCGTAGATGTCGAGATGGGCCTCGAGCGCGGCCTCGATCTCGGCTGGGTAGATGTTCATGCCGCCGGAGATGATCATGTCCTTCTTGCGATCGCAGATGTAGATGAAACCCACATCGTCGCGGTAGGCGATGTCGCCGACCGTCTGGAATCCGTCGCGGTGGTCTTCTTCGAACTTGTCGTGCTGTTTGTAGTAGTCGGTGAACACGGACGTGGCTCGCACGAACAACTCACCGGTCGCCTCTGGTCCGGTGCCGGTGACGATCCCACCGAGTTCGTCGTAGAGCCGGATCTCCACGCCGGGGGCCTCCTTGCCGCACGATCCCGGCTTGCGGAGCTGATCGTCGGGCAGCATGACCGTGTTGACGCCGAGTTCGGTCGACCCGTAGATCTCGAACAGCGACTCCGCCGGGAAATCGGCCACGTACTGCTGTTTCAGCGCGAAGCTCCACGGCGCCGCGTTGGCGATCATGACGCGCATCGACGAGCGGTCGTAGCGACCCTTCACCTCGTCGGACAGGTTGCAGATCATCCGAATCGGTGTGGGCGCGGCGAATGTGCTCGTCGGGCGGTACGTGTCGACGAGCCGAAGCCAGTCTTCGGCGTCGAACTTGCGCTGGAGCACGATCGTCTGGCCGAGACCGAGCGCGATGCCCATGAACCCACCGGGACCCGAGTGGTACAACGGCCCGGTGGTGAGATAGATGTCATCGAGGCGGTAGCCGATGACCTGTAACAGCTCTCCACCGCGGGCGGCAGCGTTCTCGGCGTCGCGGAACGCCCCTTTCGGCTTGCCGGTGGTGCCCGATGTGTAGATCATCGTTCCGCCCGCGCCGATCGCGTCGTTCGGTGTCGGTGGCGGGTTGTTCGAAGCTGCCGCGATGAGCGCATCGCCGTCGATCGCGCCGTCTGGCGGTGCGCCGTCGTACACGAGCACGGCGGTGACGTTCGGGATTTCCGTGCGGATCCGAGCGACCATCGGCGCGTACTCCGCGTCGACGTAGACGACCGCGGCGTCGCAGTGGTCGATGACGTAGGCCGCCTCCTCGTCCGACAGCCGGTAGTTCAGGGGCACCGCCGTGGCGCCCACCTTGCGCGCGGCGTTGACCATCTCGATCACGCCGGTCGAGTTCTGACCGCACCAGACAACCTTGTCCGTGGGCCGCACCCCGTGGCTGAGGAGAACGTGCGCGAGCTGATTCGAGCGTGCCTCGAGTTCGGCCCACGTACAGGTGCGCACCTTGTCGCGGCGGTCATCGATCACCGCGGTGGCGTCTGGTCGCGCGGCGGCGTGGGCGGTCAGTAGATCGGTCTGCACGTCGGTCATCGCCACCGTTCGTAGCAGGTCGCGTGCGGTGCGCGGTGCAGCGGAGGGAGAACGCAGCTACGAGCAGTTCGCTCGGCTCAGCGCAACGGTTCGCGACAGACGAAGCAGCCGACGTCCTTGGTGACGCGCAGCACACCATCACCGGCGTCGATGGCCTCACGGATCTTGTCCCGCAGCTGCCGGCGTTCTTCCTGAGATGCGTTCTCGCCCGGTGGGGTCGAGCAGATGTAGGCGAGTACATCGTCGGCGTCCGTACAGTGCAGCTCGTCCTCGAACCGTCGCCACCTGATGTCCCCGAAGTGTTCGCGCAGGATCGTGAATCCGGTGTCGGCGCCGAAGGCCTCGATCGTGGCGTCGATCTCGCTGAGCCCGAACACATCCGCGCGGATCGCCCAGAGCTCTCGCATGTGACGGTGTCCGTTGGTGGCGGCGACCACGAGGCCGTCCGCCGTGACGACCCTGGCGAGTTCGGCCACACCACGTCCCGGATCGGGCAGGTGATAGAGCATGTGGTTCGCGATGATGCGGTCGTACCGGTCGGCCTCGATGGGCAGATCCTGGAGGTCGGCGGTCCAACCGGTCACGCTCGCGAATTGACCCGTCTGACGGGCGCGCTCCACGGCGGTCTCGACCATCCCCGGCGACAGGTCGGTGAGGACCAGGGAGATGCCGCTCGGCAACGGGGTTGCAGCTTCCGCCCACGTCCATCCGGCACCACAGCCCGCCTCGAGCACGTCCATCGAGGCACGCAACTCGTACACGGCCGAGACCCAGGCGTGCCAGGCGATATCCGCTGTCGAGTACGTGGCGTGAAGGTTCGCCCGTTGTGCAAGGCGAGCCGGATCGCGATATTGCACGTCGCGCAGGTACGGCTGGTCACCACCGGCGAACGAAGACCGCTGTCCCGACATGCCCGCAGTCTGTCAGCACTCGCAGCGCCGTACCCTTGACGCATGAGTTCGAGCATGTTGACCGACGGGATGGATCACGTCGCCACGATCACCAACGACGCCGATCGCTTACAGCGGTTCTACATCGACGTGTTCGGGGCGACCGTCGAGCGCGACGGTCCGGAGTTCCCGGGTGGACCGCGAATGGTCATCGTCAACCTCGGCCCGGCGACGGAGCTGAACGTCTTCGAGATCGAGGGCAGCGACGAAGCGGAACGCCAGGTGCCGATGTTCGGCCGCGGCCGCATCGATCACATCGGGCTGCACGCCGCGAGCCTCGAGGCGTTCGGTGAGATCCGCGAGCGGCTGATCGCATGTGACGCCTCGGACGGGACCGTCACCGAGTTCGGTCGAAAGCTCTCCATCTTCTTCCGTGACCCAGACCGGATGGAGTGTGAGGTGCTCGTCGCCAACCCTGATGCCGACGACGACGATCTCCAGTTCGGGTCACGATCGGCACGCTTCCACCCTGAGGGGTGAGCGGTCAGCGAGCGGGCCAGGTGGCGATCGTCTCGTACTCCGCACCGGTCTCCTTCAGATTGCTCTCGACGAGTGCGAGTTCGCGGACATCGAACGACTCGTCAAAAGGCGCGCCGGTGACCTGAGGCGGGCGCGCCCCCTTCCGCAGGCGGGCGAGCGTGAGGTGCCCGACGTAGCGACGGCGCTCGGCCGCAGATCCGAGTCCCCGCATTGCGGTCACAACCTGATCCGCGAGCCCTTCGGTACCCGTGACGGGGACGACCACCGAATGTTGGCCGAGCAGATCGACCGCCGGACCGAGTCGAGCACGGCACGACTCGAAATCGACATCGTGGAGTCGGTCGATCGCGTCGCTCGAATCTGCGTCGCCGAGGAACCGCAACGTGATGTGCCAGTTCTCGGGGCGCACGAACCTCACGCCGCGCTCATCCTTGCGGCGGAGCGCGCTGAGCGCCTCGAACATGCTGGACGTGGGCCAGACCGCGACGAACAGGCGTGCCATGGGGTCATCGTCGCCGATGGTGGGGACAACCCCACCATCGATTGGCCGGTGGTCTCCATCGCCGGGATCGACCGGGTCTGCGCACGATCTGGACATGACATTCGCACCGCCGGTCACGACCCGTCCAGACGCCCAACTCGATACCCAGTTCGACGCGCGGCCCGACGATCGACCGGAACACCACAACGCTCTGCCGGACGGCGGCCGCGTCCCGGCTCTCCGACCGCCACTGATCGATGCGCACGACCTCACGAGGAGATGGGGGAAGGGATCGAGCGCGCAGCTCGGCGTCGATCGAGTATCGCTGACGATCGAGCGCGGTGAACTCGCCGCGATCGTCGGACCGTCGGGTTCGGGCAAGTCGACGCTCGGCGCGCTGATCGCCGGGATCGATCGACCGACTTCTGGCTCGCTCGTCGTCGACGGAACACGAATCGACCAGTTGTCCGACGATCGTCTCGCCAGATGGCGGGGTCGCAGCGTCGGAATCGTGTTCCAGAACTTCCATCTCCTGCCGGCGTTGACTGCGGCGGAGAACGTGCAGCTCGCATTGCGTCTGGCGGACCGCTCGGCGGGACGCCGTGAGCGGCGGGACCGCTCCCGAGGGGCGCTCGATGCCGTCGGTCTCGGTGACAAGCTCAGACGTTTGCCCGGCCAGCTCAGCGGAGGCGAGCAGCAGCGCGTCGCGATCGCGCGGGCGATCGTGACCCGGCCCGGCCTGATCGTGGCGGACGAACCGACCGGCAGCCTCGACCAGGCGTCCGGCCACGTGGTGTTCGACCTGCTGAGCGAACTCGCCGCCGCGGGGACCACCGTCGTGCTGATCACGCACGACCGCCAACTCGCTGCCGAGAGCAACCGTCTGATCGAGATGCTCGACGGCATGGTCGAACATGAGACGCTCGCTGTCGATCGCGGCGCCGCCTCGATCGCCCGACCTCACGCGTCGACTGCCGATGTGATCGTCGGCGCGCGTCGCCGGCCTGCAGCCGGACATGCGGACATGCTCGGAGTCCCGTCATGAGTCGGTTCATTCGTGAGTTCCGGCGGGCCCCCGCCCGCATCCTGGCGAGCGTCTTCGCGCTCTCCCTCGCGCTCGGCGCGATCGGTGTGATGGGTGTTCCCCACGTCGCCAGCAGCTCGCTGCGCGACGAGGCGAGCACCGATGTGATCGCCAACATCGCGATCGACACGACGGACACAGCAGGCGTTCCGATCGATTCGCTCGTCGAATCGATCGACGACATCGACCTCGCCGAGACGCAGATCAGCGCGATGGTAGAGATCGGAACGAGCGCCTCCGCAGGGCCGTGGGCCGACCGCGCATCGGTGATGCAAGTGCTCGGCGTCGACGTCGGATCGCAGCAGATCGACATCCTCCGTGCCGACGCCGGACGGCTCCCGACGGCCGACGGTGAGATCCTCGTCGTGGAGGGCCTGGCCGATCTCGGGATGGTCATCCCAGTCACCGACATGGCAGGCGAGACGTCGACGCTGACCGTCGTCGGTATCGGCGGCACCTCGTACTGGTCGGGCGAGCAGCTGGCATTCTCGTCGTTCGAGACAGCCCGAGAACTCGCCGGGACCCGGGGAAGTAATCGACTGGTCGTGCGCGCCGATGGCGATGCGGACGAGCTACGAGCGCTGGCCGACACGATCGGTGACACACTCGCCGATGCTGATGTCGCCGTCGTCTCGCTGCCGGTGACCGTGCCGGCTGGGCAACACCCGATCGAGGCTGAGATCGCACAGGTCAGCGTGCTCGTCGGACTGCTCGGCATCGTCGCCGGCATCGTTGCCCTCGTGCTGCTCGCCTCGACGACCACGACGCTGATCACCAAACGGTCACGCGAGGTCGCGGTGATGCGCGCGCTCGGCGGACGGCAGCGTGCCATCCGGCGACGTCTACGGCGGCTCGCGCTGGCGATCGCCGCAGCGGCTGTCGTCATCGGTGTGCCGCTCGGTGTCCTCGTCTCGAACTACATCGCCCGCATGGTGCTCGAGGAATTCGTCGGGCTCACTCCCGGATTCGCGTTCTCCGTTCCAGTGATGGTGGGCAGCGCACTGTTCGCCCTCGTCGGCGCCCGGCTGGTCGCCGCCCGCGCCGCACGCCGCGTCGTGGGACAACCGCTCGCGACCGCCCTGCGCGACCGAGATGCCAACCCGTTCGGCCGTCGCGTGTCCGAGCGGTTGGCCGTCCGGATTCGGCTCGGCGGGCTGCTCGAGCGCACGGGACTGCGCAACGGACTCCATCAGCGCAGTCGATCGCTGACGATGCTGGCCCAGATCACGGCCGCCGTCGCCGCCCTCTTGGTAGTGACCTCGATGGCGACGACGGTCACCGCCTTCAATGACGCCGAGTACGCGCATTGGGACTACGAAACACACACGAGCGTGCCCGGTCCGGGCCTCGACATGCCGGGCGACCTCGCCGACGGCCATGCCGGTTCCGAGATGGCGATCGAGACGGTCGGCGAGTACGGCGACTGGATGCTCGACGTCGTCGGAGCCGAGTCGGGCTCCACCTTCCTCGACGCAGGCCTCGATGAGGGCCGCTGGTACGCAGCCGACGATGCAGCGGAAGCCGTGCTGTCCACCGGATTCGCCCAGCGGGTCGGCCTCGGCATCGGCGACTCGATCGATGTTCGGCTCCCGAATGGCACCGTTGCCTACCAGGTCGTCGGGCTCCATCCCGCGCGCGGTCGCTACGCCTTCCTCGAGGTCGATAGTCTCTCCGCCGACCTCGGCTCGGCGGGGATGGCCAACGTGCTCCTCTCCGCCCATGACCCTTCCGCGGTCCTTTCGACGGCAGACGGGGCAACGGCGGGCATCTACACCATGCAGCATCTCGACGAGGTCACCGCGGATGAGAACGGCCGCGATGCGATCGTGCTCATCTTCACCGCCATCGGTCTCGTCATCGTCTCTGTCGCCGGCCTCGCCGTCGCCTCCGGGCTCGCGGTCAACGTGTACGAGCGCCGTCACGAACTCGCCGCACTGCAGGCCATCGGTGGCCGCCGCCGCCATGTGACGCGCGTCGTATTCGCCGAACTGGCGCCGATCGCGGTGGTGGGTGTGGCGCTGGGAGTCGTCTTCGGTTACTTCGGTGCCCTCGGCATCGTCGGAGCGTTCGAGTCGGCGGACGCCGTCGAGATCGGATTGACATTCGCCGCCGGCGCGATACCCGTCGCTGGGATCCTGGTCGTCGTCGGCTCGGTCGGGCTCGGGGCACTCATGGCGCGCCGTGTCACACGGCGGCCGGCGGCCGTCACGCTGCGGAGTGCGGCCTGATGGTGGCGGCGAGCGGACTGGGCACGGAACCATCGGGCGGGTGGTGCGAAGATGATCGGGTGACCGGGCCCGTCGAGACCTCCACCCCGGCCGACGCCGATCGTCCCGGCGTCGGTCCGGCATGGGACCCACCCCGAGGTCCGGCAGCCGAGGACGAAGAG
>JASJHI010000234.1:0-12471 GCA_033791105.1 Acidimicrobiia bacterium | reverse complement strand
GGTTGCACATCGGGTTGAGTGCTGCCGTCCATTGTCGAGAGCGTACGCCACCCGCCTCTGCGGCGCGGCGTGCTACGCATGGACGCAATGCCCGTCACGCCGAACACCTCCCATCTCTACGCCCCGCTGATCGCGGCGCCCGTCGATCACGATGGTGGACACCGCTACGTGCACGTCGTCGGCTCGTCCGTGTTCGTCGACGACCGCCCCGCAGAGGACAGCTGGTCGCAACACGTCGTGGGCATCGTCGAGGGTGAGGTGTGGTGGGCCGTCGACGTGCCGCCGGAGGTGGAGGACCCGTCGTACGGCGCCTCGCTCGATTTGTTCAGCTACTTCGGGCGTTCCACACAGGCCGAGTGGATCGCCGCGGGCCGCGCGGTGCAGGTGGTCGAGTGGGCGCGCACGCACCGTTTCTGCGGGCGCTGCGGCACCGCCACTGCTCTGTCGCCGGGCGAACGCGGGATGAAGTGCCCCTCGTGCGAGTTGATCGCGTACCCGCGGCTGGCGCCGGCGATGATCACGCTCGTCACCCGCGGCTACCGGGGCCCCGAACAGCAGGCGCTCCTCGCCCGGGGCGTGAACTTTCCGATGCCGATGTACTCGTGCCTCGCCGGGTTCGTCGAGCCCGGCGAGAACCTCGAGGGCGCCGTTGTGCGCGAAGTGCACGAGGAGGTCGGGTTGACCGTTGACGAGGTCGAGTACATGGGCAGTCAGCCGTGGCCGTTCCCGCACAGCCTGATGATCGGATTCCGGGCAAACTACGTCGACGGTGACATCGTGCTCGACGAGACCGAGATCGCGGACGCGAAATGGTGCCGCCGCGACGATCTACCCCAGATCCCACCCGGCATCTCCATCGCCCGGATGCTCATCGATTCCTGGCTGTCCGAGGGCTGATCCGCTCGCTCCGGCCGATCCGGTCGATCCGGTCCGTCGACCGACCCGCGCTCGGCGGGAACCCGATCACTCGTCGAGGCCGACCGGTGCATCGTCGACGATCTGGTCGAGGTATTCCGACATTCCGAACCCGGTTCGCCCTTCGAACTCACCCGATCGCACCGTCCAGCGTGTGTACGCCTCCGAGATCCTGGTCTGCAGCCACTCGCCGTCTGGCGCCTGGCGCCGATTGCGCAGCGGGATCAGGCTGACCGTCTCACCGCTGAACCGCCATTCGCGATCGGAGCGACTCGAGCGCAGCACTCCCTCGATCGTGTCGTGGTACTGCTCGTCACCGCGGGTCGTCGTGCTGATCTCGACATCGTCGCAGTAGTACATCGCGCCGTTCTCCCAGACGAAGCCCCCTCGCGTGCCTGGACCGTCCTGCTTGGCGACTCTGCTCGCCATGAAGCCGAAGTCACGGTCGATGCCCGCCGTGAGCCAGCGGTAGTACCACGGTGCTTGCCAGTACCGCGGCCCCCATGAGTGGTCGCGGAGGCCGAAGCCCGCCATCTGCCACTCTCGATCGCCGACTCGAATCGAGCCCGTCGCGCCGACGAGTTGCTCGTAGTGGCCCTTGGCGAACTCCTCGCCCGGTGCCTCGTGCGGTTCGTCGGGCTCGCCACCGAACATGGAGGGCCGACCCTGGCCGGAGAACGTGAGGTGCACCTCGGCTTCCGCGAACGGATTGTCGGTGAACGCCTGCTTCGGATCGGCCATCTGCTCGGGCTCGTCGAGGACCAGGACCTTGCCCGTGTAGTCGACGCGCAGTTGTTGAAACGGTGTGTCGACGGTGAACGTGAGTCCGGCTGCATCGAACGCCTCGTTGTCGTCGATCGTGGGCCGCTTGAACATGAACCCGACCTGTCGGGTGTCCTGGTCGCCGGCGGTGCCGTCGGCCGGAAGATAGAGGCACACCGTCATCTCCGCTTGGCCTTCGTTGGCGCGGTTGCCGATGCGGAACCATCCGCCGACCCCCTGCTCGGGATCGAAGCAGTTGAAGTACATGCTCTCGTTGAAGTTCGGCTCGGGACCGAGTTCGTGCATGTATTCGTCGGACTCGTCGAGGCGTACACCCATGCGCTGCACCGTAGGACGCCTGCAGAACGAGTACCGAGTCAGTCGGTGCTCTCGACGTGTTCGCCGCTCGCGGCGTCGAAGGCGGCGAAAGCCGCCGTCTGTGACGCCGAGACGTTCACGATGAGCTGGGGCATGACACCTCGATCAGGGTCGCGCGGAGAGCAGGGGCCCCCGCCGTGAATCGCATCTCGCGAGTGGCGCGCAACACCCGTTGCCGGTAGCAGAGGCCGCGGGGTGCAGAATTGCGAGATGACGCGTCGGCCGAATGTGATCTTGGTGACCGGAGCGAGCAAGGGCATCGGCGCGGCGACCGCGCGACTCGCCGCCGAAGCAGGCGATGCGGTCGTCATCAACTACCGCTCCGACGACGCGGCCGCGTCGGCCGTGGTCGCCGACTGCACCGAGGGCGGTGGACGAGCGATCGCCCACCGCGCGGACGTCGCGGACGAGGATGCGGTCGTGGCGATGTTCGACGCCGCCGAGCAGCGGTTCGGTCCGGTCGATGTGCTCGTCAACAACGCCGGGATCCTGCAGCAGCAGATGCGCCTGGAGGACATGACGACAGATCGGTGGCGGATGGTGTTCGAGACGAACGTCTTCGGCGCGTTTGTCTGTGCGCGTGAGGCGGTGCGGCGGATGTCGACCCGCTTCGGAGGATCGGGCGGATCGATCGTGAACGTGTCGTCGGCGGCGAGCTACATCGGTAGCCCGGAGGAGTACGTCGATTACGCAGCGTCGAAGGCGGCCCTCGACACGATGACGGTCGGGCTCGGCAAGGAGGTGGCCACCGACGGAATCCGGGTCGTCGGCGTGAGGCCGGGCATCATCCATACGGGTATCCACGCGGTGGGTGGAGAACCGGGTCGGGTGGATCGCGTGGCACCGACGATTCCGATGCAGCGCGGCGGTGAGCCCGACGAAGTCGCCAGGGCCATCCTCTGGCTCGCATCCGACGAGGCCTCCTACATCACCGCGACGATGATCAACATTTCCGGCGGCCGTTGACTCGCCGATCGATCGGTCGGGCCGGGTCCGTCGCGCGTTCCGTCAATCGGGGAACAGTTCGAGCTGCTCCCAGGTGATCGCGACCTCACTCACCACTCGCCATCGCAGCCTGCCGCGGGACCCTGGTCGGCGAATCTCGACGCGCTCTGGCCGTAGCGACCGGGCCGAGCCGTCCGGATCGTGGAGGGTGATGCTGCCGTCGGTGGCGATACCCGACACACGGCCGACGATCCAGCGGCTGCGATCGGTTCGACGAAAGCGGATCGGTTCACCGGGCCGTAGCCCCAGACGCTCCAACGCGGCCGATGATGGTTGCATGCGGCTCAGAGGTCGGTCAGCCGCCGAACACGCGGCGCTGGAGCTTGCGCATGCCGCCGAGCCATCGCTCGGGGTCGTCCGCCTTCAGCTTCATGTAGTCGGCGACCTCGGGGTGCGGCAGTACGAAAAAGCGCTCGTGCTCGATCGTCTCGATGACCGCGGTCGCGACGTCGGCCGGCTCGAGTACGTCACCGGCCGCCTTGACGACGTTCCCCCCAGTCGTCAGACCGTCGCCCGCGTGGAGCATCGCGGTATTGACACCCTGCGGGCAGAGGCAACTGACCTTGACGCCCTGATCGCCGTAGGTGATGGCCATGTACTCGGCGAACGCAACGGCGGCCCGCTTCGTGAGCGTGTACGGCGCCGAGCCGATCTGGATCAGGAGTCCGGCGGCCGATGCGGTCGAGCAGAAGTAGCCATCGCCTCGTTCGAGCCAGTCCGGGAGCAGGTACTTGGCGGCCCATCGATGGGCGTTGACGTTGACGTTCCACGACGTCTCCCAATCGTCTTCGGGGGTCTCGAGCACGCCCCCGCCGATGCCGACTCCGGCATTGGCGAAGAACAGATCGACCTGGCCCATGGCCGCAATCGCCTCCTCGACGAGCGCCTTGTTGCCGGCTTCGGTGCTGATGTCGGCGGTGACGGCGATGGCTCGGTCGAGCGATGCGGCGACCTCGTCGGACCCGTGCAGGTCGGCCACGACCACAGTCGCCCCGCGTTCGTGCAAGGCGCGGGCAATCGCCTCGCCGATGCCGCGACCGGCCCCTGTGACAACGGTGCTCTTCCCGGTCAGATCCATTCGGCCGATGGTAGGCGGCGATGCACGCGCAGACGGGGGTTCGCCGGCGAAGGGATTCGAACGGCGTCGTTCGTCCACGGTGCGCGCGCGTCGGCCGATCGGGAGGTACCGTTGTGGGGGATGACCAAGGAAGAGAACGACACGAGCCAAGAAGCGGTGATCGACGAGGCCCTGGGTGTGATCGATGGCGCGCTCGCCAAGATGATGCAGCGCGAACTCGTATCCTCCGGTGAGGTTGCAGACCTCCTCCTCGACGTGCGCTCGCTCCTCACGACCGACCACGTCACCGCCATGACCGAGGTCGCGGCGACGGGCGAGCCGGTCTCCGACCCAGCCTGAGCACCGACTTCGCCTGAGCGTCGCGCCGACCGCGCGCCGCTGGCACCGTCGGTTCAACTGAGACGCTTCACCACCGGTCGCACCGCAAGTCCCAGCGCGGCGCCGACCACGACTCCGCCCACGACGTCGGACGCATGGTGGATGCGCACGTAGCCGCGGCTCACACCGACGACGGCAGCGATCGACCACCAGAGCAGGCCCACGCGTGGGCCGTCCCATGTCGTGAGAACGGTGGCCGCGAACGCCGCCGATGACGCGTGTCCCGACGGGAACGCGGACGTGGACGGCTCGCGAACCTGGAGGCGATCGTCACCGGTGGTGGTCGGCCGTTCGCGTCGGAACAGGCGCTTGACCCCTTGGTTGACGAGGAGGCTCTCGGCTCCGAGGAGCGCTGCTAGCAGCACAATCTGATCTGGGCGTCGCACGACCGCTCCGCGGGCGATACCGATGGTGTGCCAGATCAGACTGAAATCGCCGACGTGACTGGCGCCGGTGAAGAGTCGGTCGGCGATCGGGTGACCGCGAAGCTGCTCCAGCCCGGCATCGGCGATCTCGTCGAACCGATCGACGGCCGGACCGAGCTGCGATTGCCCCGGCGTCGGATCGGTCGCAGGACCACCTGTGTGGGGCGGGTTGCTCACCGCTCAGGCGGCCGTCTGCGCGGAGAAGAGCTGCTCGTACGCCCGGCGCGCACCATCGGCTGCCTCAGCCGGCTCGCCGCCGAATGCCGGGCACCACTGCTGGAACGAGCAGTAGTTGCACAGCGCGCTCTGCTGCGGTCGGAAGTCGCCCGTCTCGCAGGCCCGCTCGACGGCCGACCACACGGCCTTCGTGCGTGTGCTGATGAACCGGACCGACTGCGCCGAAGGCACGGTCTCGATCGTCTCTCCGGATTTGAGGTACATCAGCCGAATCCTCGACGGTCGACGCCCGAGCACCTCCTCGCAGAGGAACGAGTAGAAGTGCACACCCGAGAGGCTCTTCTGCTCGAACCGGCCCGACGGCGCGCGTCCCGTCTTGTAGTCGGTGACGACGAGTTCGCCGTCATCGTCGAGTTCGAGCCGATCGATGATTCCGCGCAGGCTGAGGGAGCCGACCTGTGCTTCCATCCGCAGTTCGAGCCCGATCTCGCGGACCAGGGTGGGGTCTTCCATCGCGAAGTAGGGCTCGATCAGCGCCCGACAGTCGCGATCGAACGACTCGGTCGCGGCCTCGTCGAGGCGCAGACCCGTGTAATCGGGATGAGTGCGGTACTCGTCGAGTGCGGTCGTCAGGTCGGCGTCGAGCGCGGCGGGTGTGCGCTCGGCGGCAGAACGGACGAACAGCAACTCGAGTGCTCGATGGACGACCGTGCCCCGCGTGGCGGCCACCCCAGGCGCCTCGGGCAGCTTCTCGATGCTCGAGAACCGAAACTGCATCGGGCACGAGGTGAACGACGACACGCGTGACGGCGAAAGCGACGTGGGAACGGGAAAGGCGGGCTCGGATTCCACGGCCACCAATCTATTCCAGGGGTGTCGCATCGGTGTTCGAGTCGCTCGACCGTCCGACCACCATGGGGAGCGCTGTTCGTCGCCACGCCGGGGGTCCGGTGCTGGACCGACGCAAACACGCGCCCGACCCCGGCTCGGGTCAGATGGATGAGCTGATCAGCTCGGCGGTGGCCACGGGGTCGACGTAGGGCCAGAAGTGGTTCGTGTTCGGCAGCTCGACGAGCGTTGCGTTCGGGAGCCGCTCGACGATCTTCGGCGCGATGGTCGCGGGCCCTTGCCCGTCACCGCTGGCGACGACGACGACGCGCGTCTCGATCTCCGGCAGCAGATCCCACGTGCGGTGGTCCCAGCTCGACTCGAAGGTGCGCGCCTCGTGTTCGGGATCGCACTTGAGGCGTACTCCCTCCGGTGCCGGCCGGAAGCCGTGGGCGACGTACAAGCGCAGGACGTCAGGATCGAAGAGGTCCATCGGTGGCTTCGAGGCGTAGTTTTCGATCGCCGCGTCGAACGACGGGAACGAAGAGCGACGTCGCCGTGCGCCACCGGCCAGACCGGACGGGGGGAGGCCGCCGAGCATCTCGGGATCGGACGGGAAGACGATCGGCTCGACCGCCACGATCACGTCGAACAACTCGGGTCGCCGCGCGGCCGCCATCAGGAGCGCCGCACCTCCCATCGAGTGTCCGAATCCGACGAGTCCGCCCGACGGAGCGATCGCTTCGACCACCGCCGTGGTGTCGTCGCCGTACCGTGACCAGTCAACGCTCCAGTCGTCGGGGCGCGCGGTTGCACCGTGGCCGCGATGGTCGATGGCGAACGTCGAGCAGGAGTCGCTCAGCTCATCGGCGATCGGCAGATAGCAGTAGCCGTGGAAGCCGGTGGCGTGCGAGATGAGTAGCGGCCGGCCGTTCCCGCCGAGTTCGTGGACAGCGACGCTGACGTGGTCGGAGGACGGGATCCGCACGGCGCCATTCTCGTTGCCGCGCCATCTGTCGGGAGAATCGCAGGAGTCGACGCGGGGTGACGATCGCGGGTGAGTGGTCGTGGTGTTGATCGGCGATGATCGTCGTCGTCAATCCCGGCGGCGTTCCTTGCGCCGTCGCATCCACATCTGCAGGAGCCGGTCGAGCGCCATACCGAGCACGATGGCGATGATGATGACGACCCAGAGGCTGACCTCGACATCGAAGAAGAGGAACTTGACGGTCGCGCTGTCGTTGTTCTGCAGGATGAACACGAGAGTGATCACCCCGACGGCGACCAGCCCGATCAAGAACGGGGAGGGTCCCCGGTCGTTGTCGGTCTGCTGCCAGTTCTCATCGCGGCTCATGTCGATCTTGCTAGCAGATCAGCGGAGTGCGTTGAGGAACATCTTGGTCTCGTCGGCGATACCGACGGGAACCGCGTATCCCTCGCGGTCGGTGATCGTCGCCCAGTTGTCGCGGACGTCCTCCGGCGACAGTTCGGCCCCACCGGCGTAGCCGAGGCACTCGGCCGTGAACACTTCGGCGATTCGTCCTCCGCCGACCGAGTAGAGGCGCCCGGTCGATTCACAGGACTCGTGCGCGAGATACGTGACCAACGGTGAAACGAGACCAGGCTTCACCTGGTCGCCCAGCGCGCCGAGCAGGTCTTCGGTCATGCGGGTGTACGCCAGGGGCGCGATCGCGTTGGCCTTGATGTTGTACTTGACGCCCTCGACTGCGAGCACCTTCGTGAGTCCGACGAGCCCGAGCTTCGCGGCGCCGTAGTTCGCCTGCCCGAAGTTGCCGAACACGCCGGCGGCCGACGATGTGGAGATGACGCGGCCGTAGCCCTGCTCGCGCATGAGCTTCCACGCCGGCTGGGTGACGTGGAATGCGCCACGGAGATGGACGTCGATGACGGCGTCGACGAGATCGGGCGTCATGTTGTGGAAGGACTTGTCGCGCAAGATGCCCGCGTTGTTGATGAGGATGTCGACTTTGCCGAATGTGTCGACAGCGGTCTTCACGATCGCCACGCCGCCCTCGACGGTGGCGACCGAGTCGGAGTTTGCGACCGCCTCGCCGCCGGCCGCGACGATCTCGTCGACGACGAGTTGGGCAGCTCCCTTGTCGCTGCCCGTACCGTCCACTGCACCGCCGAGATCGTTCACGACGATCAACGCGCCGCGCCTCGCCATCAGCAGCGCGTGTTCGCGACCGAGGCCACCTCCTGCACCGGTGATGATCGCTACCTTGCCGTCGAATCCGAGATCGCTCATCGGGGGAACGCTACCGGCGGGTAATGGAGCCGACGAAACCGGTGCCGGCACACCTCGCGCTCAGGGGCGGGGTGCCTCTGAGCGCGGCAAATGGTGGGGCGTCCCCACGCTGACCAGCACCTCGTCGTCGCCGTCGCGCAGCACGAGGCCCTCACCCTCGACCACGCTGACCTCACAACCATCCTGATCGAGGATGACGTGGATCAGCGACGCATGCCGGCGCAGACGGAAGCTCACCCGCTCCCAGCTCTTCGGCAGCCGCGGCGAGAAGCGGAGGTGGTCGCCGCTCTCGCGCATCCCGGCGAAGCCGTGGACGATGCCCGCCCAGACACCGCCCGCGGACGCGATGTGGATGCCCTCGGCCGTGTTGCCGTGCGAGTCGCAGAGGTCGAGATAGAGCGCCCGATGGAAGTAGTCGAGCGCGAGATCGTCGTAGCCGACGTCTGCGGCAACGATCGCCTGGACCACCGCGGACAGCGACGAGTCGCCGGTGGTGATCGGGTCGTAGTAGTCGAAGTTTCGTCGCTTCTGCTCGGTGGTGAAGTTCTCGCTGCGGAGGAACATCGCCAATACGACGTCGGCCTGCTTGAGCACCTGGTGGCGGTAGATGACGAGCGGGTGATAGTTGAGGAGCAGCGGATAGTGATCGGTGGGAGTCGTGTCCCAGGGCCACGGTTCCAGTTCGAGGAACGTCGAATCCTGGGGATGGATTCCGAGCCGCTCGTCATAGGGGATGTACATCGCGTCGGCCGCCGCATCCCACGCGTCGAGTTCTGCCACGTCGAGCGAGGTCGATCGGCACAACGCGAGGAACGCCTCGTGGTTCCACTCGGCGAGAAGGCGTACCGTGCGCGCCGCGTAGCGGAGGTTGAAGCGCGCCATGAGGTTGGTGTACGCGTTGTCGTTGACGACCGTCGTGTACTCGTCAGGCCCGGTCACGCGATGAATGTGGAACGTGTCGGATCCATTGCTGGCGAAGAATCCGAGATCGACCCAGAGCCGGGCTGTCTCGATGAGAATCTCGGCTCCTTCGCGGGCGAGGAACTCGATGTCGCCGGACGCCTCGAGGTAGCGCCGCAACGCGAAGACCACCGCCGCATTGATGTGGTACTGAGCGGTACCCGCCGCGTAGTACCCGGAGGCTTCCTCTCCGTTGATCGTCCGCCACGGGTACAACGCACCGCGTTGGCTCATCACCTCGGCTCGCTCGCGTGCCTTGCCGAGCATCCGCCACCGAAAGCGGATCATCTTCCGCGCGGCTTCCGGGTCGATGTAGGCAAGGAACGGGACGACGTAGACCTCGGTGTCCCAGAAGTAGTGCCCGTCGTAGCCGCCCCCCGTGACCGCCTTCGCGGCGATGCCGTGTTCGTGCGTGCACGCGGATGCCTGTGCGAGCTGGAACAGGTTGTAGCGCAGCGCCTGTTGCGCCTGGTCGTCGCCGGTGAGCTCGATGTCGGCCACCGCCCAGTAGCGGTCGAGGTGCTCGGCCTGCTCGGCGAGGAGTTGATCGAGCCCGTCGCTCTCGGCGCGCTCGAGTGTCCGCGAGCAGCGGTCGATCAACTCGTCGGTCGGCACACCCGTCGACGTGTGGTAGCTGGCGAACTTGACGAGCCGGATCGGCACGCCCGGTGTCGCCCGCACCTCGAAGACCGTCTTCAGGATGTCGTCTTCCACCTCGGTGTCCGTCGTCGCATGGCATGCGGTGTCGATGAGATGCCGCGTGCCACAGGCGAGCGTCATCCTGCTGTTGCGGCACCGGTAGCCGATGATCGACTCGTTGCCTCGTTCGCGGTGGGCGCGCGGTTCGAGTACTCGTTCGTTGAACTTGCGCGCACGCCGTGGATCGCGACCCTCACCGAGCGCCGCGTCCTCCACGTGGTACTCGTCCTCGCCGTCCTGCCTGTTGAGGAGTTGCGAGGAAATCACGACCGGCGCCGGCGCGTCGAGCAGCGTGACCTCCATCGTCATCACCGCGACGTGGCGGTGCACCAGGCTGACCATCCGCTGAGACCGGACCTGCACGCGCTTTCCGGCGGGGGAGCGCCAGATCAACTCGCGGGTGAGCACACCGGTTCGGAAGTCGAGCGAGCGCTCGTAGCTGTCGAGGTCGGCATCGGCGAGCAGGAGCGGTTCGTCGTCGACGTACAGTTTGATCAACTTGGCATCGGGCGCGTTGACGATCGTCTGACCCGTTTTGGCGAAGCCGAAGGCGTCCTCGGCGTGGTGGATGGGCCACGTCTCGTGGAACCCGTTGAGGTAGGTGCCGTGGCTGTGTGCCTCGCGGCCCTCCTCCGGGTTGCCACGTAGCCCGATGTAGCCGTTGCCGACGGCGAACAGGGACTCGGTGTGGCCGAGGTCGCTGTTCGAGTACTCGGTCTCGAGGAGCCGCCACGGCTCGACCGGGAACCGGTGCGTCGGTAGTCCGGTCGGAATGGGGTGGCGGTTCACGCGCTGTCACCAGTGGGGAGCAGCCGGTCGAGGTCGTCGACCACGAATGTGGCGCCGTGGTCGATCAGGGCGTCTGCGCCGGCCCCGCGATCGACGCCGATGACGACAGCGAAGCCGCCGGCCGCGCCCGCTGCTACCCCGGAGACCGCATCCTCGACCACGACGGTACGTGACGGCCGGACACCGAGCCGGGAGGCGCCGAGCAGGAACGCGTCGGGAGCGGGTTTGCCGGCGAGGTGTTCTTCGGCGGCGACCACGCCATCCACAACGACATCGAAGCGATCGGCGAGACCGGCGCCGCGCAGCACGGTGCGGGCGTTCTTCGACGACGAGACGATCGCGGACGGGATGCCGAGACCTTCCAGGAGCTCGATGGTGGCGACCGATCCGGGGTAGGGCGCGACGCCCTTGCGCTCGAGCAGCGCGTTGAACAGTGCGTTCTTCCGGTTGCCGAGCGCGCACACTGTGCCGTCGCCGGGCGGGTCCGCGGGGTCACCCCCCGGGAGTTCGATGTCGCGGGACGAGAGGAACGTCCGGACCCCGTCGTAGCGCGGGCGTCCGTCGATCGACGTGATGTAGTCGGCGGCGGTGTACTCGTACGCCGCGAACAGCTCCGCCCACGCCTCCTCGTGGATCGTCGCGGTCGGCGTGATCACACCGTCGAGGTCGAACAGCACACCCTCGTGGGCGCTCCACTCGAACGCGTCGACATCGGGAGACGGCACTGATGATCTCGCCGATGAGTCCACGAGCGGATGCTATTCGACCGTGGCGCCTCACCTCCCCAACGGCAGCGCCGCCCGGAGGATGCGATCGTCAGTCGGTGCGCTGGACGGCGTCGGCGCGGAGCCGCTTGTAGTCGAGTTTGCCGCTGGCGGCCCGGCCGATCGCGTCGGTGGCGAGCACCCGCTTGGGCGCCTTGTAGGCGGCGAGCCGCGACTTGACGTGCGCGATCAACGCGTCGGCGTCGACCGTGTGACCCTCGTGCGGTTCCACGAGTGCAGTGATCGCCTCACCCCACTTTTCGTCGGGAACGCCGACGACCGCCGCATCGGCGACCGACTCATGCAGCTTCAGGCACTCCTCGACCTCTTCGGGATACACCTTCTCGCCGCCGGTGTTGATGCATTGGCTGCCACGGCCGAGCAGCGTCACCGTGCCGTCGGCCTCGACCGTGGCGTAGTCGCCGGGGATCGAGTAGCGAGCGCCGTCGATGGCGATGAACGTCTGCGCCGACTTGGCTTCGTCCTTGTAGTACCCGATCGGGGTGCGACCGCGCAGCGCGACTCGGCCGATGTCGCCCGAGCCGGGAACGACGTCGGCACCCTCGTCCGTGATCACCCGCGAACCCTCGCCCAATTCGAACTTGGCCGTCTCGCCCTTCTCGGACCCTGCCGAGGCGCTGGTGGTGGTGTTCGTCGCCATCGAGATCGCCTCGCTGGAGCCGAGCGAGTCGACCATGATCAACCGGCTGTTGTGGGCGAGCAGCCCTTCCTTGGTCTCCTTCGACCACATCACACCCGACGACACGATCACCCGGAGCGAACTGATGTCCCATCGGTCGGGTTCGGCATCGAGTGCCCGCAGGATCGGCTTGGCGAACGCGTCGCCGACGATGGAGGTCGAATTGATGGCGTAGTGCTCGACGCCGTCGAGGAATTCTGCCGGGTCGAAGCGGCGACCCTCGAGGGTGGTGATGCTGCCGCCGACCATCAGGTTGCTGATCGCGTTGAACAGGCCGGTGCCGTGCATCAATGGTGCGCCCGGCATGTTGCGTGGCCCGGCCTTGACGACGCGCTGCTCCACAG
>JASJHI010000233.1:0-4431 GCA_033791105.1 Acidimicrobiia bacterium | reverse complement strand
GTTTGGGGGGGTGCGTTGTTGGGGGCGCTCCCGGGCAGGGGGGCGGGGGCCTGTTTTGACGCCTGGGGCCCCGTCCCCCCCCCGCCCCCCCGCGGTCCGGCGGCCGATGCCGCGCCTCGACCCGGTGACGACGGCGATCTTGCCCTCGAGTGCTCCGCTCATGATCCGGCCATGCGCTCGACGATCGGCGCGACGTCGTCGACCGCTGACGCACCGAACGTGACGTAACTGATGCCGTATCGCTCACGGCGTTCGACGAGCTGATCGCAGATCGAGTCGACCGTGCCGATCAGGGCGTGCGGGAGCTCTGCGAGCTGTTCGGGTTCGAGGCCGAACATCGGTGCCATCTGCCCGAGTGTGGCATCGCGCTGGTCGGTCACGATCGTGAAATAGGCGCCGATCTCGATGGTCAGATCGTCGAATCGATCGCCGGCACCGTCGCGGATCCAACCGATCTTCTCATCGGTGAGTTCGGCTGTGCTGCTGCCGATGCCATCCGGCCCGAGTTTGCCGGAACGGTTGTCGAAGTTGAGACTCACGATGTCGGCCTCGCGACCGGCGATCCCGAGCACTCGGCGTGCCCCACCCCCGATCATGATCGGTGGCATCCCATCGTGCGGACTCGGCACACCCTCGAATCCCGTCGCGTTGACATGCTCACCCACAACATCGACCTCACCGTCTCCGAGGTGCGCCCGGATGAGTGTGACGGCCTCCTCGAAGCGGTCGAGACGGACGCCGGCTCGGTCCCATGGCACACCCATCGCCTCGTACTCCCCCTGCAACCATCCAGCGCCGAGGCCGATCTCGAGGCGGCCCTCGGAGAAGAAGTCGAGTGTCGCCAATTCCTTGGCGAACATCACGGGCTGGCGGTAGTCGACGCAGAACACGCGGGCTCCGACGCGAATGGTCTCGGTCGCCTCGATCGCCACCGCCATCGCCGGAATTGCAGCGACGTCCTGCACCGGGTGATTCGTGGCCGACAGTGCAGGGCCAGGGCCGATGACGTGATCGGCGACGCTGAACGTGCCGAAGCCGAGGTCCTCTGCCTTGCGCGCCTGATCGCGCCAGGCCTGGGGCGTCGGCGCGGTGTAGCTCTGAAGTCCGAAACGGAATGGTTTGGTGGTCTGACTCATACGGATCCCTCCGGAAGTTCGATGACTGTTACCTGGCCGGTGTCGCCGTTCACCTCGATGATCGAACCAGTGGCGATCCGCTCGGTCGCGCCGGTGGCCGAGACGACGCATGGGAGGCCGAGCTCGCGACTGACGATGATCGAGTGGCTGATCTGGCCGCCGACATTGACGACGACGCCGGAGGCGGACATGAACAGTGGCGTCCATGCCGGGTCGGTTGACGGGGCGACGAGGATGTCGCCGGGTTCGAGTGCACCGGGGTCGGCGGGATCGTCGACGATGCACGCCCTGCCGCGCACGGTGCCGGCGCAACCGGGTACACCTTGCAGGACCTCGCCCGCTGCGGCGGTCGGCTCGGTCGCATCTCCCTTGCGCGGCCAGTCCGACAACGGCGGGACGATCCCGTGCTTGATGAAGTAGGGCGGCTCGAGTTGCGCCAGTTCCGTCCAGGCGGCGTATCGATCGGCCAGGGTCGTGCGGAATGCTCCCGGGTCGTCGGCGAACGCCTCGAGTTCATCGTCGAGCAGCATGAAGATGTGCATCGGATCGTCGATGTCACCCGCCGCGGCATCGCGGCGTCCGAGCTCGCGCACGGCCATCCGCACCTCGTGGACGACGCGAATGATGTTCGTCTTGGTCCGCTCGCGCCAGGCGAGCATCTTCGAAGCGATGAGCGCCGCCTCGAACTGACCGGCCAGCTCCTCGCCGAGCGGGGCGACCCGTTCGCGGATCTCGGCGCTCAGTTGCTCGCGCTCCTCGACGCGGCGCGCGTTGCGAATCCGCGGCGCCTCGTCATCGGTCTGTAGGCGGATCCGGTCGATCGCCGCGAGCGCGATCTCCGGCCGGGTCTCCCACGTCTCGGAGCTGATCTCCCATTCGGTGGGTCCCCGCGAGCCGAAGTCGACGAGGAACTCGCCGAAGGACGCAAGAAACCCGGTGGCATCGTCGCCGCCGGAGGCACGCAACCGGTCGAGTACACCGGCAACGCCACCGTCGAATTCGGCCGTCAGTTCCAGCGAGCCGCGAATCTGGCGCGACAGTTCCCACATTGCATAGCTCGCATCGGCGGAGTCGACGTCGCCGATGCCCGCGACGAGCTTCATCGGAATCGTGGGGTCGCCGACGGCCTCGCCGATCGCGAACAGGATCCCAGGTGCGATGCCCGAACTGCTCGACGCGACGCAGTGACTCTCGAACAGCTTCTGGAGATGTGGCTGGAGGGCGCGGAGGTAGGCGACGATCTCGCCGCCGGTCATCGTCTGGAGATCGGGGCGATCGGAGCGGATCGCGATCGTCGCCACACGTTCGTCGTCGATCTCGGGCCACTCGGTGGCCGACATGACCCATCCGAGGTGCTCGCCGATCTTCGGGATGAGATCGTCACGGGAATCGGCCGGATGCTCGTCGTATGGCGGCACATCGGGGTGGTCGCCGAAGAAGGCGAGATCGAGTTGCTCGACCGTGACCGCCGGACTACGGACGCCTTGCATCCGCACGTTCGAGAGGTTGATGTAGAAATACCCCCCGAAGAAGCCGTTGCACTCCGGGAAATCCGGGTCGAACTCGTCGAGCGAGTACGAGCCCTGACGGACGTACCCGTCGCGCCAGCCCGGGATGATCGCCCGGTCCCAGCAGAACTGCTGGCCGAGCGGGCTCGCCGGGGACGGAAGCACCTCCCCTGCATTCGAGCGCGTGTAGTGCGGCCACCGCTCGCTCGGCTCCCAGTCGGTTATCCACGTGTCCTGCATGTCTTCGACCCCCTCAGTCATCTCCGAAATTTGTCGCTCAGATCCCGCTCAGCGGGAAAATACGCACAAGTTTCGGGGTGGTGGACGGAATTGTGGCGGTGAATCAGCCGAGCGCGGATTCGCCGAGATAGCTCGCTTCGAGCACGGCACGGTTCTCGAGCAGCTCGGATGCCGGTCCGGACATCATCACCTCACCATGGTTGAGGACGTAGCCGCGATCGGCAACCTCGAGCGCCATGTGTACGTGCTGTTCGACGACGAGAACGCCGACACCGGTCTCATCGGCGATGTCGCGCACGATCGGCAGGAGCCGCTCGACGATGATCGGGGCGAGGCCGAGACTCATCTCGTCGACGAGCAGGCACTTCGGCTCGGACACGAGCGCGCGAGCCATCGCCAGCATCTGCTGCTCACCACCCGACAAGAGACCGGCCAGACGACCGCCGAGCGGCTTGAGTGCCGGCAGGAGTTCCATCGCTCGGTCGTATGCAGCACCGCGCGAGTCCTTTTTGCCTGTGAGACCGAGCCGGATGTTCTCGTCGACGGTGAGATCGAAGAACAGCGAACGGTCCTCGGGCACGTGCGCGAGCCCTCGGCGCGGGATCATGTACGCCTTGTGCCCGTCGACCGGCTCACCGAGCACTTCGATCGATCCGGAGACCGGGGCCAACAGCCCCGAAATCGTGAGCAACGTCGTGGTCTTCCCGGCACCGTTCGGGCCGAGCAGCGCCACGACCTCGCCCGGAGCGACGGTCAGATCGAGATCCCGCACGACCGCGATGCCCTCGTAGCCCGCGTACAGACCCTTGACGTCGATCAGCTGGTCGCTCATTGCGCCTCCCCTTCTGCGAGCGGCGCAGTATCGAGGCCACCCACCGCCGCGCCGGTCTGCGCCTGCTCTTCTCCTGCCGATTCGCCGAGATACGCCGCGATGACGGCAGGATCAGCGCGCACCTCAGTGGGTGTGCCCTGGGCGATGATCCGGCCGAAATCGAGCACGTAGATGTAGTCGCAGACATTGAGCACGAGGCCCATGTCGTGATCGATCAGGAAGAGGCTCATGTCGTGATCGAGCGAAGCGCGCAGCCGCCTACCCAACAGCTGACTCTCGGAGATGTCGAGGCCGGCCGCCGGCTCGTCGAGGAGCACGAGCTTCGGGAACGCGGCGAACGCGCGTGCAACGCCGATCAGCTTGCGTTGACCGTTGCTCAGTTCGCTGGGGAGCGCATCGTCGAGGTCGGAGATCTGCATCAAGTCGAGTGCCCAGTCGACCTGTTCCTTGTACTGGCGGTCGGCGCGGCCGGGCAGCAGTACGTCGACCACCATCGAGTACCAACGCGGGCGCTCGGCCGCCGCCATCAGGTTGTCCCGTACCGTCAGATCCTCGAAGAGTTCCAACGACTGGAACGTACGGGTGAGCCCGGCCTTGGCGCGTGCGTCCGGGGTCATGCCTTCGAGGCTCTGCCCATCGAAGGTGACCTGACCTTCACTGATCGGGGTGAACCCGGTGATCGCGTCGATGAACGTCGTCTTGCCGGCGCCGTTCG
>JASJHI010000232.1:0-9639 GCA_033791105.1 Acidimicrobiia bacterium | reverse complement strand
GCACCTCCTCGGCGAGATCTACCCGTCACCGGGGATGACCGACTCGGTGACGACGATCTATCTCGCGACCCACCTCAGCTCGGTCGAGCCCAACCGTCAAGGACCCGAGGAGGAGCACATGGAGGTGCTGCACGTTCCGCTCGCGACCGCGCTCGGGATGATCGACAACGGCCAGATCTGCGACGCCAAATCCGTCGCTGGACTCCTTCTCACCGATCGGCATCTGCGCCGTGCGGACGGCGACTGAGCATCACGAGTGATGACATCGACCAGCACCCTTCTGCCACTGGAGGTCGAGGAGTTCCTGTCGTGGCTGATCGCTGAGCGGGGGCGCTCCGCAAACACGCTCGCCGCATACCGCCGCGACCTGCACAGCTACAGCGACTGGTTGGTGGCGAGGGGAACCGATGTGCTCCACGTCGACCATTCGACGCTCGTCGAGTTCGTGGGGGTGCGCCGTGCCTCAGGTGCTGCCACATCGTCGATCGCGCGGCAGCTCGCCGCGATCCGCATGCTCCACCGGTACCTCGCGCTCGAGGGTGCGCGGCCCGACGATCCGGCGGTCGAACTCGAGGGTGTCCGAGTTCCGGCGGGCATCCCGAAACCCCTCAGCGAGGGCCAGGTCACCCGACTGCTCGACGCTGTCGTCGTCGGTGGGCCGTCGCAGCGTCGCGATCTCGCGCTGCTCGAGCTGCTGTACGGCACGGGCGCGCGCATCTCCGAAGCGGTCGGCCTGTCCCTCGGCGACCTCGACCTCGAGCAACGCCTCGTCCGGCTCTACGGCAAGGGGGCAAAGGAACGGATCGTGCCCTTCGGCTCGTCCGCGGCAGCTGCGCTGGTCGACTGGTTCAGTGAATCGGGTCGCACCGAGCTCGCCCCCGCGCAATGGAAGCGTCGCGGCGATGCCGAAGCAGTGTTCCTCAACACTCGGGGCGGCCGGCTCAGCCGGCAGGCCGCGTGGTCGATCGTGCGCAAGTACGGCCAGGTCGCCGGAATCGCTGCCGATCTCTCCCCGCACGTGTTGCGCCACTCCTGCGCCACGCACCTGCTCGACCACGGCGCCGATCTGCGCGTCGTGCAGGAAATGCTCGGTCACGCTTCGATCTCGACCACGCAGGTCTACACGAAGGTCAGTCAGGAGCGATTGTGGGAGGTCTACCGCAGCGCCCATCCACGAGCCCGTCTACCGTGATCGGTCGGCCCGGATGACCCGCTTCGCTCGCCCGACGGGGCCCGCGGCGTGAGCAATCCTTTCACGACCGCATGGCACCTCAGCGCACGGTTCTTCACGTCGTTGTCGCCGCGGCCCGCTCCCGCAGCGGACGAGACCTGGGTTGCCGCGACCCTCACCTCGGACGAGTACGGGCTCTGGGTGCAGATGAGCAATCAGGATCGGCGGCACAGCGCACTCGTCGCGCGACGTTTCGCTGCCCGCCGCCCCGACGCGACTCGGGCTGAGGTCGCCGGAGCGATGCTGCACGATGTCGGCAAGATCGAGTGTGGCCTGGGCACTTTCGGCAGGGTCGCCGGCACGATCATCGGTCCGCGTGGTCGACGGTTCACCGCCTACCACCAGCATGAGGCCATCGGGGCACAGCTCGCGGCCGAGGCGGGTTCCGATCCGTCGACCGTTGCGTTGATCGCCGGTGAGGGTCCGGCCTTCGCCGATCTCGACGCGGTCGATCATGCCTGAGCCCGAACAGAATCGATCGGGAACAACGTGTCGAATCGGCGGCTGTTGACGAATGCGCGGATCACCATCCAGAACGTGAGTCCAATCCAGATGCCGACGATCCCCAGGCCCGGAAATGCCAGCACCAGCACGGCGATCGGGATGACCGCAAGTAGGTACCCGAAGGCTGCGCGACCGAGGAAGCGATAGTCCGCCGCTCCGATGAACACGCCGTCGTAGGCGAATGCGACCGCGCCCGGCAGCAACAGCACCGCAAGCAGCAACATGCCGACCGTGGCGCGCGAGATCACTGCGGGATCCCTGGAGAAGGCGCGGGCGAGAAGAGGAGCACTGGCTGCCAGCAGGACAGCGATGCCTGCCGCCGCCGCGAGCGAGAGGACCACAACCCTCCGCCCGAGGTCGCGCGCGGCGGATCGATCTCCACGACCCAACTCGTCGGCCACGAGTGTCTGCGCGGGCACCGCGAGTGCGTCCAGTGTCAATGCGGCGAAGAAGAACAGCGCGATGCAGACCTGGTGTGCGGCGAGGGTCGGGTCGTCGATCCGTGCGGCGACAGCGGTCGAGCCGGTGAAGACCACGAGCATCGAGCCGACCCGGACCAGAAGGTGCCGGCCCGCGGTGGCGAGCGGGCCCATCACCGCGCGGTCGATGCGTCGAGAAACCGCGGGAGCGATCCGATCACGGATGACGACGAGAAACGCCATACCCGCACCGACCTGAGCGATCACCGTCGACCACGCCGCGCCGGCGATGCCGAGATCGAACCCGAGGACGAAGATGAGTTCCAGGACGAGGTTCAACAGGTTCGACGCAAGGAGGATCACGAGCGGCGTGCGATAGTCCGCGGCCCCTCGCTGCACACCCTGCGCCGCAAGGGCGATGAGCACGAACGGCACACCGAATGCGGAGATGCGCAGGTACTCGACCGCGTGCCCGAGGATCTCGTCGTCGGCCCCGAGCACAACGGCCAGTGGCTCCGCCAACAGGATCAGCGCTGGGACCGCGACCGCACTCACCGCGATCGACAGCCACATCGCCTGCACGCCGACGCGCGCGGCGGCTTCCGGCCGACGCGCTCCGAGATGGCGCGCCACCTGCTCGGTCGTGCCGTAGGCGAGGAAATTCGATCCTGCGATGACGAGGCTGAGCACGGCCACCGCCACCGCCAGGCCACCGAGCTCATCGGTGCCCAGGCGCCCGATGATGGCGGTGTCGACCAGTCGATAGAGCGGCTCGACCGCCAGCGTGCCGAGGGCCGGAAGCGCCAGCCCGACGATTCGGCGATCGGTGTCGCGGAGTCGTGGGCCGCTCACATCAGCCCGGCAACATCCCGATCGCGGCGTAGGACCGGTCGAGTGTGACGGACGCGACCCCGCGGGCCTTGTCCGCGCCGACCTTCAAGAGGCGGGTCAGTTCGCCTCGATCGTTCATCAACTCGAGGTACCGGGTACGGATCGGCTCGAGCGTGGCCACCACCGCTTCGCCGGTCGCGACCTTGAGCGCGCCGTACTGCTCGTAGTCGGCGGCGATGTCGTCGACACTTCGATCGGTGACGGCCGCATGGATCTCGAGAAGGCTGCTCACTCCGGGCTTCTCATCCGGATCGAACCGCACCGAGCCGGACCCGGTCTCGGAGTCTGTGACCGCCCGTTTGAACTTCTTCATCACCGCCGCAGGCTCGTCGACGATGAACACGCAGCCGGCGTCGGATTCGTCGGACTTCGACATCTTGGCGGTCGGATTCTGCAAGCTCATCACACGTGCTCCTGCGGGCGGCGTCACGGCCTCGGGCACCACGAACGTCTCACCGAACCGATGGTTGAATCGGATCGCGGCATCGCGGGTGATCTCGACATGCTGGCGTTGATCGTCTCCGACCGGCACCTCGTCGGCGTCGTAGAGCAAGATGTCGGCGGCCTGGAGTGCGGGATACGTGAACAACCCCGCCGAGATGAACTGGCCCTCCCGCTTCGCCGACTTGTCCTTGAACTGCACCATGCGCGACAGCTCGCCGTAGCTGAGCGTGCACTCCATCACCCAGCCGAGTTGCGTGTGCTCAGGAACGTGACTCTGGACGAAGACGGTCGCCACGTCTGGATCAAGACCGACCGCGAACAACATCGCAGCCAGCGACAGCGTCTCGTCGCCGATGATGCCGGGTTGATCGGTCACCGTGAGTGCGTGGAGATCGACGATGCCATGGAACGCGTCACGCTCGTGCTGCAGATCGACCCAGCGACGCAGGGCGCCGAGGTAGTTGCCGAGATGGACATCACCGGTCGGCTGCATACAGGACAGCACTCGTGTCGCGTCGCTCACGCCGCGAGACGATACCGAGCCCGCCCGTCGAGGGGATACCCGATTCAGCGACGACCGCTCGGTAGCGTTGGGCCGTCATGTCGCTCGAGGTCTCAACGCCGGTCTACGAAGGGCCGTTCGACCTGCTGCTCCAGCTGATCCTGAAAGAACAGGTCGACATCTACGAGATCAACTTGGCGACCATCGTCGACAGCTATCTGGCCGAACTCGACCGCTTGACCGACCTGGATCTCGACATGGCGACAGGCTTCCTGCTGATCGCGGCGACGCTCGTCGACCTCAAGGCGCGCCGGCTGCTCCCGGATCCCGCCGACATCGATCTCGACGACGAACTCGCGCTCTGGGAGGAGCGTGATCTCCTGCTGGCCCGCCTGCTCGAGGCCAAGACGTTCAGGGACGTCTCGGGTGTGTTCGCACAGTTGGCCGACGATGCGAGCAGGTCGTTTCCCCGCCTCGTCGGACCGGACGAACGCTTCGCCGACGCAGTTCCCGATCTGCTCGAAGGGACGACCGTGACGCGTCTGCGCAATGCCGCCGTGCGCGCGCTCACCCCCCGGCCGGTGCCGGTCGTCGACTTGTTCCACGTCGACCCGATCACGATCACCGTCGCCGATGCCGTCGCCGAGCTGGTCGACGAATTGCCGCGCATCGGCGCGATCTCGTTCCGTCGCCTCACCGCCGACCTCGCCGACCGGATCGAGGTGATCGTGCGCTTCCTCGCGGTGCTCGAACTGTTCAAACAAGGTGCGGTCGACCTCGATCAGCCTGAACGTTTCGGCGACATCCAGGTCGAGTGGATCGCCGACGCCAACTTCGACGAGTCGGACGTGCTCGTCGACCTGTACGAGGGTTGAGACGCGACCTCGACTCGTGCGGAGAGACTGTTCATGACAATGGCCGACGATTTCCTCACAACGACCGACGAGCAGGTCGCTGAATTCAAGCGGGTGATCGAATCGATCGCCCTCGTCGCCCACGACCCGGTTCCGATCGAACTGCTCGCCCAGCTCCTCGAACAGCCGACCGTGCTGATCGATCAGTGGTGCGACGAACTCGCGGCCGGCTACTCCGAACTCCGGCACGGCTTCGAACTGGTTCGCGTCGCCGGCGGCATCCGCTACCAGACAGCGGGCGATCTGACGCCCTATGTCGAGCGCTTTCTGTTGCACGACCAGCGATCCAGACTGTCGGGCGCCGCACTCGAAACCCTCGCCATCGTGGCGTACAAGCAACCGGTCTCGCGGGCCCAGGTGTCCTCGATCCGTGGGGTTGATCCAGATGGTGTGCTGCGCACGTTGCAAGCACGGGGGTACATCGACGAGATCGCGCGCGACGATGGCCCCGGCCAAGCAATTCTGTACGGCACCACTCCGACCTTCCTCGAAAAGCTCGGCCTCGAGTCGATCGACGACCTGCCGCCAATCGCCGAATTCATCCCCGAGGCCGACGTCGTCGAAGCGCTCGAACACGGCCTCCGGATCACACCTGTGGTCGAGATCCGGGCCGACGGGCTCGTCGGCGACGTCGCAGCCGATGGCCCGTCGCGAGTGGACGAAGTCCCTGTCACCGAGTCGGACGTGGGCGACACCTCGTCGGACGATCCACCGCCAGCCGGCTGAGCGATGAGCGATGCGGACGACCACGAGCCTCCACTGTGGGAACAGCAGGCGGAGCGCAGCGCCGCGCTCCCGCAGGGCGAGCGGTTGCAGAAGGTTCTCGCCGCGACCGGTTGGGGCAGTCGCCGCGTGTGCGAGGAACTCATCGCCGCCGGCCGTGTCACGGTGAATGGGGACGTCGCCGTGCTCGGTCGGCGGGTCGACGTCGACGTCGACCTCGTCGAGCTCGACGGGGCGCCGATCGGGATTCGGCCCGATCTCGTCTACTACCTCCTCAACAAACCGACCGGCGTTGTGTCGACGAGCCGGGACACACACGCACGACCGACCGTCATCGAGCTCGTCCCGGAGCAACCTCGCGTGTTCTCGGTGGGGCGCCTCGACGCCGACACGGCCGGACTCCTGCTCCTCACCAACGACGGTGCGCTGGCCAATCGCATCGCGCACCCCTCCCACGGCGTCGAGAAGGAGTACTTGACAGAGGTGGCCGGGGGACGCGTGTCGCCCGGCGGACTGCGGCGGCTACGTGACGGCCTCGAACTCGACGACGGGCCCACGGCACCCGCGCGGGTGTCACAGCCCGAAGACGGAGTCCTGCGGATCACGATTCACGAGGGCAGGAACCGTCAGGTGCGGCGAATGTGCGAAGCGGTCGGACATCCGGTGAGGCGGCTCGTCCGAACACGCATCGGCCCACTCACGGACCGGTCGCTCGCGCCGGGGGAGTGGCGCGACCTGACCGATGACGAGCGCCGCTCGCTCGTCGAGACGGTCGCTGTCGTCGACCGCCGGTACCATCCACCCACGTGACCGACGACGGAGGCGAGGATGCGCTGTCCGACGCCCACAACAGGACGGCAGGCGACGGCGGCCGACGCGCCAATGTGATCGGACTCGGCCTGATCGGTGGCTCGATCGGGCTCGCATTACGTGCCAGGGGCTGGTTTGTCCTGGGCGAGGATGTCGAGAGCCAGCACGTCAGGCGAGCCATCGAGTTGGGTGCGATCGACGGCGAAGGCCTCGCTGCCGATGCGGACATCACCTTTGTCGCGGTGCCGGTGCTCTCGTCCCCCGAGCAGGTCGATCGAGCCCTCGCAGCGACCGCAGGACCGGTCACCGACGTCGGGAGCGTCAAGGGCCCGGTGTCGCGCCGCTGCGACCATCCTCGGTTCGTCGGCGGCCATCCGATGGCGGGCAGCGAGCTCGACGGACTGGACGGGGCCGACGGCGATCTCTTCAGTGGCGCCGTCTGGGTGCTCACACCGGTCGAGCACAGTGATGACACTACGTTCGCCCTCGTGACCAACGTCGTGGCCTCCCTCGGCGCCGAGGTCGTCGCACTCACGCCTGAGCGCCACGACCAGGTGGTGGCCACCGTCAGCCACGTCCCACATCTCACCGCCGCCACCCTGATGGGGCTGGCCACCGATCGGTCCAACGAACACGCGTCGCTGCTCCGCCTCGCCGCCGGCGGGTTCCGCGACATGACACGGGTCGCCAGTGGCCAGCCGGCGATCTGGCTTGACATCTGCAGCGAGAATCGTCCAGCCATCGTCAGCGAACTCGACCGGCTCATCCAGGGGCTCGGGGAGGTACGCGAGATGATCGACTCCGAGAATCTGGCCGCGCTCGAGATTCGTCTCCACGAGGCTCGTAACGCTCGTGCCAACCTGCCGAGTCGAGCAGTCCATCCCGAGGAGATCGCCGAGGTCCGGATTCCGATTCCCGACCGGTCCGGCGCTGCAGCGGAGGTCTTCACCCTCGCTGCCGAATTGTCGGTCAACATTTTCAACTTCGAGGTCGTCCACGTCGCCGAGAGCAACCGCGGTGTCGCCGTCGTACTGGTCGATCAAGCCCTCGTCGAACTGTTCCGAGGTGGACTGATCGCGCGCGGTTTCCGTCCTGCCGTGCAGGCACTGTCGTGACCACGGCCATCCGGGTGCAGCGGGCGGACGGTCCGATTGTCGCCGACGTTCGGGTCCCGCCCTCGAAGAGCGTCGCGAACCGCGCGCTGATCTGTGCGGCACTGGTCGACGGCGAGTCCGAGATCGTCGGTCTGGCACCAGGTGACGACACGACGGCGATGCTCGAGTGCTTGCGCCGCCTCGGGATCGCGATCGGCATCGAGGAGCGAGATGGTGAAGCCGTCGCACTCGTCGCCGGCTGCGGTGGTGCCTTGGTCGACGGGCCGCTCGAGCTGCACGCCGGGCTCGCTGGGACCACCTCCCGGTTCGTCACCGCGCTCGCCGCGCTGGGTCGAGGTCCGTACACGGTCGACGGCCACCCGCCACTTCGGGAACGACCGATGGGACCGCTCCACGACTCGCTCAGAGCGCTCGGCGTGCAGCTCGAATCAGGGGAGCAGCGGGGGAGACTACCGGTCACCATCAGTGGCCCGCCGGGCGGCGCCGATGCGATCGTCATGCCCGGCGATGTCTCGAGCCAGTACGTGACGGCGCTGATGCTCGTCGCACCACACGTTCCGGGCGGCATCAGGCTCGGAATCTCGACCGAGCTCGTCTCGCGGCCCTACATCGAGCTCACGCGTACGGTGATGGAGGCCTTTGGAGTCCGCGATGTCGAGGTCGCCGCCCGGCATGTCTTCGTCGCGCCTGGCGAATACCTGCCCACCAGCTTCGTCGTCGAACCCGACGCGTCCTCGGCGAGCTATCCGCTCGGCGCCGCGGCGATGGTCGGTGGTGCGGTCAAGGTCGCCGGACTCGGGTCTGTGTCGGCGCAAGGTGACGCGACGTTTGCCGCGCTCGTCCAACGGATGGGTTGCACGGTCGCTGTCGGCGCCGACCACACCGTCGTGATGCGACGACGCGACGAGCCGCTGCGGGGGATCGACGTCGACATGGCCGACATCTCCGACCTCGTCCCGACGATCGCCGTACTCGCCACCCAGGCGGTCACGCCCACGCGCATCACCGGCGTCGGCTTCATCAGGAGCAAGGAGAGCGATCGGCTCGGCGATCTCGCCTCCGAATTGTGCAAGACGGGCGCGGATGTCACGGTCGAAGAAGACGGACTGCTCATCCGCCCGACCGATCTGCTCAGCGGAGCGGTCCTCGAGACCCACCATGATCATCGGTTGGCGATGGCGTTCGGCATTCTCGGTCTCGCGGTCGACGGAATCGAGGTCACCGACCCCGACGTCGTCGCCAAGAGCTGGCCGGCCTACTGGGACGTGCTGGCTTCGATCCCTGCCCGGCGACCGTGACACCGTCCTCACCCGATGGGGACGCGCCGCGAGCACGAGTGGTCGCATTCGACGTCGATGGCACGCTCACGACGCGCGATTGCGTCGTGCCGTTCCTTCGGCGAGTCGCCGGTACACCCAGGCTGCTGGCAGGGCTGTCGAGCCACCCCATCGGGGTCACCCGCGCGGTTGCGCGCCGCGACCGCGACACGCTCAAATCCTTCGCCGCGAACGCCGCGTTCTCCGGTCGCTCCTTGAGTCGGGTCACCGCTGAGGCGTCCGATTTCGCAGCCGCCGTCGTCGCCAGGCGTCTCCGGGCCGACACCGTCCAGACGCTGCAGGCTCATCAACAGGCGGGCGACACGGTCGTCCTGGTGTCCGCGTCGTTCGAGATCTACCTGCGTCCGCTGGGTGGTCTCCTCGGCGTCGACGGCGTACTCGGTGCGCGGCTTGCGGCCGAGGACGACGTGTTGACCGGAGCGCTCGACGGGCCGAACTGCCGGGGGCCGGAGAAGGTTCGACGCCTCCACGATTGGCTCTGCCGGCATGTCGGCGGCCGCGACGCAGTGGAGTTGATCGCCTACGGTGACTCCGCAGGCGACCGGGAACTCCTGGCGGCGGCAGACACAGCGCACTGGGTCGGTTCCTACCGACCATGATCCAAGTGGTGATGGCCGCGACGCCGCTCCCCGACCCCGTGTGGGCGGACCGGGAGCACAACAGCACGACACGCGCCGAAACAGCATGCTGAACGCACTCCTGCGCACCGCTCGGCCCAAGCAGTGGCTGAAGAACGTTCTCGTATTCGC
>JASJHI010000231.1:0-2590 GCA_033791105.1 Acidimicrobiia bacterium | reverse complement strand
CTGTACGGTCAGGCTGCTCGTCGAGCCCGCGATCTCGGGTTCAGTGGGGTCGAGGTCCACGCCGCGCACGGGTTCCTGCTCAGTCAGTTCCTGTCGCCGTTGTTCAATCGTCGGCGCGATGGCTACGGCGGTTCGGTCCTGGCGAGGTCGCGCCTGCTCCTCGAAGTGATTGACCGGGTCCGGTGGGCGGTTGGTCCGAGTTTCGCGATCGGCGTGAAGATCAATGCGACCGACGAACTCGTTGGCGGGTTCGACGAGTCGGACTCCCTGGTCGTCATCGAGATGTTGGGTCGGCACGGGGTCGACCTGATCGACATCAGCGGCGGCACCTAATTCCCAGGTGCCGCGACCAGCTCCGATCGGCCGTCGTCGGGCCCATACTACGCAGACTTCGCTCAACGGGCTCGCCGGGTCACCGACACGGCCCTGATGCTCACCTGCGGCGTCAAGACCCGAAGCGACGCTGAGACCCTGATCGCCGACGGGAGAGTCGATCTCATTGGGCTGGCCCGTCCACTGGTGCTCGATCCCGACCTGCCGAACAACTGGGCGACCGGGAACGGCGATGATCCCGTCTTCCCGGCCTTCGAGTCGCCGCCACGTGGGGGCGTGACCGCCTGGTACACGATGCAACTCACCGCCATCGCACACGGACACACGTTGGCCAACGACTGGACGCCGGAATCGGCCCTCGTCGAATACGACGAGCGCGATACTCAGCGAGCGGTCCGCTGGCGGCAGCGATTCGAACGGCGATGATCAGCCAAGCCCAGATCTGGTTGGTGGCCGCGAGTTCTGTGTGGTCTTCGCGGCAGAGTGGAGCTGTGCATGCCAACGCCGCAATCGACGAGCTCGAGCTCCGCCAACCGCTCGGGCTCGATTACGTCAGCTGTTCGGCCTATCGGGTTCCGGTCGCCCGGCTCACTGCCGCTCACGCGGCGTTGCAGACCTGAACGTTCAACCGACGTCGTCCCACCACGGCCCGATGAACTCGATCAGGTCGAGGTCGTGGTTGATCAGACAGACGTGCCCGTAGCCCTCCAGCACGTGGACGCGCGACGCCGCGACTCGTTCGTGCATGTAGCGCGCCCACCGCACGGACGGAAGCAGCCGATCGAGGTCCCCCGCCAGGAACAGCGTCGGCACGTCGAGGAGATGCAGGTCGTCGCGAATGTCGAAGTCCTGGAGGATCTGGAGCCGGCGAATGTACGCGTCCCGATCGATCTGCTTCGCGCGCTCGAGGAACTCGTGAATGTCCTCCGGCAGTGCGTGCGGGCTGTGCAGGTGCGCCGACGTGTACCTGCGCACGAGCGGCATCGCGCCCCATGGCACCGCCTTCAGCAGCGCCGGCGCGACGCGGAGTTTGACGCGCTGGTCGATCCGCGGGAACGAGTTGACGATGACGAGCCCGCGCACGGCGTCGGGATGGCGCAGCGCCGTCGTCATCGCGAGCGCTCCTCCGAACGACTCCCCACACAGGATCGCCCCTCGACCGGAGATCTCCCCGACGAGTGCAGCGAGGTCGTCGGCCAACGACGCCATCGTCATCAGGTGCGGGTCGACTGCGGGCAACGGGAACGCGACGACGTCGAATCGAGACGCGAGCGTCGGGAGCTGGCGGTAGAACAGCAGCGCCGTGCCGTCGATGCCCGGCACGAGCACGATCGGCGGAACGTCGTCGTCACTCGCCGCGAGGTCGCGTAGATGTTCGAGGCGGTGCTCAGTCATCGTCCGGTGCCGTGCGCTGTGTCGTGAGCAGCCGGGCGGGCACGCCCGCGTAGGTGCCGGGTCCCGGGAGTACCGAGTGCTTCGGCACCATCGAGAGCGATCCGATCTGGCAGCCCGGTCCGATGTCGGCGCCGATCTCGATGTGGGCGTTGACGCCGATCGACGAGCCGGCGCCGATCCGCACCGGCGCGAGGATCACGATGCCGCGCTCGACGGTGTGGCCCGAGAGATGCACACCGGCGCCGATCACGACGTCGTTGCCGAAATCGAGCAGGCAGTGATCGGTGACCCCGAGACTGTTGACCCACACGCGGTGCCCGAGCCGGGCACCGTTGAGACGCATGTAGAACGACCAGACCGGTGTCGCCCTGAGTAGTCCGCCGGCGCGGAAGCCGACGACATGGGCGGACATCTGATATCGCGCCCAATTACACAGCGCCCACGGGAGGGTGGCGATTGGCAGCTCGGCCGGGGCAACCGGTCGCCAGCCCAACAACCGCATCGCGCCGGAGGAGAGCACCATCAGCAGCACCGCGAAGATCACGTAGGCGGGCGCGAGTGCCATCACCAAAACGACGGTACGGACGGCCAATGGCTCGATGTTCCAACTCGCGTGCCACTGGAAGAACGACACCGCCGGCAGCGCCGAGAGGCCGAGGATCAGACTCTCGACCGCAAACGTCGTTCCGAGCGTCCACACGAAGCGGAAGATCGCCGCGCCGTCCCACGCCCGGCGCGTTTCCGCACGCGCCCCCTCGGCAACGTCGGGCTCGGTTCCTTCCCCGGCCATGTCACCAGCATAGATGATCGACACCGGTCACATTAGGGTAAGAAGTCACTGTTGCGTTGAGCGATCGGTTCG
>JASJHI010000230.1:0-8249 GCA_033791105.1 Acidimicrobiia bacterium | reverse complement strand
CCGGAGGGACTACCTCGCCTACCGTCACGGGGTGACGCCGGGGGTGCGCGCCGACACGCCGGTACTCGCCTATCAGCTAACCCGGCGGCTCGCGTTCTAACGACTTCGCCGCGGCCGCGGCGTCGCCCGTGCGGCCAACCGGATTCTGACACTCGCCCGACTCGATGCGCTCCCGGTCGGTGCGGTCATCGCGAACCCGGTGAATGGGGCCGCCCATTTGGTCACCGACCACCATCTTCAACCGTTCGGTTTCGGCGGGTGGGGTGTTCCGGTCGAACATTCCCGCGACGTGGAAGTCGAAGTGCTGACGCCGCCGACCACGATCGCCGCCCTTACGCACGGGTTCACCCCGCGACTCCACGAGACCGCACACATCAGGCGATAGCCGATTCGACGCCCGACAGCTCATCCAGTGTGGGACGTGGGCGGCTCTGCGATGAGAGCCGCGCCCGTTCGCGATCACGACGCGGCCGTCCCGGACAGCAGCGTGAGCTGGAATGCGGAGATCGGAGGTATTCGCTCACACAGCTTTCAGCCGAGGGCGTCGAGGATCTCGTCGGTGTGCTCACCGAGATCGGGAGCGCGGGCGGGACGTGGGAGTTCCTCGCCGACGATCCGGATCGGGAACGCGAGCTGTTCGCAGCCGAGGTCGCTCGTCGGCAGCACGTCGATGCGGTCGGCGAACTGGGGGTCGTCGATGATCGACTCCGACGTGTTCACGGGTGCGATCGTCGTGTTGTGCTCGTCGGCGAAGGCAAGCCACTCCCCCGTCGTCTTCGTGCGGAAGATGTCGCGCAGCTGGTGGTGCAACTCGGTGTTGCCGCGGGCGTGATCGGCGTAGGTCGCTCCCGGCCAGCGCTCGAAGAGGTCGAGGCGATCGACGCCGCGGCAGAAATTCTCCCAGAAGCTCCGCTCGCTCGCCATGAACAGGACGTGGCCGTCTGCCGACTCGTAGAACTGGTAGCGCACGCCCTCCCACATGCCGCCGAGGCCGGCGGCCCGGCGAACCCCGCCATCGCTGGCGTTGCCGGTGACCTCGTCGTCCGAGCGCCGGTACGCCATCTCGGTCTCGATGCGATACCAGTCGAAGTACGCGGACGCATCGCTCTGGGCGATCTCCATCGCGGCGGGTGCGCCGGTGGTCCGGGCGCGGACGAGCGCGGCGAGTATCGCCATCGCCGCGAACGCGGGACCTGCCGTGATGCCGACATTGGCCTGCGCCGGAATGCGGGCGAAGCCATCGTCGTCGACGACGGGCTGCACGACACCGGACCACGCGTCGTAGGCGACGCCGTGCGAGGGCAGATTGCGATAGGGCCCAGTGGCGCCATAGCCCGAGATCGAGCAGACGACAATGCGCGGGTTGAGTTCCACGAGCACATCGAACCCGAAGCCGATCTTGTCGAGGAAGCCGGGTCGCATACCCTCGATCACCACGTCGGACGACGCGACGAGCTTGGAGAACGCGTCACGGCCCGCGTCACTCTTGAGGTCGAGGACCACCGACTTCTTGCCACGGTTCACGTGCAGATGCAGTAGCGAGTTCGCGCCGTGGTCGTCGTGGATGATGGGCCACGTCATCGAGCGGATGTAGTCGCCCGCCGGTGCCTCGACCTTGATGACCTCAGCGCCGAAATCGACGAGATGTCCCCCGAGCGCACCCGGGCCGAGCATCGACATGTCGAGTACTCGGACGTCGCCGAGGAACGGGCCGCTCATGCCGGCCACACGATCGACTGGAGTTCGGTGTAGGCGTGGAGCCCGAACTCTGCGCCGTCGCGGCCGACACCGCTCATCTTGAACCCGCCGAACGGGGTGTGCGGGTTGCGTTGGGCGGTGTTGATGCCGACATTGCCGGTGCGGAGGCGGCGGCCGAGCTCGTAGGCCGTGCCGACGTCGGCGGAGAACACGTAGTCGTACAATCCGAAGTCGGTGCCGTTGGCGAGCGCCACCGCCTCGTCGTCGTCTTCGAAGATGAGTACCGAGATGACGGGGCCGAAGATCTCCTCCTGCACGGCGGTCATGCCGGGCTCACAATCGACGAGCAGCGTCGGACCGACGTAGAACCCCTGCTCCATCTCCGCCGGCCGGCGGCCGTCGACGACGACCGTCGCACCCTCGGACTCGCCGCCGTCGATGTAGCCCTCGATGCGGTCGCGCTGGGCGCTGGAGATCACCGGCCCGACGACGGTCGACTTCTCGGTCGGCGGGCCGACCTGCATCCGACCCGCCGCGGCTTGTAGCCCGCCCACGAGTTCGTCGTAGCGGCTCGAGTGCACGATGGCCCGGGTTGGTGCCGTGCAGATCTGACCGCTGTGGAATCCCCACACACTCGCGAGCCCTGCGATGGCGACGTTGATATCGGCGTCCTCACGCACGATGGCGGCACCCTTGCCGCCGAGTTCGAGGAGCAACCGCTTCATCGTCGAGCTGCCCGCTTCGTAGATCCGTTCGCCGACAGCGGTGGAGCCGGTGAAGCTCACCATGTCGATGTCGCGCGACGCGCTCAACGCGGCGGCGGGCGCTGGATGAGCACTGGTGATGATGTTGACCACGCCAGCCGGAAATCCGACCTCGTCGAACACCTCCGCAAGTTCGATGACCGCGAGCGGGTCCTGTGGAGCGGGCTTCATCACGACCGTGTTGCCCGCCGCCAGTGCGGGCGCAACCTTGCCCGCCTGATTGACGAGCGGAAAGTTGTACGGCGAGATCGTCGCGACCGCGCCGACCGGCTGCCGTGCGACCACCGCTCCGATCAAGCCACCCGACGCGAGCGGCGTCGAGGGTACGGGCGAAGGCGGCAGCGCGATGTCGTGGTCGCGCACCGCGAGTTCCGCGTACTCACGCAACCGGGTGATCGCCACGGGCACCTGCATCCGCGAGCCGACCCGCGCCGTCGCCCCGGTCTCGGAGATGATCAGCGGCACGAGCGCGTCGCGACGCTCGGCCAGCCGGGCGCTCGCGGCGTGGAGCAGTTCGGCTCGCTTGACGGCCGGCGTGGCCGCCCACGCGGGAAGCGCCTCCTGTGCAGCGCGGGCGGCCTCGTTCGCCTGCTCGACCGACGCCTCGGGCGCCTCGCCGACCACACTCTCGTCGGCCGGATTGACGACGTGGGAGACACCATTGGCGCCCTCCACCCAATCACCGCCGATCAGCAACCGGTAGTTCTTCGACACTCGGGTCCACGCTCCTCGTTGAAAACAGACACCCGCGAGAGAGGGCGGGGTTTCCCGATCGAGGCTACAATCTGAAGCCGCGTCAGATTCTATTCCCAACGGGCCTATCCCAACGGAGGGGAACACATGCTCGACGAGGTCATTCGGGGCGGAACGGTCGTCGACGGCACGGGTACACCCGGCACGATCGCCGACGTCGGCATCCGCGGTGGACGCATCGTCGCCATCGGCAACATCGACGAGCCCGCCACCATCGAGACCGACGCCTCGGGCATGCTCGTCACGCCCGGCTTCGTCGACCCCCACACGCACTACGACGCCCAGCTCATGTGGGATCCGACGGCCAGCCCGTCGAGCGTCCACGGTGTCACCACGGTGATCTCCGGCAACTGCGGCTTCACACTGGCGCCGATCCGAGCCGCAGACGCCGACTACATCCGTCGGATGATGTCGAAGGTCGAGGGCATGTCCCTCGCCGCGCTCGAGAACGGCGTCGACTGGTCGTGGGAGACGTTCGCCGAGTACCTCGACAAGCTGGAGGGCAACATCTCGGTCAACGCTGCCTTCCTGGTGGGGCATTGTGCGGTCCGCCGCTACGTGATGGGCGAGGAGGCCATCGGCAACGAGGCCAGCCCCGAGCAACTGAGCGCAATGCGCAACGAACTCGCCACCGCGATCGAGGCCGGCGCGATCGGGTTCTCCTTCACCCAGTCGAACTCGCACTCCGACGGCAACGGCGATCCCGTCGCCAGCCGTTGGGCCACCGAGGACGAACTGCTGGCGATGGCCGACGAGACCGGTCGCCACGAGGGCACCACGCTCGAGGGCATCGTGCCCGGATGCCTCGACCGGTTCGACGACGACGAGATCGAGCTGCTCGGCAAGATGAGCGCCGCCGCCAACCGGCCGATGAACTGGAACGTGCTCACGGTCGACTCCCGCGAGGCCGACCGGGTGCCCCGCCAGGTCGGCGCGTTCGATCGCGCACAGGAACTCGGCGGCAAGATCATCGCTCTCACGATGCCGGTCCAGGTGCCGATGAACATGTCGCTGCTCAAGTTCTGCGGGTTGTGGTTGATCCCGGAGTGGGGCGACATCCTCGGCCTTCCGGTCGACGAGCGCGTCGAGCGCCTGCGCGACGGCGACACGCGCGTTCGACTGCTCGAAGCGTCGAAGTCGCAGGAGGCGGGTGTCTTCCGCCGCCTCGCCGACTGGCAGGACTACATCGTCGGCGACACCTACTCCGACGAGAACGAGGGCCTGTCCGGACGCCGGGTCGGCGACATCGCCGCCGAGCGCGCGCGGTCGTCGTTCGGCACATTCCTCGATATCTCGATTGCCGACGGGCTGCGCACCGTCTGGTGGCCGACGCCGCAGGACGACGACGACGTGTCGTGGGACATGCGCGCCGCGTTGTGGAACGACCACCGGGCGATGATCGGCGGGTCGGATGCCGGCGCCCACCTCGACCGGATGAGCGGCGCCCCCTACCCCACCGTGTTCGTCGGCGACTGCCTGCGCGGCCGCAAGCTCACCACCGTCGAGCACGCGGTGAAGCTGATGACGTCCGACCCCGCTGGCTTGTTCGGTCTCGTCGACCGGGGCACGCTCCGGGTGGGTGCGCACGCCGACGTCGTGGTGCTCGACCCGGCGACGGTCGGCGCCGAGCCGGCGCGCCTCGTCAACGATCTCCCGGGGGACTCGCCACGGCTTGTCGCCGATGCGGTCGGTATCAGGCGCGTACTGTGCAACGGCGTGGCGATCGTCGAGGACAACCTGACGACGGGCGCGGTTCCCGGCACACTGCTCCGTTCGGGTCGCGACACCGAGACGGTGACGGCTCGCTGATGAGCGAAGAACCAGATCTCATCCAGCCAGATCTGAATCACACCGATCTGATTCACACCGATCTGATTCACGCGGTCGACGACGGCGTGGCCCGAATCACGCTGAACCGACCCGATGCGGGCAACGCGCTGACGCCGGACCAGCGTGATCGGCTGATCGATCTGTTCGACGAGGCGAGCGCCGACCTCGCGGTCCGCGTCGTCGTACTCCGCGCGAACGGCAAGCATTTCTGTACGGGCGCCGACCTCCGCGCGCCGCGCCCGCACGACCTGCCGCGTCCAGCGGGTGCGCCAGAGCGAGCGCTGGGCGACGTCGGGCGCACGATCCGCCGCGGCGCCCAACGGCTCGTGACGTCGATCATCGACTGCGAGAAGCCGGTCATCGCCGAAGTCGGCGGCACCGCCGCGGGGCTCGGCGCGCATCTGGCGTTCGCCTGCGACCTCATCGTTGCTGCCGAGTCCGCTCGCTTCATCGAAGTGTTCGTACGGCGCGGCATCACTCCCGACGGCGGTGGCGCCTACCTGCTCCCGCGCATGATCGGGATCGCGAAGACGAAGGAGTTGATGTTCTTCGGTGACGACCTGTCGGCACCCGACGCTGAACGAATCGGGCTGATCAACAAGGTCGTGCCCAGCGGTGAGCTCGAGGCTGCTGTCGACGAGTGGGCCGGAAAGCTCGCGGTGGCCCCGACGAAGGCGGTGTCGCTCACCAAGTGGCTCGTCAATCGCTCGCTCGACTCCGACCGGGTCACCGCGTTCGCCGACGAGGCGTGGGCACAGGACATGGCGTCGACCACCCGCGACTTCAACGAGGGTGTCCAGGCGTTCGTCGAACGCCGCGACGTCGAGTTCAAGGGTTGGTGACACCGAAGTGGCGGTCGATCTGACGCCGCACCTCGCCGCGACACACACCGCATTGGTCGTGTTCGAGTGCCAGGAGGGCATCGTCGGACCGGACGGTGTGCTCCCGGACCTTGCCGCTGCAGTTCGTGACGGCGATGTACTCGCGCACATCGGCGAGATGGCCGCCGCAGCGCGCGAGTCGGGCGTGCCGGTGTTTCATTGCATGTTCGAGCGCTGCGAGGCGTCCACGATGAACACTCCACTCGAACTGCGGATGCGTGCGGGCGCACACTCGCCACCGTCGATCGGACCGATCGTCGCAGCACTGACGCCGATCGACGAGGACATCATCGTCACCCGGTCGGACGGACTGACCGGGTTCCACGGCACCGACCTCGACAACCGTCTGCGGACCGCGGGAGTCGCCACGATCGTGCTCACCGGCGTCTCGATCAACGTCGGAATCCTCGGCACCGCGATCGAGGCTGTCAACCACGGCTACACCGTGATCGTCCCCACCGACTGCGTCGCCGGCGATCCTCCCGAATATGCCGAGCAATCGCTGCGCTACTCCCTCCGCAACCTCGCCTTCCTGTCGACGTCCGCGGAGATCGCCCAGGTCTGGCACCGCTGACCCCACCGCGACGCAGGTTCGTGTGAACGGGTCGCGCCAAACCTCATCGGCGTGGTGCTGCGGTCACTTCGGCAGCAGAGACTCGCGCCCCTGGGTGGCGTACCGGCCCCGCAGAGCCGCGAGTGCGACCTCATCGAATGGTTCGTAATCGGCGTCGCGCTCGGGACGCCACCACACCGGGTCGTCGGTGACGAAGGCCGCAGCTCGCAGCCCGGGCTTGTACAGCTTGTTGTTGGCGGTGACCGGGATCCGATCGACGATGCGAACGAACCGGGGTGCCCACTTGGTGCCGAGGTCGGACTGCGATTCGAGCGCCTGACGAAACCACGCCGGATCGAACGAGCGGCCCGGATCGAGTTCGAGCGCCGCCATCACCTGGTCGCCCGTGCGTTCATCGGGTACGGCATAGACGGCCACGTGGGCCACGCCATCGATGCTGGAGAGCAGGACAGCGACAGGCTCGGTCGAGAAGTTCTCGCCGTCGACGCGCAAGCGATCGTCGGTCCGGCCGGCGAAGTAGAAGTAGCCGCCCTCGTCGCGGTAGGCGAGGTCGCCACTCCAGTACCAGCCGTCACGCAGACGCTCGGCCGTCGCCTCCGGGTTGTTGTAGTACCCGTCGAAGCCTGCACCGCCGGCGCGATTGACCATCTCCCCGATCGCCGCGGCACCATTGAGTAGGGAGCCGTCCGCGCCGAAGCGGGCCCGCTGACACTCGTTTCCCGTGGCGGCATCGACGACCGCGATGTCGGCGTTCGAGTCTCGCTGGATGCCGAGCGCGTGCTCGGGGGTGTCAGGCGTGCGGGCGAGAACGATTGCCGACTCACTCGATCCGTAGCCCTCCACCAACGAGCATCCGAAGCGGTCGGTGAACGCAGCCCGATCGGCGGGCGACGCCTCGGTGCCGAAGCCGAGTCGCAACGTGTTGTCCCCATCGTCGGGTCGACCCGATTGGGCGAGGACGTACGCGAGGCTGCGTCCGACGTAGGTGAAGTACGTGCAGCCGTAGCGGCGCACGTCGTCGAGAAACCCGCTGGCGGAGAATCTTCTCCGCAACACGACAGTGACCCCCGTCGCGAGCGCCGGCGCCCAGCACGCGAGCAGCGCGTTGCCGTGAAACAGCGGCATCTGGCAGTAGCAGACGTCCTCGGCGGTGATGCCGTAGCCGGCAGCGACACGCAGCCCGGCCGATCCGGCGCGCCCGTTGCTGCACCTCACCGCCTTCGGGTCGCTGGTCGACCCGCTGGTGAACATGAGGAACAGGGGTGTGTCGGGGTCGGGCAGGTCATCCGTGACCGTCGCTCCGCGGTGCCGATCGATGGCATCGCCGTACGCGGTCGAACCGATGTCGAGGACCGGGACGCCGGGATCGTCCGGCAACAGTGAGCGGTGCTCCTCACCGGTGACGACGAACTGACAGTCGGTGTGGGCGACATCGCGGGCGAGTTCGGCGCCGCGGCGGGTCGGGTTGATGCCGACGATCGTGGCGCCGGCGAGTGCCGCGCCCCCGAGCCAGAACAGGTACTCGGGCTCGTTGTCGAGCAGCACGCCGATGTGGGGCGGTCGCGCTCGATCGATTCGCTCGGCGATCAGTGCGGCCCTGATCGCCGACTGCACGACGACCTCGGCCCACGTGTACGAGACCTCCACGAAGACATCGCCGGGTCGTGTGCCGCCCGCGCGGGCGACGAGCAGCGAGGTGAGGGAGGTCTGGTTGCTCGGCGTGATGCCCGTCGGCATCTGGCGGGCCGC
>JASJHI010000229.1:0-3835 GCA_033791105.1 Acidimicrobiia bacterium | reverse complement strand
GAGAGCCGACGCGCGGTCGAGTCGTCGAATCCCCGCGGCAGGATCGGATCACCCGAGGACATCGCCGGAACGGTGATCTTCCTCGCCGGTCGCGCCGGCGCCTACACGACCGGTGCCACCATTCCGGTCGACGGAGGCATCTCGACGACGATCTGATGCGCTGGTGGCGCGTCGGCGGCGCCCACGTGCCTCAGCGGACGACGACTTCGCCCGCTCGCGCATCGTCGAGGATCACCGGTCGCCCGGCAACGATCCGCCGACGAACGGTGCCGGAAACGAAATCGACCGCGATCGTGCTGACGACAACGATGATCAAACCGAGTCCGGCCGTGCCGTACTCCTTGAACCGCAAGGCCTGGGCAAGGTCGGCACCGATGCCCCCCGCACCGACGAGTCCCATCACGGCCGATGCCCTGATGTTGACCTCGAATCGGTAGAGCACGAATGACGCCAATTCGGGTGTCACCTGCGGCAGCACCCCCCACCGCAACCGCTGGAGCGAGGTGGCGCCGACCGAGTCGGCAGCCTCGACCGGGCCGGGACGCACACCCTCGAGGATTTCGTAGAACAGCTTGCCGAGTGTTCCGATCGAACCGACGCCGATCGCCATGACCCCCGCCATCGGCGTGAGCCCGAGCAACGGGATGAATGCGAGTGCCAGGATGACCTCGGGAATCGCCCGCAGCAGGTTGAAGATCTGACGCATGATCCACGCGACCGGCCGACCGACGAGGTTCTCGGCCGCGAGGAACGACATCGGAATCGCGCACACGGCGGCGATCAACGTGCCGATCCAGGCGATCGAGATCGATTCCCACATCGCGGCGGCGAGTTCGGGGAACTCGCTCCAGTCCATCTGCGAGAACATGAGACGACACAACGTCCACATGTCGCCCGGCGCCTCGAGTAGCCGCGACCACTTGATGTCGAGACCGCGCGCAGACCAGACGCCCAGCACCACGACGGTGGCTGTGAACCCCCACTTGAAACGATCGACGGGCTTGGCCGGAAGGTCCGGGGCCGGCTTCATGACCTTCCAGTCCCCGGTCATCACAACGCCCCGGTCAGCACGGTGCCCCGCTCATATGAGTCTCCGCCGCAGGGTGATCGAGATGCGCTCGACGACGAACACGACGAGGAAGAACATGATGACGAGGCCCCACAGCTGCTCCCACTCGCCCCGGTTGCGGAAGAACTCGATGCGGGCACCGATGCCACCGGCTCCGACCAATCCGAGTACCGCGGATGCCCGCAGGTTCAACTCGAAGTTGTAGAGCACGAACGACGAGTAGGCGGGGAGGATCTGCGGAACCACCGCTGTTCGCAGCATCTTCGTGAGGCTGGCGCCGCTCGAATTCGCCGCCTCGACCGGACCCATGTCGATGCCGTCGAGCGTGTCCGACGTGAGCTTGGTGGTCACCGCCAGGGAGAAGAAGAACAGCGCCAGCAGACCGCTGAGCGCGCCGATTCCCACGGCACTCACGAACAGCAACGCCCACAGGAGATCCGGGATCGCCCGGATGATGCTGTTGAACGTCCGAACCACCCCGCGCAGCAATGTGTGAGGGTTGCCGAACGTGGTCGACCAGAGCGCGAGCGGGAGCGCCGCGATGGAGCCCGTGATCGTGCCGAGTACAGCGAGCTGCAGCGTCTCGATGAAGGCCGACAGCGTGCGCTCGGACCACAGCTGGCCGAAGTCCGGGTTGAACAATCCCTCGATCACCGAGTTCTTCCGACCGAGGTTGCTCCACAACTCGTTCGCCGACAGACCGACGTTGCGGGCCGTGAGGACCGTCAGCACGATCGCGCCGACCGTTCCCACGATCGCGAACCTCGACGGTCGGGGTTTGGTTGGCAGCTCGGGGACCGGATCGGTGGTGGTCGTTTCCTCCTCCACCGACGTGGTCACAGTGATGCCTGTTTCGCCATCGTGTCGTCGGCGGTGAGACTGCGGCCGTAGATCTCCTCGAACACGTGCTCGTCGCAGTCAGCACCCGGGCCGTCGAACACGATCTCACCCGCCCGTAGTCCGACGATGCGGTCGGCGTACGCAGTCGCCAGATCGAGGAAGTGGAGGTTCACGATCGTGGTGATCCCGAGATCGCGGCCGATCTGTTGCAGATATCGCATCACGACGTGGCTCGTCGGCGGATCGAGCGAGGCCACCGGCTCGTCGGCGAGCACGATCTTGGGCTCCTGGGCGAGCGCCCGGGCGATGCCGACACGCTGCCGTTGGCCTCCCGACAGGGCGCTGGCACGCACGTAGGCCTTCTCGATGATCTCGACGCGGTCGAGTGCGCGCGCCGCGATGTCGATGTCATCGGACGGATAGAGACCGATCAGAGTGCGCCAGGTTGCGACGCGGTTGAGCCGGCCCATCAACACGTTGTTCAGGACGGTCGTGCGGTCGACGAGGTTGAATCCCTGGAAGATCATCCCGACCTCGGACCGCAACTCGCGCATGTGGCGCCGCTTGAGGTCGGGGACTTGCCTGCCGTTGACCTCCAGGCGGCCGCTCGTGAGCGGCACGAGACCGTTGATGGCCCGCACGAGGGTCGACTTTCCGGCCCCCGAGAGACCGACGACGACGAGAAACTCGCCGTCGTCGATTTCGAGGTCGACGTTCTTCAGTGCGTGCACGCCACCCGGGTAGGTGACGGAGGCATTCTCGAATCGAATCATCTTGCCTCCGATCGGCGTGTGACCCCGCCGAAATGTGGGGGTCACCCGCCAGACGGTGTCGGAGGTGGCCGCCGACGAGAAACCGTCAGCGGCAACCGGTCAGGAAAGGACGTCCCCGAGTTCGTCCTCGAGGTTGCGGATCACGTCGTAGTCACTCGAGGTGACAGCGACGAGGCCGTCGATCTCGTAGAGCTCGTCGAGCAGGGCGGCACCCTCCTCGGTGGACGCGATTTCGATGAACGCCGCTTTGATTGCGTCGACGAGGTCCTGTGGGAGATCACCGGCGACCGCGAACCCATCGTTGGGGATCGGGCCGGACCAGCCGAACACGACAACCTTCTCGCCGACATCCGGCACGGCCTCGACAAGCTGCCCGCGGGCATCGTTGAACGACACGCCAACGGTCGCGTCCCCGTCGTACACCGCCTGGACCGCCGTGTCGTGACCGCCCGCAAAGAGCGCGTCTACGCCGTCGATGGGATCGATGCCGGCCTCGGAGAGCTGAAGCGCCGGGATCGCGTAGCCCGACGTCGACCCCTGGTCGACGAAGGCGACCGTCTGCCCCTCGAGCTTGCTCAGCTGGTCGGCGGCGATCGGCCCGTCCTCGGGGCCCGCCGCGTCGAGCACGCCGTTGCAGAAGAGGAAGCCGTCCTCGTCGGCCACCGGCTCGTCGGCGCAGTACGTGTCGGGATCGTTGGTGTACCACTGCGTGACATAGAGCAGTGAGCCGAAACGCTCGGACTGGAGGATCAGTTCGGCGCCGGCCTGATCCTCGGCCTGCACCATCTGGCGGGGTCCGAGTCCGCCGGCGATCTGCGCCTGACCCGATTCGAGGGCGACGATGACACCCGCGTAGTCGGTCGGGACGAGCGCCTCGACCTCGACGCCGAGTTGCTCGGCCAGTAGGTCGGCGAGGGGCTGTGCGGTCTCGATCAGGCCACCGGTCTCCTGCGAGGGCGTCAGAGTGAACACCAGCTTGTCGGGCCAGTCGGCTCCACCATCGCCGGCGTCCGCCGGGGCATCCGTGCCAGCGGACGCATCGGTTTCCGCCGGGCTGGTGTCGTCGCTACTGCTGTCGTCACTGCCGCAGGCGGTGGCAATCAGCCCCGCTGCGCAGACCGTGGCGACGATGTGTCGTGCTCGCATCTGTGGG
>JASJHI010000228.1:0-13976 GCA_033791105.1 Acidimicrobiia bacterium | reverse complement strand
TGCCGTGTGCACCACGGAGTCGAACACCCCCGACGACACACGCCGATTCGATCGTGGAGTCGAGCAACAGCACGAGATAACTGTCGTCCTCGCCTGTCATCTCAGTTGCTCGGGCGAACTCGGCGACAGTCGCAGCGCGCGTATCGAGATACACCGGCAGCCCTGTCAGAGCCTCGAGTTCAGCGACGAGGGGAAAGCCGCGCCATGCGTCGACTGCGCTCGGGGAGACCGAGCCGGCGTCGATGTCGATGGGGCCGAGGCAGCTCACACCGACCGCCTGAGGTCTGCGTGTGCCGGCCGGCGCGGCCGCGATGACCCGTCGGATCAATCCCTCGAGTCCTCTCCACACCTCGCGCTGAGGGATCGTGATCCGGTCGCGGACCAGCGCGGTCCCGCCGGTGTCGACGATGCCCGCCGCGAGACGTCCAGCCTCGACGGCGACTGCCAGCACGGGGGCGTCGTCGGCGGGCAGCATCACGCCGTCCGGTGACGGGTCATCGGGCGAGTCGTCGCCCGGCGACTGGTCGGTCGGCGCCCAGTCGTCGCCGATGCCGGCCGCCACGAAACTCACGGGGAACGACAGTACAGCGACTGTCCCCGATGCCGCGATGCGTCTACCCTCGCGGCCGTGAGCAGCCACACCGCGACCGACGATGCGCCCAGCGGGCCCGACGACCTTCGAGGCGAGGCCGGCGCGGTGACCCGAGACATTGCGCCCAGGTCGTTCGCCGCGCTCTTCGATGCGATCACCAGCAATGTCGGAACGGTGCTCTACGGAAAGGGTGACGCGATCGAGATGGCGGTCATCTGCCTGCTCGCCGAGGGGCATCTCCTGATCGAGGACGTACCGGGCGTGGGCAAGACCAGCCTTGCCAAGGCGCTGTCGGCGTCGATCGATTGCACCTGGAAAAGGGTGCAGTTCACCCCTGATCTGCTGCCGACCGATCTCATCGGCGTCAGCATCTACCAGCGTTCGACAGAGACGTTCCGCTTCGACCCTGGACCGATGTTCGCCAACATCGTGCTGGCCGACGAGATCAACCGGGCGTCGCCGAAAACCCAGTCAGCGCTCCTCGAGGCGATGGAGGAACGCCAGGTCACTGCTGACGGCGTGAGTCGCGTCCTGGAGCCGCCGTTCATGGTCATCGCCACGCAGAACCCGATCGACCAGGAAGGCACCTATCGGCTCCCCGAGAGCCAGCTCGACCGTTTCCTGCTACGGATCTCACTCGGCTACCCCGGCCGCGCGGCTGAGATCGAGATGCTCGACTCCCAGGGTGCCGCGTACGCATTGACCGATCTCGTTCCCGTCGTGAGCGCCGACGAGGTGCGCGGCATGATCCAAGCGGTCAAGACCGTCCACGTGGCCGATCCGCTGAAGTCGTATCTCGTCGATCTGGCGGAGGCCAGCCGTCGCCATTCCGGCATCGAACTCGGATTGTCTCCGCGCGCGACGCTGCAACTCGCCGCCGCGAGTCGAGGACATGCCGCGGCGCACGGTCGCAACTACGCCACGCCAGACGACGTCAAGGCGGTGAGCCTGCAGGCACTGTGCCATCGCGTGATCCTCCGTGCCGACCGCGGGGCGCAGCTGACTCCCGCCGATGCAATTCGCGAGGTGTTCGAGTCCGTCCCTGTACCGGTGGCGAGATGACGGCGAAGTGATGACGGGGTCCAGCCCGACGACTCTGAGATCCGGCCCGTGCTGACGCACCAGGGGATCTTCGGGCTCGTCGCCGGCGTGGCGGCGGTCGCGATCGGCCGGGTCTTCGGTGTCCTCGAGCTCTTCCTCATCGGTGCCGCATTCCTTCTCGCCGCGGCCTTTGCACTCTGCTTCGTCCGTCTTCGGCGTCCGAAGACCATCGCATCGCGCTGGGTGCATCCGTCCGTTCTCGTCGCCGGTGACACGGGCCAGGTCGACATCCATCTCCACCACGGCGGTCGTGTGCGCAGCGGAACGTTCGAGCTCTCCGAGTCCGTCCGTCAGCCCGGCCGGGGCGACCATGTCGCGCTCCTCACGGTCGCCCCACTGGCGCCTGGCGCCGGCGCCGGCGCTCGCTACCAACTACCGACCACTCGCCGTGGTGTGATCACCGTGGGACCGCTGATCGCAATCAACTCGGATCCGCTCGGTATGGCGCGTCTCGAGCGCCCGATCGCTGACGTGGACGAAGTTGTGGTCGCGCCGCGTTCATATCTGCTGGACATGCCGCAGCTCGGGCAGGGCGCACTCGGCAGGCACCTCCTCAACCAGGCGCGCCGCCTGGGACCGGGTGATTTCCACAGCCTGCGCGGCTATGTCGACGGCGACGAGCCACGCTCGATCTCATGGAAGGCCTCGGCACGATCCGAGGATCTGCTCGTGAAGGAGTACACGGTCGAGGGTCTGCGGAGATGCACCGTTCTGCTCGACGCGGGCACGACGTCCTATGCCGACGATGCCGGGTTCGAGCGGGCGATCATCGCTGCCGCCAGCATCGTCAACAGTGCAGATCGGGCCGGTCTCACAACGCGTTTCATCGCCAACGGCGGACTCGATCTGCGCGGGCCCGATGTCGCGGTCAACACGCTGCGCATCCTCGCCCGGATCGAGCCCACCCAGGCAGCGCTCGACGGTGTCGAGCGCGAGTTCGGCGACGGTCTCGGCCTGCTCGTGGTGATCAGCGGGTCGATGCATGGCGAGGCTGTGCGACTCGCGCAGTCCCTGTCGGACCCGGCGGTGACGACGCTGCCCGTGACGACCGATCATGCGGTGCGCACGGGTATTGCGGTCCCGGCCCGCACCGACGAGGAGTTCCTCTCCTCGTGGAGATCGCTCACCGGCCGTGGTCGACTCGACGCGAACATTGCGACGACGGGCGTGCCCGACTTCGCGGTCGATTCCTCCTCCGACCGTCCTCTCGAGCCGGCTTGACCGATGGCATTGATCCGCAACGCTCGGACTGCTCGTCCCCTCGCCGACGATGTCGGCGCCGCGGTTGCGTTGGCGCTTTACTCCGGCGCGATGGCCGCGGGCTTCGCCCGTGTCTTCGCCGGCTGGGATTTTCTCGACAACCTCCTCGTGCTCGTTCTCCTCGGACACGGCCTCGCGTTCGTGATGCGCAGAGCGCGGGTGGCGGGTTGGATCGCGGTGCCGGTGACCGGCATCGCGCTCGCATGGGCGATCGGTGCGATGCATTACCGGTTCACGTACTCGCTGCTGCTCCCGACCACTGACAGCTGGAGTCTGTTCACCTCCGAACTCGACCTGGTGCGCGACCAGTTCAGTACGGCGGTTGCGCCGGTGATCCACGGTGGCGGCTGGGATGTGCTCGCAGCGATCGGCGTGGCTGGGAGCGTCTTGCTCGCGGACTCGTTCGCCTTCCGAGCGTTCGCGCGAGCCGAGGCCCTCGTGCCCGGAGGTGTGTTGTTCGTGTTCGTGGCTGCGCTGGGTGACGATCGCGACAGGATCCCGTTGACCGTCGCGCTCATCGGTGCCGGCGTCGCCGCCACAGCGATGCTGCGTGCGTATCACGGCGGGCGGATCTCCTCGATCGGAGGGCGCCGGTCGGCCTCGGCGCTCGCCCTTCCAGGCGCGGTCGGAGCAGCCATCGTGATCGCACTGTCCGCCGGCCTCGTCGGTCCGGCCCTCCCCGGCGCGAACGCGGAACCGATCTACGACGCCACCGAAGGCGGAAGTGGACCCACCCAGGTCATCAACCCGCTGGTCGACATCCGGGCCCGTCTCACCAACCGTTCGAACACCGAGATGTTCGTCGTTCGCAGCAACGTCTCGTCGTACTGGCGCTCCACCGCGCTCGCCGAGTTCGACGGTCGGCGATGGGGACTTCCCGAGCGGGAATTGCAGCGTGCCGACGGTGAGCTGGGGGTGGGCACGGCCGGCGCGGACCGCGAGGTCCGGCAGAACCTCGTGATCGCCAATCTGGGCGGGTCGTTCGTCCCTGCGGCCCCTGATCCGATCGGAATCACGGGTCCTGACGACGTGCGGATGACCTGGACCGAGCAGGATGCCACGCTGTTCGCGGTCGACCACACACTGACCGCCGGGGACACGTTCGACATCGTGTCGAGCACGCCGGTCCTGGACGCGGCTTCGCTGGCGACGGCAACGTCGCTCGATCCCGGTGATCCGATCTACTTCGATCTACCAGACAACTTCCCGGACCTGGCGAGCGAGACCGCCCGGGAGGTCACGGCAGGAGCGTCCAGCTCATACGAGGCGGCCGTACTGCTCCAGGACTGGTTTCGCAGCGAGTTCGAGTACAGCCTCGAGGCGCAGTCCGGACACGGCTCGAACGCGATCGAGTCCTTTCTGCGTGAACGGGTCGGCTACTGCGAGCAATTCGCGGGCGCCTATGCGGCGATGATGCGCTCGATCGGTGTCCCGACTCGTGTCGCAGTCGGGTTCACGCAGGGCATCGAGCAGTCGCCGGGCACGTTCTCGGTGCGCGGCAAGAACGCCCACGCGTGGCCGGAGGTGTGGTTCGACGACATCGGATGGGTGCTGTTCGAGCCGACGCCCGGGCGTGGAGCGCCGGGAGCCGAGGGCTACACCTCCGTGGCGCCCGCCCAGGACGACTCGACAACACCGACGGGGGCGGACGTCACGCGCGAGAGCAGCGACCAACCAATCCCCACGACGGTTCCCTCGCTCGATCGATTCGATCCGACTGACCTCGGCGAGGACTTTCTCGACTCCGGCGCAGGAGGCGGGCTCGACGATGAGTCGGTTCCGGCGCCGAAGGGCGGGGGTGTACCGATTCTTCCGGCGCTCGCCGCACTCGTGGTCATCGCTGTCGCACCAGCGCTGTCGCGCTGGCTCGCCCGGCGTCGCATCGGCTCCGCCGATGCTCAGTTGATCCGCTACTGGCACCGTGCGACGCGGTCGCTGGAAGATGTCGGTATCGCGCTCGAACGTGGGGCCACACCGCTCGAGACCGCGGCGAGCGCAGCCGAGCAGTTCCCGATCGCTGCACGGCCCACCCGCGGTCTGGCGCAGGCCGTCACCGAGGCGACCTATCGCGCCGACGGCACCAGTGAGCTCGAGGTGGTCGGCTCGTACGGTCACAGCACGATCCGCGACTGCGCCTCGTGGTCGCGACAGATCGAGCGGGCCGCAGCCGACTCGATCTCCTACCCCGCTCGGGTTGTCCGCCACTTCACACGGTGGCGTTGAGCTCGCGCGGCGAACGGCGCGGTGAGCGACTCAGCGCGTGACGTCGTCGTCGACGCCGTGCCGCCGGCCGCTCAGCCATGCCGAGATCGGCAGCTCTCCGAGACGCTCCCGTCCGAGCAAGCGCAGTTCGGATTCGAGCATGATCGCCATCACGAGGACGAGGACGAACCCGGCGAAGGCGACGAGGAAGTTGACCGCGAGCCCACCGATGGTGAGTGCGAGTCCGACGAGCAGACCTGCGACCAGGAGCAGCGAGCGGCGCCGGGAGACTCGATAGCCGCGTTCGGCGAATGTCGGATCCTGTTCGAGCTCGAACTCGATCTGGCGGAGGATCCGCTGTTCGTCCTCGGAGAGGGGCACGGTGCAATCATCGCACGAAAACGCGTCATCCTCAACGCGACCCGCCGATCTTCCCTGGGTTCTCCGATTCCACATGTTCGTCATGATCCGGGCCCCACTGTCGCCCGCCGCGTACCACCGGACGCATCCCGCCGGTTCCGAGGACGCTCGCGGGCCCGATTGCATCCGTTCCGAACCGGTCGCGGATCGCGTCGAGCGCATCGGTGGCCGATTCCCAATCCGGGGAGTCGTCAGCCGCATCATCGAGCGTCAGCTGCCGTGACGGTGCGATGAGATTCGATGCCCCGACGCCGAGCAGCCGCACGCCGGGCGTCGGATCGATCGACTCGAGGACGGGTTGGAGCACCGCCAGGATCTCCTGGGCGATGTCGAGTGCGTCGTAGCTGGTGACCGATCGGGTGATCGTCGTGAAGTCGGCGAATCGGAGCTTCAGGGTCAGAGTTCGACCACCGACACCTGCCGCGCGCAGACGCGCCGCGACGGCGTCGGTGAGGCGCACGAGTTCGCGATCGAGTTCCTCCGCTGTATGCCGATCTGCCGCGTACGTCTCCTCGTGGCTGATCGACTTGACCTGACGGTCGGATTCGACCGGGCGATCGTCTTCGCCCGTTGCCAACATGCGCAGGTGGTGGGCCTGGTGGCGACCGAGCACAGCGCCGAGTGTTCGTTCGTCGGTTGCTGCGAGCTCGCTCACGCGCCGGACGCCGAGCCGGTGCAGACGTTCCAGAGTGGCCGGTCCGACGCCCCACAGGCGTTCGACGGGCAGGGGATCGAGGAAGTCCCGCTCAGCACCTGACCGTACGAGCACAACGCCAGGGCCGGGCTCGACGCGGTCGGGGTGGGCCACGGGTTTGGCCTCCACCGAAGCGAGCTTGGCGAGGAACTTGTTCGAAGCAACACCGACCGAGCACGCGAGACCGACATCGTTCTCGACGTCGGAGCGGATGAGCGCCGCGATGTGCTCGCCCGAGCCGAACAGGCGTCGTCCCCCCGTGACGTCGAGGAACGCCTCGTCGAGCGAGAGCGGCTCGACAATCGGCGTGTACCGATCGAAGACTTCGCGCACCTGCCCGCTGACCTCGGAGTAGCGGGCGTGATCGCCCGGAAGGAAGATCGCGTGCGGACACCGTCGCCGGGCGACCGCCGACGGAAGCGCTGAGTGCACACCGAATCGCCTCGCCTCGTAGGAGGCCGCCGCAACTACTCCCCTGCGCCCAGTTCCTCCGACCACAACCGGACGACCGACGAGCTCCGGTCGGCGCAGCAACTCGACCGAGACGAAGAACGCGTCCATGTCGACGTGCAACACAGTGCGCTCGCGACCGCTCACGTTCAGCACCGTACGCCCGGCGCGGTCATTCCCCCTCCGCGCCGGCGGCCGCCACCCGGTGCCCGTGCGTCGACCGGTACGATGCGAGCCGATGGAGCGCAGCGAATCAATGTCGGCACTGCCATCGGTCGGTGTCCGAATTGCAGCGTTCGCATCGATCCTCGTCGCCGGTCTGGCCGGAGCCTTCATCGGGTACTCGCTGGTCGAGCTGCAGTGCGAGGGTGACTGCGGCGTTCCGACAGGGCTCGGATTGCTCTGCGGCGCACTGATCGCGGCCGTCGGCATGGCTGTGGTGGCTGTGCTCGTGATGCGGGCCCTCGGCGAGTGGCGCGAGTTCGAGGACCGCTCCGCGGCCGGGCACGCGCCGCGATGACACCGTCGCGGAGACCCGCCATGCGTGGCGCAGATCATCAGGATGTCCACGAGCTACGGCTGCTCGCCGAGCGATTGGCGCGTGCGGCGGGTGAGCTCGCACTTGCCGGACGGCGCGAACACGGTGTCGGCACACCCGTCGGCCATGACACCAAGTCGAGCACCACCGATCCGGTGACCGAGTACGACCGGGCGGCCGAGCGCCTGCTCGTCGACGGAATCAGATCGGCCCGACCCGACGACTCGATCGTCGGCGAGGAGGGCGCCGACCATGTCGGCACGTCCGAGGTCATCTGGCAGCTCGACCCGATCGACGGGACGACCAACTTCGTGTACGACCTTCCATCCTGGTGTTCGTCCGTCGGCGTGGAGGACGTGACCGGCAGGCGGCTGGCCGCGGCGGTCTACGTCCCTGTCACCGACGAGCTCTACTCTGCGGCCGCCGGGGCCGGGGCCACCCTCGACGGAGTCGCGTTGCGCGCCTCCACAGCGGTTGCGCTCGATCGCGCACTGATCGCCACCGGATTCAGCTACCAGCCGGACCGCCGCGCCCGCCAGGCCCGGCGATTGGCGCGCCTCCTTCCGCAGGTGCGCGACGTTCGGCGCTCAGGATCCGCGGCGGTCGACCTGTGCCGCGTCGCCAGCGCTCGCCTCGACGCGTACTTCGAGGACCATCTCAACTCGTGGGATGTCTCGGCCGGCCTACTCATCGCGGCCGAAGCCGGCGCCTCGACATCGGATCTCGCGGGAGGTCCCCCAACGTCCTCGGACGTGATGGTCGCCTCAGCGGGCGTTCACAGCCAGCTCTTGGCGGCGATCGCCGAGACCGGTTCCACCTCGTCCTGACCCCGCTCGACCAGACGGTGATCGTCGTACCGGTGCGCGATCGGCCATCATGGTGTCGTGGGTACGCGCATCCTGACCGTCGAAGACGACGAGAGAATCCGATCGGCGGTCAAACTCGCGCTCGAGGACGAAGGCTGGATCGTCGACGAAGCCGAGAGCGGCGAGGACGCGATCGAACGTTTCCACGCTTCCCCTCCCGACGTCGTACTCATCGACATCATGCTGCCGGGCATCGACGGTTTCGAGCTGTGCCGTACGTTGCGGCGCACAAGCAGCGTCCCGGTGGTGATGGTCACGGCGCGCAACGACACCCACGACGTCGTCGCTGGTCTCGAGGCCGGTGCGGACGACTATCTCACCAAGCCGTTCGCACCCAAGGAGCTGTCCGCGCGAATCCGCGCGCTGCTGCGGCGGATCCGGCCCAATCCACAGGGCCACGCGCGGCAGGTATTCGGCGATCTCGAGTTGATCCCCGACGAGGGCAAGGTGTTGCGCGACGGCGAAGAGGTCCACCTGACAAAGACCGAGTTCCGCCTGCTCTGCGAACTCGCCGAGAGCCCTGGCAAGGTGCTGAGCCGCGAATCGCTCCTCGACAAGGTCTGGGGCTACGACTACTTCGGTGACGGCCGACTCGTCGACGTGCACGTCAGGCGGCTGCGAACCAAAGTCGAAGCCGACCCGGCGAATCCACGGCACGTTGTCACGGTGCGCGGCCTCGGCTACCGACTGCAGACGTGAGCGAGGGCGGCTTGTTCCGTCGACTCACCAACCGCTTCCGTCCCGCCGCGTTCGGGTTGCGTCGTCGGATCCTGCTCATCATGACGCTCGGCACGATCACGCTGTCGTTGATCCTGGCCTTCACGACGTACGGGCTGTCACGGTCGAGTCTGCTGCAACAACGTGAGGAGGTCGCGCTCACCACCTCTCGCCGCAACGCACAGGGTGTGCAACGCGACCTCGGCGGCGGACAGGCACCGACGGTCACGCCGGCACTCGAAGCCCTCGAGCGGATCGGTGTGCAGCGCTACCTGATCTGGTATCGCGACGACTGGACCGGCGGCGCGGCGTCCTACGGGCAAGATGCCTTGCCTGAGGATCTCGTGGACAAGGTCGTCGGCCGCGGCGAGAACGCATGGCAGATCATCGAGGTAGCAGACGAACTCAACATCGTGGTCGGCTGGGACGTCCCCAGCGTCGGCGCGTATTTCGAGTTCTTCAGCCTCGACGAGGTCGACTCGACACTCTCGAGCGTCCGGCTGTCACTCGTGCTCGCCGCGAGCATCACGACGTTGCTCGGTATCCTCCTCGGACTGTTCGCCGCGCGGCGTGCGATCCGACCACTCGGCACCGCCGCACAGGCCGCCTCGGCCATCGCTGGAGGTCGACTCGACACGCGGATCGAACCGACCGAGGACCCGGACCTCCGGGTGATGAGCGAATCCTTCAACGACATGGCTGAAGCACTGCAACGACGTGTCGAGCGCGATGCACGGTTCGCCTCCGATGTCAGCCACGAACTCCGCTCACCTCTCATGACCCTGTCAGCCTCCGTCGAGGTGATGGAGGCCCGTCGAGACGACCTCCCCGAACGCGCACAATCCGCGCTGGACCTGCTCTCCGGTGACGTCACGCGATTTCAGGGGCTCGTCGAGGATCTCCTCGAGATTTCGCGTTTCGACGCGGGCGCCATCCGCCTCCACCTCGAGGAGTTGCTCGCCGCCGAGTTCGTCCGCCAGGCGGTGGCGGTCAGCTCACTTCCCGACACGCCCGTCGCGGTGGACACCCGCGCCGAAACGGCCCTCATCCGCGGTGACCGCCGCAGGCTCGCTCGAGTGATCGCCAACCTGATCGACAACGCCCGCGCCTATGGGGGCGGCGAACCGGCCGTGTCGATCTCGGTGACCGATCCTCCGGATGAGGAGATCTCCAGTATCCAGATCGTCGTCTCCGACACCGGCCCTGGTGTTCCGGAGAAGGAGCGCGAGCTGATCTTCGAACGCTTCGCCCGCGGCGGCGGCGCTGGACGCCGCACCGGCCGCGACGGCGCCGCCCTCGGACTCTCGCTCGTCGACGAGCACGTCCGCATGCACGGCGGTCGCGTGTGGGTCGAGGACCGCCCGGACGGGGCGAGTGGCGCCCACTTCGTGATCGAAATGATGGCGACGGAGCTGACCGAATGAGTGGGCGGCACCTCACCATCGTGCTGCTCGCAGCGACCTCGGCGGTCGTCGCCGCCTGCGGCATCGAGTCCGACTCGGGCCCGCGCGCCGTCCCCGAGGACCAACTCGTCGAAGCCGATCTCGTCGTGTCCGGCGACGCGGCGGTCGGGACGAGTCGCGTCTATCTGCTCGCGCCCTCGGATCCGGACGAGCCGCCACGTCTCCGCGCCGTCCAGCGCGATGTGTCCAACGACGCCAACGAACTGCTCGGTTCCTTGTTCCTCGGCCCCAACACCGACGAACAGGAACAGCAACTCGGGACCGCTCTGCCCCGCGAGATCGAACTCATCTCGACGAGGACGGTTGGCCGCGTACTGACGATCGACGTGACCGATGTGTTCGGGGAGCTCACGACAGGAGCGCTCCGGCTGGCGATCGGTCAGATCGTCATCACGGCCGGCGAGATCGAAGGCGTCGACGCCGTACGCGTCCGCGTCGACGGGGTCACACAGGTCTGGCCGGCGGGTGACGGTGAGCTGACCGAATTGCCGCTGACCGCCTATGACTACCCCGGACTCGTCGAATCGACCCAGCCGTCGTTGCCGGCCATCCCGAGTGTGGAGGCGTAACGGTGCATCGACGGCTCAGGCGAAGAAATGCTCGGCGACGCCGTGAAAGAGTTCCATGTCGACCGTTCGGGTCTTGCCAACGGCCACGGTGAGCTGCTCCTGCACGATGTGCTGGCCGCGCAGCACCGACATCGTGCCCCACTGGTTCGCATGCGCAGCGTCGATCGCAGCGACCCCGAATCGAGTCGCCAGTACGCGGTCGTAGGCGGTCGGCGTGCCACCTCGCTGGACATGGCCGAGCTGCACGACCCGCGTCTCGAAGCCCGTGCGTTCGGCGATCTCCGGCGCGATCTGGTTGGCGATGCCACCGAGCGGGACGTGTCCGAAGCGGTCCCGTCCGGGTGCCTCGTCTCCGGTCGCGAGCGTCCCAGCGATCGGCCTGGTGCCCTCGGCGACCACCACGATCGACGCGTAGCGGCCCCGATCGTGTCGGCGCGTCAGGCGCGCACACAGTGCGTCGATGTCGAAGTCGGTCTCCGGAATCAGGACCGAGGTCGCACCGCCGGCGATGCCCGCGTACGTGGCGATCCAGCCTGCGTGACGTCCCATCACTTCGACGAGGATGACCCGATTGTGGCTCTCGGCTGTGGTGTGGAGACGGTCGATCGCGTCGGTGGCGATCTGCACCGCCGTGTTGAAACCGAACGTGACATCGGTTCCCTCGATGTCGTTGTCGATCGTCTTCGGCACACCCACGATCGGTATCCCGTGCTCCTCGTAGAGCTTGCATGACACGCTGAGCGTGCCGTTGCCGCCGATGACGATCAGGCCCTCGAGTCCGAGATCGGCCATTGCCCGGCGGACCTCTTCGACGCCGTCCTCGCGATCGAATGGGCTGCCGCGCCGGGTTCCCAGCACGGTGCCGCCGCGCGGCAATGTGCCGCGCATCTCCTCGATTGTGAGTGGCATCGTGCGACGATCACGCACGCCGTCCCAGGCGTCGCGGAATCCGATCAGCTCGTCGCCGTAGTAGCGCTCTCCCTTGCGGACCGCGGCACGGATGACGGCGTTGAGCCCAGGGCAGTCCCCTCCTCCGGTCAAGATGCCGACGCGCACGGCCAACGATCGTACGACGACGGAAGCGGAACCGCTACGGCTCGAACGACGCGGTCGCCCTCGGCGCTGTTGTGGGCGGCGGCGCCTTTGCTGGTAGCACTGTGCCCATGGCATGGGACGCTTCTCGACCGGTTCCGTGGGAACGACTCATGAAGGAATGGGTCCTCTACGCGGCGCTCATGACCGCACTCTTCCTGCTGTTGTTCCGCGACAGCAACATCGTGGGTGCGATCGCCGGTGTGCTGATCAGCGGTCCTCTCTATCTGATCCTCGGCGCGGTCTTGGCAAAGTTCGGTTACACGCGCAAGACGATGAAGCAACTTCGCACGGAACGTTCCGAGTCGACATCCGAACCGTCGTCGGGCAAGGGCAAATCGGGGAAGACCAGCTCCGGGAGCGACGGCTCCGCGGATCGTCGAGCGCCCGCGCCGACCAAGCGCACGTCTGGCGGCTCGAATCGCCCGACCTCGAAACAGAAGCGTCGGTAGCGTGACCGACAAGTGTGTGATCGCCCTCGACGCCGGCACGACGGGAGTCCGCAGCCGAGCGGTGTTCACCGACGATCGCCCAGTCGTCGCCGCGTATCGAGAGTTCACGCAACACTTCCCGGAACCCGGCCTCGTCGAGCACGACGTCACCGAGATCTGGCGGGTCGCCACCGAGACGTTGATCGACGTGATCGGCCGTGTCGGCGAGGAAACGGTCGCGGCGATCGGCATCACCAACCAACGCGAGACCACGGTCGCCTGGAATCGGTCGACCGGGCTCCCGTACGGCAACGCGATCGTCTGGCAGGATCGCCGCACCGCGGAACGGTGTGAACAACTCGAGGCCGACGGACACCTCCCGCTCGTGCGCGAGCGCACCGGGCTCGTACTCGATCCCTACTTCTCCGCCACGAAATACGAGTGGATGCTCGAACACCGCGACATCCCTGTCGACGCCGACTTGGCACTCGGAACGATCGATGCCTGGCTGATCTGGAACCTCACCGGCGGCGCCGTCCACGCCACCGACGTGTCCAACGCATCGCGGACGTTGCTGTGCGACATCCGCTCCCGGACTTGGGACCCCGATCTGTGCGACCTGTTCCACGTGCCGATCGCCGCGCTCCCCGTCATCGTGCCCTCGAGCGGGCGCATCGGGACGACGGCAGCCGGGAGCGCGATCCCCGCCGGGATCCCGGTGAGCGGAGTCGCCGGCGACCAGCAAGCCGCGCTCTTCGGGCAGGCGTGCGTCCAGCCGGGCATGGCAAAGAACACCTACGGCACAGGCTCGTTCGTCCTCCTCAACGTCGGCGAGCAGTGTCCCGACCCGACCGATGGGATGCTGACGACGATCGCCTGGACCCTGGCCGACGGCACGACGCACTATGCGCTCGAAGGTTCGATCTTCTCCACCGGGTCTGCGGTCCAGTGGCTGCGTGACGGCCTCGGTATCATCGACGACGCGGCCGAGACCGGACCACTGGCGGAGTCGGTCGAGGATACGGGCGGCGTCTTCACCGTCCCCGCGCTCACCGGGCTCGGCTCGCCCTGGTGGGATCCCTACGCCCGCGGCACCATCGTCGGCATCACCCGCGGCACCACCCGCGCGCACATCGCGCGCTCGGTGGTGGAGTCGATGGCATACCAGACCCGCGATGTCGTCGACGCGATGACGGCCGCCAGCGGCACCCGACTCTCAGAACTGAGAGTCGACGGCGGCGCCTCCGTGATGGATCTGCTGTGTCGCTTCCAGTCCGACCAACTCGGAGTCGACGTCGTGCGGCCCACCGACCAGGAGACGACGGCGCTCGGAGCGGCGTACCTCGCCGGACTCGCCGAGGGGGTCTGGGACAGCCTCGGCACGATCTCAGCGCAATGGGCGGCGGAGGCTGTGTTCGAGCCGTCCGGCGATCGCGCGTTGGCCGACCTCCTCCACGCGCAGTGGCTGCGCGCCGTCGAGCGTTCGCGCGACTGGGCTCGTTGACCGGTCGTTCAGCCGAGTTTCGTCAGTCCGCGACGGAGGTTGCGCACCGCCTGCTGGATTCGCTTCTCGTTCTCGAT
>JASJHI010000227.1:0-3943 GCA_033791105.1 Acidimicrobiia bacterium | reverse complement strand
CCAAAGACTGCTTCTATGAGAGATGTGATTCTATCGGTAAGAGCAGACGAAGCTGTGATGGCGAAAAGTCACCAAATAGTTTATATAACTCGACATGAGTGGACGAAAAAAAATTAAGGTCGTAGTGGGTTCGGTCGTCATCGTTCTGCGATCTCAGCTCAGCGACAGCACGTCCGAGAGGGCCATCGGATCGACTTCCGGCAACGGTTCGAGTTCGGCGACCATTGCGGCCGCTCGGTCGTAATCGACCGCGGCGAGAGACGTCGCGTGGCGGGTGAGAGCCTCGAGGATCTCGGCCTGCTGCGCGGCTCGGCCTTGGGCCTGCGAGTACGGCATCGTGGAGAACATGACCATGTTGTAGCGGGGACTCCACGTGTCTGGGTGCCGCCGCTCGAGTTCGAGTGCCAGCGCTCGTCTGATCACGTAGTCGGGGTCCACCACACCGGCTCGCATCTCGACGTAGTTGTCCAGTGCCATGTCGGCGATGGCATCGGAGTTCGGCTTTCGTTCGCGCTCGAAGGCGGCGAAGGCCGCCGTACGATCGTCCCGAACGTCGCTGAGGAGTCGGGCCAGTGTGCGCGCCGACTCCATCGCCAGGTTCATCCCTTGCCCGTGGAACGGAACGATTGCGTGCGCCGCGTCACCGAGTACGACGGCCCGGTCGCCATGACTCCATCCCGTGGTGCGCAGTGTTGCCAGGCGGCCGGTCGGATTGGTGAGGAACTGCTCTTCCAGGTCGGGTATCGACGCCGCGACGTCGGGAAATTCGCTGGTGAAGAACGATCGCACGCCCTCGCCCGAGACGAGCCCCTCGAAGCCGCCCGCTCCCTTGTTGGGCGCGAAGAGTGTGACGGTGAAGTCGCCCGATGGATTGGCGAGCGCGATCAGCATGAACTCGCCCCGCGGCCAGATGTGGAGGGCGTTCGGATCGAGGCGATGGCGGCCGTCGTCGCCGGGCGGAAGCGTGAGTTCCTTGTAGCCGTGCCCGAGTTCGTCGACGTCCTCCCGGCTGCCGGCCTCGACCAACGCCTGTCGAACCGCTGAGTTTGCGCCGTCCGTGCCGAAGACGACGCCGAACTGTTCATCGCGGACGTCGCCGGTCGGTCCGGTCAGCGTGAGTGTCGAAGCGGCGAAGTCGACCGCGCCGAGGCGATGGCCGAACTCGAGTCGGACTCGACCGGTCGCCTCGGCCGCGTCGAGGAGGATCACATTCAGATCGCGTCGCGACACGGAGTGGATGACCTCGTGCGGGCGGGTCCCATACGGCTGCAGTGTGGCTTCCGGCGAGCCCTCGGCATGGATCATCCGGCCCCGCATCGGGATCGTGATCTCGTCGACACGGTCGATCACACCGACTTCGACGAGAGGAACGATGCCTCTGGTGGCGAGCGCGAGGTTGATCGAACGTCCCGCGGAGACGTCAGCCGAGCGAATGTCCGGTCGGCTCTCATAGAGCACGACCTCATGGCCGGCACGGGCGAGATAGATCGAGAGCAGCGCACCGCACGGACCACCACCGATCACCGTGACCGGCCCGTGACCGGCGCCCTCACTCATCGCGTCCTCCACCCCTGGAGCGTATTCCGGTTCAGGACTGTGGGGTGACGAGGTCGCCGCGGAGCATCATCTTGATCGAGTCGACCGTGCGTTGGTGACGCTCCGCATCGTGGGACACACCGTCGGTCAGGCCGACGAGGATCGTCAGCACGTACTCGATCACGAACCGCTTGTGTTCCTTCTCGATCTCACCGTTGGCGACACCGGCGTTCACCATCTGCAACAAGATGTCGTTGCCCCGCCGGATCTCCGAACCGAGCGCGTCTCCGATCTCGGGATGCCGCCGCATGTCCGCCCGGATGCTCCCGACGAACGCCGCCAGCGTCGGATCCTCTTCGTTCAGCTCGTGCGCCGTGTCGAGCAGCGCCTCGAACTTGCCGACGAAGCCGTCGGCACCCTCCACGGACTCGCCGAGCCGACCGTCGATCCGGTCCCAGACGTCGTCGTTGACCGCGACGTACAGGTCGAGTTTCGAACCGAAGTAGTGGTAGAGCGCCCCGGCGGTTATGCCGACCTCCTCGGCGAGCGCACGATTGGTGGCCGAGTCGTAGCCGCTCGACGCGAATCGAATGCGAGCGGTGTCGAGGATCCGGCGGCGGGTATCGGCCGAGTCGCTCGCCGGCGGACGGCCGCGTCGCTTGGCGCTCGGAGCCGCGTCGGTCGTCATCGCGCCAGTATGCAGGTCGGCCGAGCGCGGAGGATCAGTGGAGGATCAGCGGAGGGCTATCGGCAGCCCGATGGTGATCAGCCGGGCAGGCCGGCAGGAACCGCGCCGTACTCGTTCTCCGCGTCGTCTCCTGGCTGAACGGTCAACACGATCAGAATGATCGAGCCGATCAGCGGGAGCAGCAGCCAGAACGCGAAGTACCCCGACTTGCCGGTGTCGTGCAATCGACGGATCAACACGGCGATGTACGGGAGGATGATCGCGGCGAAGTAGACGACGTACGCGAACGAGAACAACTGCCAGAGGTCGTTGTCCGCGCTCTGCAACGACACCGCGATCCCCTGAAGCACGAGGCCGATGATGAGGTTGGCGAGCACGAACCACCAGAACTCGGGCCGAGCGGCGCGTCCGTCGAACTTGAGGTACCGCTCGAACACAACGAGCTTGTAGTAGCCGATCAGGGGCACGGGATCTCCTTCATGCAGGTTTGCTGTCGTCGAACGATCGGGTGGAACGGTAGCCGCGGCGCATCCGCGATCCCTCAATCCCGCAGGTCAGTCCGATCGAGTCGCCCGCGGGCGGAACTGACCCGTGTTCGCTGTGATGCCACCGTCCACGGGCACGATCGCGCCGTTCACGAACGATGCATCCGCCGACGCGAGGAACGCGATCACCGCCGCGATCTCTTCGGGACGCCCCGCTCGCTGGAGAGGGATCGCGCGCTTGATCTCGTCGTACAGTTCCGGCATCGAGCGGAGATTGGCGGTCATCTGCGTCTCGGTCGGTCCCGGACAGACCGCGTTGACCGTGATCCCGTCGATCCCGAGTTCGAGCGCTGCCGCTCGCACCAGGTTGACGACCGCGCCCTTGGCGGTGTTGTAGGCCCACAGGCCCGGATCGGCGGCGATGCCCGATGTCGAAGCGGTCGCCACGATCCTGCCGCCTCCGCCCGAGCGCATCGCGGGCGTCGCCGCCCGAATGCCGAGCGCGACGCCCCGCACATTGATCGCCATCCCGCGCTCGAACGCCTCCATCGGAAGGTCGAGCAGACCGCCACTCGTCGCGACACCCGCGTTCAGCACCGACGCGTCGAGCCGGCCGAATCGATCGAGCGCGAGTGCAACAGCCTCGGCGTTCGTCTCCTCTGAGCTGACGTCGCCCACCAACGATGCGAGATGGTCGTCTCGTCCGTACTCGTCGACCCAGGTGAGCTGATCGGCGTCGATGTCGACCGCAACCACGCGCCCGCCCTCGGTGACCAGTCGTTCGACCGCCGCGCGCCCGATGCCGGATGCCGCACCGGTGACGATCGCGACCCGTCCACTCATCTCGGCTCCGTCTGGATGCTGAAGGGATACGACCGTTGCATGCGCTCACGGTACGTCGGCGACCGTTCAGGGTCCGATGCGGAGCGCGGATAGGCCGTTCCACTGACGATCCCGAACGACCATTCGGATATGTTCGGAGCCGCCACTAGACGAAGGGGATGTGCAATGGATCTTGGACTCACGGGGAAGAAGGCGCTCATCACGGGCTCCACGAAGGGAATCGGCAGGGCCGTCGCGGAGACGCTGCTCGCGGAGGGAGCCTCGGTCGCGATCTGCGCACGCACCGCCGACGACGTCGACGCGGCGGTCGCCGACCTTCACAACTCGGCACCGTCGTCGGCTCGACCGTCGATGCGGGAGATACCGACGCCATGACCGCTTGGGTGGCCTC
>JASJHI010000226.1:0-9788 GCA_033791105.1 Acidimicrobiia bacterium | reverse complement strand
GTCGACAACGAGAAGTTCGGCCAAGCGGTCACCGCGGTCGTATCGCTCGCCGACGGCGCGTCCGCGACCGAGGCGGAGATCATCGCCTCGGTCAAAGGTGACCTCGCCGGGTTCAAGGCCCCCAAGTCGGTCGTCTTCGTCCCCCAGGTCCCGCGGGCCCCCAACGGCAAGGCCGACTACAAGTCCGCCCACCGCTTTGCCCAGGGCTCCGACACCCAGGACTCCACCCCGTAGCCATACCCCGTAGCCACACCCCCACCCACACCTCCCCGAAACTTGTGCGGAGGATCCCGCTGGGCGGCAATATCCGCACGCAGAACAGTGTTGCTGCGTTCCACCTGCCCGATATTTGTGCGGAGGATCCCGGTGGGCGGCAATATCCGCACGCAGAACGGGGGCTGCGTTCCGAGCGCTGCCCGCGTCAGAGGTCGAAGCGGAACAGGGCGGTGACGAGTTCACCGTCCTGCACGAACTCGAGCGCCGCGAGGTATCGACCGCGGGCGGGGAGATCGAGACTGAAGCGGAACCTGTTGTCGTCGGGGGTGACGGCATGGCCGTGCACGAACGCCATGTCGTCGGTGTGCATGAGTGTGAGGAATGCGGGGCCGCCGTGGTACGACTCACCGTCCCAGGGATCCGAGAGCACGAAATCGAGGCCCTGACGTTCGATCGTGAGCGATCCGTTGGTCCACACATCATCGTCGGCGATCGCGGGTTCCGAATTGTCCGGCGTGCCCTGCGCGGCATCGACGACGACCGTGGTCCCCAACTCGAGCAGATCGGGGCCGCTGCTCGGCGAACCCTGGAACACGACCCGGTACTCGCCCGACTCATCGACCTCGACGTCGACCACACCGGCGGACGAATCGAGCATGTCGACGTGACGATACGAATCCAGATCACTGCCGTAGACGAACACGTGCGCCGACGCCTCGTGCACGTCGTCGTAGGAAGTGATTCGCTGCCCCGCTCGCTCCACAGACACCAGCAGCGTCGCGTCATCGTGCTCGACGATGAGTTCGTCGGCACCGGCCGCCGCGTCGAGCGCGAACGTCGGTTCGCGCCCGTCGTGGTGGCCGTCGTCATCGGTCCAGAACAGCTTCGCGCCGAGCCCGAACAGGGTGGCCGCGACGCCGACGACGACCAGCACGATGCCGACGATGCGGGTTGTCACCCCTGGAGCTTCTCCTTCAGGAAGTCGACCACACGTTCGACGCTCGCATCGTCACGTTGCTCGGTGAGCACCGAATGATCGGACTTCTTGGCGCTCGGCAACTCGATCGCGATGAATGCATCGCCGAGCAGGTCGCGCAGACTGTCGAATCGGTCACCGACGAGGCTGTCGTCGGCGAACCGCAGTCCGAGCACCTGGCAGCCCTGCGCTGCGCGTTCAGCGACCGCGGACGCGTCGTCAGCAGAGAGGTTGAGGTCGGCGCCACGCTGCTTGCCGACCGAGAACGGCAGTGACGGCTGTGAGAGCACTGGGGCGAGCATCAGGTCGTCGACCATCATTCCGAGCGCGAAGCCACCGGAGAAACACATCCCGATCGCACCGATGCCGCGCCCGCCGATCTCACCGTGGAGCGAGCGGGCGAGTGCGCGCAGCCACGCGATCACCGGCGACGTCTTGTTGAGTGCGAACGTCGTGAACTCCCGTGCAACGCAGACCTTCGCCATGGACTGCGCGATGTAGACACTCGACGGCGACTTGGCCGGAGTGCCGACGAGCGAGGGCATCATCACCGTGAAGCCCGCATCGACCACCTCGTTCGCGAACTTCGCGACGAGCGGCGTGATACCCGGAATCTCGTGGATCAGGATCACACCCGGGCCGCTCCCCCTCCGGTACGTCGGATGGGTGATGTCGGCGGCGGTGAACTCGCCGAGTTCCCAGCCGTCGAGCACGTCGCCCGCGGTCGTGGCGTCGGTGTCGGTCATGTCGATCTCCTCATTGCGGCGAGCGCAGACTCGGCCAGCTGCTCGGTGCCCGCCTTGAAACCAGCGAGCATCTCGGGGTCGATCTCCTGATCGCCCATCGCTCCGTGAACGTAGCGGGCGTAGACACCCTCGGAGATCACGGCGAGACGGAAGGATCCGAACGCGACGTAGTAGTCGATTTCCGACACGTCGCGGCCGGTGCGGCGCGCATAACGCTCGACCATCTCGGAGTATGTGGGAAAGCCATCGAGACCGGTGGGATCGTTGGTGCGATCGCGCTCGTCGCCCGGATCGGTCCAGTAGACGCCGAGGTAGCCGACATCGGCGAGCGGATCGCCGAGTGTGCACAACTCCCAGTCGAGTACCGCCCGTACACGACCGTCGTCGGGGTCGATCAAGCAGTTGCCGAACCGATAGTCGCCGTGTGCGATCGAGACGCCGATCTGCTCGGGAAAGCGACGGGCGAGCAGACCGGCTACCTCGTCGATCGCCGGGAGCTCACGCGTCCTGGACTTCTCCCATTGTGTACTCCAGCGACGCACCTGCCGTTCGACATAACCGGTGCGCCTGGCAAGGTTGCCGAGCCCGATCTCGTCCACGTCGACCGCGTGGAGATCGGCGAGTACATCGATCAGATCGTCGGCCGCGGCGCGTCGGACCTCAGGTGTGAGGAACTCGGCCCGCTCTGGTCCGTCGAGGACAACCCCGTCGACGAAGTCCATGACATAGAAGGGCGCCCCGTTGACCTCCTCGTCGACACAGAGCCCGAGCGCCGGCGCCACGGGCACGTCGGTGAGGCCGACCGCGGAGATGATCCGGTGTTCGCGCGCCATGTCGTGGGCGGTGGCGAGCACCGCTCCGGTCGGCGGGCGGCGAAGGACGAACCTCCGACCGTCACGATCGGTGACTGCGAAGGTGAGGTTCGACCGTCCCCCGACGATCAACTCGAACTCGAAGGGCGGTTCGACGCCGTCGATGTGCCCGGCCAACCAGGCACTGACCCGGGCGGTGTCGATTCCGTTGATCGCCTGTCCCACGGGTGGCGACGGTAGTGGGTCGTCTCGAGCCGAACGGCGTCAGCCGGGTCGGCCGACGCCGGTGACCTTGCCCCAATTGACCGACGCAATCTTGACCTGGCTGCCGGTGTTGGGTGCGTGGACCTGCTGGCCACCACCGAGGTAGACGCTGACGTGACTGATCGGGCTGTAGAAGAACAACAGGTCACCGGGCTGCGCCGACGCATGCGAGACGTGCGGGAGCGCCGCGTACTGGGCCCTCGACTGATGTGGGAGGTAGACGCCGGCCTGGCCCCATGCGTACTTGGTGAGGCCCGAGCAGTCGAACGAGACGCCGGGGTTCGATGTGGCGTAGCGGTAGGGGACACCACGCTGCGACATCGCTGCGTTGACCGCGGCTCCGGCGAGCGAGGAGACAGCGGGGGCGGAGCCCGCGGACGACCCGGAGCTGCCGCCGGACGACCCGGAACCGCCGCCGGACGAGCCGGTGGACGAGTTCGAGGATCCCCCACTCGAGGTGGAGCCCCCGGAGTTCCCCGAGTTGCCGGAATTCCCGGAGTTGCCGGAATTTCCCGAGTTGCCGGAGTTGCCGCCGCTGTTGGTCGCGGCCGCTGCCGCGATCTCGGCCTGGAGGCGGGCGGCCGACTCACGAGCGCGGCGGGCCTCTTCTTCGACGATCAGTGCGCCGAGCTTGGTCTCGGCCTCGGCGCGGGCCGTGGTGTACTCGCCGGTGAGGCGTTCGGTCTCGGCCTGAGCGGTCTGGAGTTGCTCAGCGAGCTGCGCGGCTTGTTCGCGCTTATTGCTCAGATCGTCGCGCTCGACCTCGAGATCGGCGACGAATGCGTCGAGCTCGTCGGTCGTAGCATCGCCGGCGCTGAGCGCCACGCGGGCGAGCTGATCCCGCTGGAGCACGTCATTCAGGTCGCTGGAGTCCTCGAAGAGCGGGCCGAGCGGATTGCCGCCGCCACCGACGAACGAACGCAGCGCCATCTCCGACAAATCGCTGCGGAGTGTGGCCAGCTCGGCCTCCTTCGCGGCGACTCGCGCCTCGGCGGCGACGATCTCTTCATCGAGCTCAGATTTGCGATCGACGGCCTCGACGTAGTCCGCGCCCAACTCGGTGGCGCGCTCCTCGAGCCGTTCGAGTTCGTCGACGATGTCCTCGACGCGGCGGCGCTGGTCGTCGACCGGGCTCGCCGATGCGACGGAGGGCATGGCCGGCACCACGAGGGCGACGATCAGGGCGATGGGGAGGACACGGAGCAGACGCTTCATAGTCAGCGGCTGAGCCTACCGAATATGACGATCACGTTGCGAAACTCTGACGAATCGTTACGTGACGAATGTCACGCGCGATCGTTCGACGTGCCGTCGATGCCGACTTTCGCCCCGATTCTCGTACCGGTATTCCGTGCCGATTCCGGGCGCTCGCCTACTCCCACTCGATGGTTCCGGGTGGCTTGGAGGTGATGTCGTAGACCACACGGTTGACTCCATCGACCTCGTTGATGATGCGCTGCGACATCGTCTCGAGGACGTCATGGGGGATCCGCGCCCAGTCGGCGGTCATCGCGTCGTCGCTGGTCACAGCACGAATCACGATCGGATGGCCATACGTCCGTTCGTCGCCCATCACACCGACCGACCGGACGTCGGCGAGCAGCGCGGCGTACGACTGCCAGATTTCGCGCTCCAGCCCCGCTGCCGCGAGTTCCTCGCGGACGATGGCGTCCGCGAGTTGCAGCAGCGCCACACGGTCCTGGGTGACCTCCCCGATGATCCGAACTCCGAGGCCGGGACCAGGGAAGGGCTGACGCCACACCATTTCGTCGGGCAGGCCGAGTTCGAGGCCGAGCGCCCGCACCTCGTCCTTGAAGAGGTCGCGGAGCGGCTCGATCAGTTCGAGCTCCATGTCATCAGGCAAACCACCGACGTTGTGGTGGCTCTTGATCACCGATGCCGACCCGTCGGCGCCGCCGCTCTCGATCAGATCGGGGTACAACGTGCCCTGCACCAGGAACTTCGCGTCGGTCAGCCCCCCGGTGTGCTCCTCGAAGACCCGGATGAACTGTTCACCGATCGCCTTGCGTTTCGCCTCCGGTTCGGTGACACCTTCGAGAACGCCGAAGAAGCGCTCGGATGCGTCCGCGTGGATCAGTTCGATCCCGAGATTCCGCCGGAAGGTTTCGACCACCTGGTCGCTCTCGCGGAGTCGCATCAGCCCGGTATCGACATAGACGCAGGTCAGCTGATGCCCGATCGCTCGGTGGACGAGCGCCGCTGCCACCGACGAGTCCACCCCGCCGGACAGTCCGCAGATCACGCGCGCGTTGCCGACGCGCTCGCGGATCGCCGCCACTTGTTCGTCGATCACCGACGCCATCGCCCAATCGGGCACGATGGCCGCGCGCTCGTGCAGGAAGCGGGCGAGCACCGCCATCCCGTGCGGCGAGTGCACGACCTCGGGATGGAATTGGACACCGTAGATCCGTCGATCGTCGTTCTCGAGCACTGCGACTGGCGCACCGGGACTGGACGCGGTGACCTCGAAGCCATCCGGCGCCACGGTGATGCCGTCGAAGTGGCTCATCCAGACGTCGTGGACCCGCGGAGAGTCGTCGGGGAGGAGGAGGGACGAGCCCTGCCGGGTGAGGTCGGCACGGCCGTACTCGCCTTGCATTCCTCGGCCGACGGTGCCGCCGAGCTGCTGCGCGATGAGTTGGGCGCCGTAGCAGATGCCCAGAACGGGGACGCCGAGTTCGTAGACGGCCGGGTCGAGTGCTGGCGCCCCGTCGACGTGCACGCTCTTGGGACCGCCCGACAGCACGATCGCCGCCGGTCGCATCGTCTCGATCTCGGCGGCAGAGATCGAATGCGGAACGATCTCGGAGAACACATGGTGCTCGCGGATCCGACGGGCGATGAGCTGTGCATACTGCGCACCGAAGTCGACGACGAGGACCCGCGAGTGCTGCCGCGGGATGGGCGATGGGCCGGTGGGAGACGGGGTCGAATGCGCTTGACTCAAGACGGTGCATCGTACGGCAGCCCACAGAATCGTCCCGATTCTCGGGATGCTGCTCTTCGTGCTCGCCGTCGCAGCACCCGGGGCACGGGTCGAGGCGGCGCCGCCGGCGTCGACGGAGCCGCCGATCACCGCCAACGATTTCTTCCCCGAACAGCGCGACGTCACGGACTGCATCGGTGTGCTCGAGCGTCCGGGGTGTGGCAGTGAAAGTCGCGGCGGGTGGCGGCAGGTGCTCGTGTTCGGGCTCATCGCCGTCGGGCTCGTCGTCGTGTTCACGAAGATCACGATCGAGGTGCGCAGGAACCGCTCGCCCGGGCCCGACGAGACATCGGGTGACTGATCGCGGCGGTCGGGTCCGAATGCTCGTACCGTCGGCGTCGTGACCCCCGACGAGTTCCGCAGCCATGGACACCTCCTGATCGACTGGATCGCCGACTACATCGAGAACGTCGCCGACCATCCTGTCGTACCCGCCGTCGAGCCCGGCGACGTACGAGCGCAGCTCCCCGAACACCCACCGACCGACATCGAACCGTTCGAGGCGGTCATGGCAGACGTCGACGACGTCATCGTGCCCGGCCTCACCCATTGGCAGCACCCGGAGTTCTTCGCCTACTTCCCAGCGAACAACTCCTACGCCTCCATTCTGGGTGAACTGTTGTCCGCCGGGCTCGGCGTGCAGGGGATGAGCTGGATCACTTCTCCCGCGTGCACCGAACTGGAGACGCTGATGCTCGACTGGATGCGCGAGCTGCTCGACCTTCCCGAGCGATTCCACTCGACGAGCGCGACCGGCGGTGGGGTCATCCAGGGGTCGGCGAGCGAGGCGATGCTCGTCGCCATCGCATCGGCTCGTTGGCGCGCAACCGGCGGCGCGGTCAACCATGACGGCGACACCACACGCCTGGTCGCCTACCAGACTGCGCAGACACACTCGGGCATCGAGAAGGGCTTGCGGATCGCCGGGATCGGCACCGACCGCATCCGTACCGTGCCCCACGACGAGATGTTCGCGATGCGCGCCGACGCGCTCGCCGGGATGATCGCCGACGACCGCGCCGCCGGCCTCACGCCGTTCTTCGTCTGCACGACGCACGGTACGACGTCCTCGCTGGCGTTCGATCCGACAACCGAGATCGGCGAGATCTGTGCACGTGAGAACATCTGGCTCCACGTCGACGCGGCGATGTCGGGAATCGCTGCGCTGGCCCCTGAGTTCCGGTGGGTCAACGAGGGTCTCGACGTCGTCGATTCGTTGTCGACGAACCCGCATAAGTGGATGGGCGTCAACTTCGACTGCAACCTCTACTGGACGGCCGACCGAGCCGCGCTACTCGGAGCGCTGAGCATCCTGCCCGAATTCCTCCGCTCGCAGCAGTCCGAAGCGGGAGCGGTGATCGACTACCGAGACTGGCAGCTGCCGCTCGGGCGCCGCTTCCGGGCGCTCAAGCTCTGGTTCGCGATCAGGAGCGACGGGGTCGAATCGTTTCAGGCGATGATCCGGCGCCACGTGACGCTCACCCAGGAGCTCGCCGCGCTCGTCGAGGCCGACCCGCGCTTCGAGATCGTTGCGCCGCATCCACTCAACCTGCTCTGTCTCGCAGTCGCCTCACCCGACTCCGATTCCGACTCCGACTCCGAAACCGATTCCGCCGATCGGCTCACCGATGAGCTGATCGAGCGTGCGAACGCGTCCGGTCATGCCTGGTTCACGCGCACGACGCTCGACGACCGTTCGGTGCTGCGCTTCTCGATCGGTGCGCGCACCACCGAACGCGAGCACGTGCTCGCAGGGTGGCGGCTGCTCGGCGAGTGCGTCGATCGAATCCTTGACGGTTCGTCGTCCGTCTGATCCGAGCGCAATGAGCGCTACCCGTTATGTGAGTGCGCGGGTCATCAGGTCGACGAGCATGTGGGCGGTCGCACCCCAGACGGTCTCGTCGTCGAGTTCGAAGAAGTGGAGCGGCCGGTCGAGTGGAGGATGCCCCCATGTCTCGACGTGATACGTGCCCGGCTTGGTCAGTTCGGCGATCGGCGTCCACAGCACCCGATCGACCTCCATCGTCTGCGCCAGCAGGGTCGGCCGTTCATCGAGCCGAGCGACGATCGGCACGATGTAACTCTTGCTGACGACCGTGTTGAGATGACCCAACTCACCGACGATCGCGGCCGCCTCCGGATCGAGGCCGACCTCCTCGTGGGCCTCGCGAAGTGCCGTGTCCAACGGCGTCTCTCCCGGATCGAGACGCCCACCGGGAAAGCTGATCTCGCCTCGATGGTGGCGCAACTCCATCGATCGTCTCGTGAGCAGCACCTCGGCACCGGCGGGACCGTCGAAGAGGGCGACGAGAACGGCGGAGATCTTCGCCTCGGAGAATGCCGGCGCGATCGGGGCAGAAGTGTCCGACACCGGTGCGATCAGCTCGGACGCCGTGGGCGCCTCGCCGAGCGCCCACGGTGCCGTGTCATGAGCGCTCCACACCGCGGGGCGTGGGATCTGCTGCCGGCCACCGGCGCGGCGGCCCGGCCCGGACTCGGACGCGTCGGTCATGGAGGTTGTGGACAGCGGTCAGCTCGCAGGCTTGAAGCCCTCGGCCACCAACTGCTGGAGCACGGCGGGCAGGCCCGCGGTCTTCATGTTGGCGAGCGCGCGACCTGGCGACTCCTCGCCGCTCTCCCACGACTCCAAGGCTGCCACGATCTTGGCGAGGTCGGGTGCGGGCTGCTCGAACGTCATGGCCTCAGCATATGGATGCTCACAACTCGTCACGCCAGCGCTTGACCGCATTGACCGAGTCGCCCACCACCCGTCCCGCCTGACGACCCCGCTGCTCATTGCTCGGCTTGGCCCTCGCGGCACGGCGCGCCTTGCGGTCCTCGCGGACGTCGAAGTCGGTATGGAACCAAACGAAGAACAAGACGAACGCGATCGCCCCGATCATCAGGCGACTGGTGCCGTCGATTTCGACCCATGGTTGCACCGCGATGGCGGCGACGATTCCCATCAACACCACGTCGCACCAGCGATGGATCCGGCGCGGCACGAGACGGAACGCACCGGCGGGGCCGATCGCAATCGCCGCGTTGACGATGATCAGCACGCCCACGGCGGATGCCGGGCCCGGCGTGGGACTCTGGAACGCCGCGCTGATCAGCATCAGACCGATCACATACTCGACCACCTGGTGCATCCAGAACGGACGTAGCGCTCGCTCGATCTGGACCATTCCTGCGAATCGTACCGAGCGCGGCCGAACCCAACCCGTACGCCCCAGTACGCGAACGAGCCCCGGGATCGCTCCCGGGGCTCGTTCCGTGTTCGTGACGATTGACGTCAGATGTGTGATCGACCAGCGATCACGAAGGCGCGAAGGCCTTCCTCACATCATGCCGCCCATGCCGCCCATGCCGCCGCCGCCCGGGGGCATTGCCGGCTCGGGCTCGGGCTCGTCGGCGACCAGGCACTCGGTGGTGAGCACCATCGCCGCGATCGACGCGGCGTTCTGGAGACCCGCACGGGTCACCTTGGCCGGGTCGATGATGCCTGCCGCGATGAGGTCCTGCATCTCGCCGGTTGCGGCGTTCATGCCGGTCGTACCACTGGCTGCCTCGACCTCACGGACGACGATGGACCCCTCGAGGCCGGCGTTGTCAGCGATGTGGCGGGTCGGCGCGACGAGCGCCTCCCAGACGGTCTTGGCGCCGGTCTTCTCGTCGCCCTCGAGCGACTCGACGACCTTGGCAACATCCTCGCGGGCACGGATGAGGGCGGTGCCGCCACCGGCGACGACTCCCTCTTCGATGGC
>JASJHI010000225.1:0-2874 GCA_033791105.1 Acidimicrobiia bacterium | reverse complement strand
GTACTCGAGGCCGAGTTGGAGTGACGTCGCTCGCTCCTGGACGAAGAAGGTCACGTCGGCGACCGATGACCCGGAGGCCAGGATTCGCTGTTCGGCGACGCCCGCCGGAAAGCGTGGCGTCGTGAGCTCTTCGTATGCGAGCATGCACGAGACCGCCGGTGCGGCGTGTCCCGCCGATCTCGCGTCGCGCACCATCGATGCGAATGGGTAGGTGCGGTGCGGGAGGGCTTCAGCTACGAACGACGCGGCATCGGTCACGAGATCGCCGAAGCGCGTCGACGGCCGTACCTCGAGGTCGACGGGAAGTGTGTTCAGGTAGTACCCGATGAGCGGAGCAGCATCTCGGTGGTCTTTCGTCGACGCGGTGATTCCGAAGCCGACGCGGGCGTCGGCGGAGTATCGCGAGAGCACGACTGCTGTCGCTGCCATTGCCGACGCGAATGGTGTACTCCCTGGACGCGTCAGAACGTCGGCCGTCGCGGAGCATCGTCGCGAGATGTAGCCGTCGGCCTCCCGAGGGCTCGGCGCCGCAAGACCGAGGCCGTCGGCGGGTCGACGGCTGCGCGCACGTTCGCGCCAGAACCCTGCGGCGTCCGCACTCTGGATTCGCTGCCACGCACCGTGTTCGACGTACGAGGTGAGCAGTTCCGGGAGTGCCCCGGTGTCGTATCGCTCGACGATCTGATCCCACAACAGGTCGAAGGTGCCCGCATCGACGCTGATGTGATGCAGACCGAGGAGGATGGACACCTCGCCTGGCCCGGTTCGGCTGATGTGGGCGCGAACGAGAGGACCGGCGTCGAGATCGAATCCGACCGACCGCTGGCGGTCCGCGAAGCGATCGAACTCGGCCGGGCTCATCGACGCGAGCTCGATCGACGAGAGTGCTTCGCCGACCGGGAGGCGACGTCGGTCGGGACCGTACGAGGTGTGTAGCGGGCCGTGCGCCGTCACGACGTCGCCCACGGCTGCGGTGAACGCGGTCACGTCGAACTCGTCGTCTGACTCGAGCGCGATCCGATAGACGCGGTTGACGTTGTACCGCGGGTCATCGGGGTCCATGCGGTACTCGAGGAGCATTGCCTCCTCGCCGGCCGAGAGCGGCAGCGGCTCGCTCGCGTCGAGCGATGCGATCGTCGCCGGCCGTGCGTTGGCCGCTGCACCATCGAGTGCTCGCTCGACCACTTCGGCGAGTGCGCGCACCGTCGGTGAACGGAAGACCGCGGCGTCCGGAAGGTCTGTCCCGAACTGCGTGTCGATCGCCGCGACGACCTCCAGCGCGTCGAGTGATGCGCCGCCGAGGTCGAAGAAGTCTTCGGTCACCCCCACCGCTTCGAGCTCGAGCACAGTGGCCCAGATCTCGCACAGGCGCGACTCGGTCGTCGTCGACGGTTCGACACGATCGCCACCCGACCGGTCGAATCTCGTCGGTGCGGGGAGCAGCGACGGGTCGGCTTTTGCGCTTGCGGCAAGTGGGATCTCGTCGACACGGACGAACGCGATCGGTATGGCATGGCCGGGTAAGCGGTCGCGTAGATGCCGTCGGACGGCGTCTGGGTCGACCGGGCTGCCGTCGATCGACTGATACCAGGCGGTGAGGACCCCCCGGTCCTTGGGCTCGTAGCCCACCTCGGCAAGGAGCCTCAACACCTCGGCTTCGTCGATCTCGTCGTCGAGTTCTTCGAGCGCCTCCTCGCGTGTCTTGTGACCCAGCCGGACGTCCCAGCTGTAGGGCTCGGCGTAGTTGTGGTAGCCGCGCTCTGTGCGATGGACCTGGATACCGGCGACGTTGATCAGACAGTTGGTCGACCGGCCGGTGTCGGAAGGTCGCACCCACGGCGCCCGCTCCTCGAGGAATCGGTAGAGCTCGCTCAGTTCGACGTCGACGTAACGGTAGAAGTCGACGAACTCGATCTCCTCGAGGATTCGATCGTCGTCGAAGACCCGCTGCTCGGGCAGCAACTCGGTCACTGCATCGGTCGTGCGGTGGTAGACGCGGCGCGCTTCGAGGACGGTCTCGTCGATCGCCTCCGGGTCGAATCTCCCCGCCTCGAACTGGTGGGGGACCAGGCGCGTCTCGAAGAACTGGCCGCGCGACAGGCCCGTCACGATGACCGGGATCCCCATGTCGTGGGCACGGGCGACCGCCAGCGTGTAGATCGTCTTGTAGCACCCCTGGCAGACATTCGAGTGGCGGTCGAGGCTGTCGCGGAAGATCTCGTTCATCGACGGGGTGCTCGCGAACTCGTGAGTGATACCGAGGTCAGCCACGCTGCGCCTGATGTTTTCCTTCGCCCCGTCGGAGACGAAGCCGTTGTCGAGCGTCAGTGCGTGGACGTTCCACCCCCGTTCGACGAGTTGGTACAGCGCGTAGGTCGAGTCCTTTCCGCCGGACAGGAGGTGCAGGCAGTCGATGTCGCCGCGTCGACGTCGACGGGCCTCGATCCGCCGCTCGTTCAGGTCGGACTCGTCGCGGAACCAACGCTCGGTCTGAGGTGCGACCATGTCGAACGCCCGGCAGCCGTTGCAGACCAGCTCCTCGTCGATCTCGACGCCGGGAACGTCGGTTCCGAGCCCGCACCGGACGCAACGACTGAGCGCCGAGCGCGGTGCCTGCTCGCTCGGTTGCCACAACCGAACCAGCGCCGATGTGATCGCCGGGAACGTGACGAGCGCTGCCTCGACTTCGCCCGGTTCCAGCCTCATGCCGTCGACCTTGATCTGATCGTCCATTCGTCCGCCGTACACGGCTACACCCGTTCGTACGACCCGGGCCCGGTCGCCGGTCCGGTACCAGCGGGCGGGATCGTCGCCGAGCGCCTCAGTGGGATCGGCGACCCCCGTGAGCGTGACGAAGCGCTCTGCCGAGAGCGT
>JASJHI010000224.1:0-19525 GCA_033791105.1 Acidimicrobiia bacterium | reverse complement strand
CGACATCGAAATGGGCGATGAACCACTCCGGATTCGCGGATCGCAACACGACGGCGCGGACCGTGCCGTCGGCCGCGAGCTGATCGGCTGCGTGCATCGTCTCGATGAGTACATCGATCGTCATCAGGTTGATCGGCGGATGGTCGAAGACCACCGTGGCCACGCCCCGTTCGTCCACGTCCACCGAGAGATACGACATCGCGAGATCGTGCGATCAGTCGATCAGCTGAATGACCGCAGCGCGCGTCGCCGCGGCCTCGTCGGGGTTTCCGGCGAACTCGACCGCGGCGAAATCGGTGACGCCGATGTCAGCGAGTGCCGCCATGCGGTCGACGACCTCGGACTCGGTGCCGATGATGGCGATGTCTTCGGGCCCCCCGGCGCCCTCGCGGTCGAGCATCGCCCGATAGCTCGGCAGCGACCCGTACATCTCGAACACCGCTGCGGCACGGCTCGTCGCGCCGGCAACATCGTCGGTGACACAAACGGGCAGCGCAGCGATGACGCGAGGTGCTGGGCGTCCGGCCGCATCGGCGGCAGCGTTGATCGTGGGGACCGTGTATTCGGCCAACGTGTTCGGCCCGGTGCACCAGGTGAGGGTGCCGTCGGCGAGTTCGGCTGTGACCTTCAGCATCTGCGGGCCGAGCGCGGCGACGACGATTCCGAACGGCTCCGCCCCGGGCGCGCTGAACGCACCCATCGAGCTGTATGCCTCGCCCTGATACTGCACCGGCTCCAGCTTCGAGAGCGGACCGAGGATGCTCAGGTAGTCGCGGATGTGACGGATCGGCTTGTCGTAGCTCAGGCCCATCATGTTCTCGATCACGATCTTGTGGCTCAACCCGATGCCGAGGGTCAGTCTCCCCCCGGAGGCCGCGCTCACGGTGAGGCACTGCTGCGCGATCGCCAGCGGGTGGCGCGGGTACGTCGGAACGACCGATGTGCCGAGTTCGATCCGCGGCACCTCGCGGCCGACGATCGCGAGCGCGGTGAGCGCGTCGTGACCGAAGATGTTCGGCACCCAGTACGACGCAAAGCCATCGACCTCCGCCTGCCTGGCCTCGGCGACGACGTCGTCGATCGTGCCCTCGTTGATCGATCCCCCGAATGATCCAATGCGCATTGCGTCGACCGTAGCCGTCGGCTGCACGTCCGCGTCTGTCTCAGCTCAGCTCGACGAGATCGAGCCAGTCCTCGCTGAAGTAGTCGACATCGCCGTCGGGCATCAGCAGCACCTTGGTCGGCGCGAGTTGGCGGACGAAGTCGATGTCGTGGCTGACGAGGATCAGGGACGCCGGCCAGTCGACCAGCGCGGTGGTCACCGCCTCGCGCGACGCCGGATCCAGGTTGTTCGTCGGCTCGTCCAGCAGGAGCAGATTGTTGCGCCCGACCATCAGCATCGCCAGTGCGAGCTTGGTCTTCTCGCCACCTGACAGGGTCCCCGAGTCCTGGAACACCTTCTCGCCGGACAGGCCGAACATCCCCAGCAGTCCCCGCAGCCGGGTCTCGCCGAGGTCGATGCCGGCCGGTACGGCATCGCGGATATTGGTCAGCAGCGACTCGGATGTGCGCAGGTTGTCGTGCTCCTGCGCGTAGTAGCCGGCGGCGACCTGGTAGCCGAACTCGAAGTGGCCGAGATCGGCCTCGGTTTCACCGGCCAGGATGCGCAACAGGCTCGTCTTGCCGGCGCCGTTCAGCCCGAGCACGAGCAGGCGTTCACCGCGTCCGAGGTCGAATCCGATGTCCTCGAACACGGGTGGGCCGCCGTATGCCTTGCACAACCCGGTCGTCTCGATCACCGTCTGTCCGCACGGAGGGGGATCCGGGAATCGGACCGCGATCGCGCGCGCCGTGTCGGGCGCCCGAACACGGTCACCTTCGAGTCGGGCGATGCGCTTCTCCATGCTGTGGGCCATCGCTGCCTTCGTCGCCTTCGCGCCGAACCGATCGACCACTCCCTGCAGGCGGGCAATCTCCTTGGACTGCACCGCCGCCCTGCGCACCAGACGCTTCTCGTCGTCGGCGCGCGCCCGCAGGTACTGGGAGTAGGTACCGCGGTACTCGACGATCTCGCCGACATCGTCCTCGGCGGGCCGGTCGAGGTGCAATACCCGTGTGATCGCCTCGTCGAGCAGGTCGAGGTCGTGGCTGATCACGAGCAATGCCCCCTTGTACTGCCGGAGGAAGCCCATCAGCCAGGTCTGGGCGTCGACGTCGAGGTGGTTGGTCGGCTCGTCGAGACAGAGCACATCCGAGCCCGCGAACAGGATCCGCGCCAGCTCGACGCGCCGCCGCTCCCCTCCCGAGAGCGTGCCGATCGGCATGTCGAGACGATCGGTGGGGAGCCCGAGGCCCGCGGCCATCGCCCGCGCCTCGCTCTCGGCGCCGTAGCCGCCCGAGATTCGGAACGCCTCCTCGGCACGCGTGTAACGGCCGACGTTGCGTTCGTCGGGCGTCTCCTCCATCGCGATCCGCAGCTTCTCGATCCGCACGATTTCTTCGTCGATACCGCGCCCCGACAACACGTGGGTGACGCTCGTGCGAGCGTCGAGTGCCGCGTCGATGCGCGGCTCCTGTGACAAGTAGCCGAAGCCGCCGGTACGTACCACCTTGCCGGCATTGGGTTCGACGGCGCCGCCGAGCACCTTGAAGAGGCTCGTCTTGCCCGCCCCGTTGCGCCCGACGATGCCCACCTTGTCGCGAGCCATGACGGTGAAGTTGGCGCGATCGACCACGAGCCGTCCACCCACTTCCACCGAGAGTCCCTGCGCCTGGAGCACCGAACCAGGCTACGGCCGCGGCGACGCGACCGATCGTGCGTCAGCTCCCGTCGGTGGCCGGTGGCGGCGGCGGTGGATCGGTGTCCACCGGAGGCGGCGGCTGTGTGGCGGGCGGGTCGGTCTGCGCCGGCGGGCTGGTCGAGGACGGCGGATCGGTGGCCGGAGCGGCCGTCGTCGCCGATCCGCCACCGGAGGACCCTCCCGACGAGCCGGAGCCGCCCGATGAGCCCGACGAACCCGAGGAGCCCGAGGAGCCCGAGGAGCCCGAAGATCCGGACGAAGCCGACCCCCTCGTGTCGGGGCGGATCGCGGAGTCGTCGGTGAAGCGTGAGCGGAGGCACTCGGCATCGGCGGACAGCGTCGCCGGCGCCGCGCCGAGGTTCGTCGCGATCAGCTCGACAAGCACGTCCTCACCGGCGTCACCCGGATGTTGACCGTCGCGACTCAGCACACCAGGTGTCTCGGCGATGTCCGCCCAGTCGACGACCGTGACGTGGTCGAGGGATTCTCCAGCCCGCGCGACCACATCGTTGACCTCGGACCAACCAGTACGGATCTCGGTCACGGTGAGCAGCAACGTCGGCCGCGGCGCCAGGTCGACGAGAATCTCGTTCAACTCCTCCTCGAACGACTGCTCGTCGCCTCGATAGTTGCTACCGAGATGGACGACCGCAGCGTCCCAGTCGAGGCCGTTGTCAGGATCGAATCGTTGGCGCATCACCCTGCTGCCGAAGTCGACGAACCGACCCGGTTCGGCATTGAGCTCGATCGTCCAGCCGACCGCGTTGAGCGCCTCACACATCTCTCGCCCATATCGGCGGCTCGTCGAGGCGAGGATCGAGTCGCCGATCAGCAACACTCGATTGCCCTCGACCTGCTCACCGACGAGCAGCGTGCGGGTTCCTTCGTCGGTGAGCGGCAGGGTGATCTCGATCTGGACGGGTGGCTCGGAGACCTCGGGCTCGACAACCGTTTCGATCGTCGTCGACGGGACCGTCTCGGGGAGCCCGCCGACACCACCGATGGTCGAGGGCGGCGCCGCCGGCGGAGCGGAGCCGGGTGAGGCGGCCTCGGTGGCCCCACACGCGGCAAGGAGGCCCACGAGCGCGAACGCACCCCAACCTCTGGCTCGCGGCGGAGACCCGGACATGCGACCATTCAATCGTGCGCGGGTCAATCGTGCGCGGGTCAATCGTGCGCCGGTCAGTCGTGTGCGGGCGACCGCGACGATGCACGGGCGCCCGGATCATGGGACCGCCGGGCTGTACCGTCGCAATCGATGTTCCCCAAGCGTGCGAGCCGCTATGACCTGGTGATCGTCGGCATGGGATCGGCCGGAACGGTCGCCGCCGAATTCGCTGCCGAGCATCTCCAACTGCGGGTCGCAGCCGTCGAGCGGGCGCGGATCGGCGGCGACTGTCTCTGGACCGGCTGCATCCCGTCCAAGACGCTGCTGTCCGCTGCCGCGGCTGTCCATGCGGCGCGGCCAGTTTCCGCCGTCGACGAGCGCGAAATCGACGTCGAGTCGGCCTGGCGCAGAATCGCCGCGGTGCAGGGTGAAATCGCCGCCACCGACGACGATCCAACACGATTCCGCCGCATGGGCGTCGAGCTGATCGAAGGTGATGCGGTCGTCACCGGACCACACGAGGTCACGGTCGGCGATCGGATCCTGCGCTCGAGGTTCATCCTGATCTGTACCGGCAGCAGCCCTGCCGTCCCACCGATCGACGGCATCGCCGACGTCGAGATACTCACGAGCGAGACCCTGTTCACGCTCGACCGTCCGCCGCAGTCGATGCTCGTGCTCGGCGGTGGTCCCATCGGCTGCGAAGTTGCCCAGGCGCTGGTTCGGCTCGGCGTCGAGGTCACCGTCGTCGAAATGGCCGATCGCCTCCTCGCACGTGATGAGCCGACGCACGCCGCGCGACTACTCGAGGCGCTGCGCTCGGAGGGCGTCGACGTTCGGCTCGGCAGGACAGCCAGGCGGGTCGCGCGGTCCGGCGATGACGTGATCGTGACCCTCGACGGTGACGAAGTGATCCAGGCCCGCGGACTGTTCGTCGCCGCGGGCCGAGTGCCGAACTCCACAGGTCTCGGGCTGACCGATGTCGGTGTCGAGGTCCGGGCGAAGCGTGTCGTGGTCGACGACCGCAGCCGCACGGCCGTGCGCTCGATCTACGTCGTCGGCGACGCCAACGACCGTCCGGACTTCACTCACGTCGCCGCGTACGACGGCGCACTCGCCGTGCGCGACATGTTCTTCCCCGGCCGCGGCCGCGCACCCGTGGTCGTCCCCTGGTGCACCTTCACCGATCCGGAAGTCGCCCACGTCGGTCTCACCGAAGCGGAGGCGGTCGCGCGCCATGGCACCCGATCTGTCGAGGCCCACCGCCAGGACCTCAGGCACTCCGATCGGGCGCGCACCGACGGCACCACGAACGGGGAGATCGCGATCATCACGGTCAAGGGTCGGATCGTCGGTGGCCACGCGATCTGTCCACACGCGGGGGAACTGATCCATGAACTCGCACTGGCGATCCACGCCCGAATGCGGCTCACCGACCTCGCGCGGATGATTCACGTCTACCCGACGCTTTCGACCGGCATCGGTCAACTCGCCGCGGAGCAGAGCTATCGCACCGCGCGGCGGTACCGATGGCTCGCACGAGCGGGGCGGCTCGGACGCTGACCGCCAGAGCTACGGTCTTCAGCGAGCGGTCCAGCCTCCGTCGACGATCACGCTCTGACCGGTGATGAACGAACCGGCGCGGCTCGCGAGAAGCAACAGAGCGCCGTCGAGCTCGTGCAGCTCGCCCATCCGCGGAATCGGCGAGTTCGCGCCGATGAACCGTTCGCTGGCCTCGTCGTCGACCATGTCGGCCGTCATCTCGGTCGGAAACCAACCTGGGCACAGCGCGTTCACCCTGATCCCCCTGCGCGCCCACTGCAGGGCGAGCTCGCGGGTGAGGTTCACGACGGCACCCTTGCTCGCGCAGTAGTCGGCCTGTTTGATCGGCGTGGAGCCGACATGACCGAGCATCGAGGCGATGTTCACGATCGAGCCGCCGCCCCGCTCGATCATCCCCGGCGCGCAGAGCTTGGAGAGATGCCAGATCGCGGTGACGTTGACCTCCATCGCCAGCCGGAACTGATCGAGACGTTCCTGCTCGATGGGCAGGGTCGCCCCGATCCCGGCATTGTTGACCAGCACATCGGCGCCACCGAAACGGTCGGTCGCCGCACGGACGAGGTGCTCGCGTTCGTTCTCGTCCGACAGGTCCGTACCGACGACGAACGAGTCCGGCAGCTCGGCACTGAGCCGTTCGAGTCGATCGACGCGACGCGCCGCGAGGACCACGTTCGCGCCGACGCCGTGCAGGACCCGGGCGAAGCGATCACCCAGACCCGAAGATGCGCCCGTGACGATGGCGGTCCGACCGTCGAGTCGGAACAGGTCGAGGGCTGCCGCGGGATGGCGGAGTTGGTGGGAGGGGTCTTCGGACATGGCGCGGACTCTACGATCCGCGTCCGAACCCGCGCGATCGCGTGTCGAACGCTGCGGTCGCGTGACAACTACGCGAAGAGCTGAACACGTCCGGCTCTGCGTGCCGATGCACGTGTATGCAGGAACGCATGGAACTCGAGCATCGCACTTGGGTCGCAGCCGTGCGGCTCGCCGTCAGCGCGTCGATCGCGGCAGTGATCTTTGCGATCGCCGTGAGTTCGCTCGGCGATGTTCCGCACGCAGCGATCGTGCTCCCCGTGATCATCGTCGCGTTCGCGGCGAGCTGGATCCGCACGGGCCGTCTCCGCGAACAGCCGATGGCCCATGCCGGCAAGGCACACCAGCGGGCGCTTCCAATCGCCTGATCCCCGGCTTGCCCCACGCCGATCCTGACGTGCCCGGATCGCCACGTGCCAGAATCCTGACGTGAAGGTACGCATCGGATACGGACTCGGAACTCGCACGCGGTTGCACGACGAGACGTTCGGCACGGTCGTCGATGCGCTGGAGGAACTCGAGTTCGACTCGCTGTGGCTCTCCGAACGAATCAGCGGCGAAGCGCCCGACCCGATCGTCGCGATGGCATACGCCGCCGGCCGTACAACACAACTCAAGTTCGGAATGTCGGTGTTGGTGCTCCCCGGCCGCAACCCCGTGGTGCTCGCGAAGGAACTCGCCACGTTGGCGACCATGTCGGGCGGGAGATTGCTGCCCGCCTTCGGTCTCGGGGCGGTCGACCCGATCGAGCAGCAGGCGTTCGGGGTCGAGCGTGGCGAACGCGCAGCGCTCTTCAACGAGACACTCGAGGTGATGAAGAAGTGCTGGACCGGTGAACCGTTCGATCACGACGGCGACCGTTTCCACTACGCCGGGGTGCGCGTGCTCCCGCGTCCGAAGCGGATGGATGTCTGGCTCGGCGGCTACGCCCCATCGGAGCTCCGCCGCATCGGACGGGTCGCCGATGGCTGGCTCCCCTCGTTCGTGCTCCCCGAGGATCTCGCCGCGGGCCGGATCGAGATCGAGCGGGTGTGCAGAGAGAACGACCGAGAGATCGAAGACGACCACTACGGCGTGTTGATCCCCTACACGTTCGGCGACGTCCCCGACCAGCTGCTCTCCCTCCTCGCGAGACGGCGCCCGGACATCGACGACGTGAGTCGTATCGTGCCGTCGTCGTGGGATCAGCTCACCGCACTGATCTCCGACTTCGTCGATGTCGGCACGTCGAAGTTCGTCGTGCTCCCGGTCGACGAGCCGGGTTCGGCAGAGAACTGGACGGCCCACCTGGCCGAAGCCGCCGAGGTTCTGCTCCCCCTCGAGGTCGACTGATCGACCCTGCGAACGCGGCGTCAGGGCACGTCGAGGTCGCCGCCGGCCTTCGCGCGCAACGTGTCGCGGTCGAACGTCGACGCCGGATACTTGACGATGCGGTACGAGTTGCCCGACGGCACCTGAGAGATCGCGAGCAGACGATCGCCTGCTGCGTCGAGCTCCTCGAACATCGGCTGGAGCGGGTTGCCCCAGTCGATCAGCACGGCACCGTCCGGGCCGACGCGCACGCTGCCGAGTGCGCCGCTCACCAGACCGTCTGATCGCCGCCGCTCCCAGAGCATCGTCGCGGTCCACTGTTGTGAATCTGCATCCGAGGTGTCGATCTCGTACGCGACCGCGCGCGCCGTCCCCGTGGTTGCCGCTGTGCGGTTGTCGAACATCGTGAGGACGCCGTCGCGCAGTCGAGCATCGTGCTGACGCATCGATCCGCCGAGGGGGTCGCCGACCGGCGTCAGCCGTTGGGCGCCAGTGTCGGTCGAGATGGCGGGACCGAGCGTCCAGACGACCTGCCTGGTCGCCCTCGACACCCGGAAGACAGTGTCGAGATGGCGCGCCGACACGACATAGTCACCCGTCCCATCGTCGACCCGGTCGATCGAGTTGATGTGAACGATGTCGACCTCGCCGCCGTTCGTCACGACGTCGGGGGAGGGGTAGCGAGCGAACCGCTGCGGGAACTGTGACGCATCGTCGGGGAAGTGATCGGAGGAGTTCCACAGCCATGTGACGTTTCCATCGGTGTCGGTCTCGACGATGGCACCGTCGACAACCGCGTCGTCGACATTGAAGTCTGGCCCGAGGCCCGTCAGGTCGACATCGTGCCGCAACGGATAGCTGACGAAGGCGGAACCGCCGCCGGGCAGGACGATGTGGTCGTGGTGATCGACTGGCAACGAGGAATCCTGGATCCGGCGATCGGCGAGCAGGTTGCCGTCGAGGTCGTAGAACCGGCGCGACACATCGTCGGCGGGGGTGCCGAAGAACTGGCCGGTCGGGTTCAACGAGATCGAGCCGGTCGAGGTGAGCTTGGCATCGAGGAGCCGCACGTCGTTGCGCTTGTACCAGACCGGTGCACCGCGATCATCGAGGATCACCGTGTACCGAGCACTCAACGGATCGGGTGAATTCTGTCCAAACGTCGTCAGGTACCAGCCCGGATCCGGTTGACCGGGCCGCTCGACATCGAGCCGGGGGAAGTCAGACGGCAGGCACCGGAAGTGATGGGTCGAGCGCTCCGACCCGCGCGACAGCTCCACCGTCGTCACGTCATCCTCGACGACGGACAACGGTATGTCGACCGCATCGGCCGGCACTCCGTCGATCTTCGCTGACACGCGAGGCAGCACGTCAACCGTCATCGTCAGATTCGTGACACCAGCACCGCAGACCACCCCGTGGTCACCGCCGGACCCGACGTACGGGGGCCACACGGGCTCGCTGAACGACAGTCGCTCGGCGAGCGATCCCGCCGGCGCCGACATGACCCCGAACAGGTCGACGACGACGTCGGTCTCGGAGTACGCGTAGATACACACCTCGCGGGTGCTCGACAGTTCGACCGGTACGAGGTTCGAGGCGTTCTCACGTGCGACGAAGTTCACCGACGACGTGGTCGGCTCGTCGGACGAGCACGGATACACACGGAGGTATCCACCCAGGGACGGATCGACGGCGATGACATTGAGCAGCACTGCCGAGGACTGCGACGCATCGGCCATCGCCGCGACGGGGTCGATTCTGCGGATCTCCCCTGCCGCGAAACGTCGCGTCGGTCCACCGGTGCCGTTGCGCGTGTCGACGAGCCGGTCACCCCGGAGCGTCTGGATCGACGCGCTCGGGCCGAATTCCGGGGCAGGCGCGTAGTAGCCGACGACAACGATCACGACGTGGACGTCGCTGAAGGATCGGACGCAGAGTTCTCCCCGCGCCGCGCCGGCTCCGCCGAGCCCCACGATGGCGGCGACCGCGCGGGGCTCGTCAGCGAGATAGTTCAGGTTCGATGCCAACGGTGCGGCGTTGCCGCACGGGAACGCCTGGACCCAACCCGCGTTCGCCGCACCCGTCACCGTCAAGTTCACGACGACCGCCGTCGCCTCGATCGGGACCGTGCGACCGCCGATCGGCACGTTTCGAATGTGCTGGGCGGGCAGTCGAGCACCACCCGGGAGCTCGCGAGTGTCGTACGCCCGCTCCGGGACGATCGACGCGAACCGGTCAGGTCCCGGACCCCACCATCCAACGAGGTCGATGACGAGGTCGGATCGCAGCTGGGAAAAGATGCAGACGGCGCGCGAGCTGTCGAGTTCTGCGACGACAAGGTTGGGGGTGGGCACGCCGTCGCGAGCGTTGAGATTCGAGGTCTCCGGGAACCCGGCTGCGCACGGATAGACCGTGAAGTACCCACCGACGGCTGCGACCGCGGTGACCGACAGCGCGACCGCCCCGGCCTCCGACGGGATCGCTGCGGCACTCATGTCGAGTCGCAACGTGCACCCTGCACCGACCTCCGACCCCAGTCCTCCGGTGCCGATCCTGGTGTCGACGATACGGAGGGGGTTGATTCCCTCGAAGCTCTCGAGTTGATCGACGGGGGCCGGCTCGGTCGCCGGACGCTGACCGCAGAACACATCGGTGGTCGCCGCCGCGGTCGCAGGCCCGTCCACGCCGGCCGCGATGTCGATCGCAACCGCGATCGGCACGACCGACAGCATGAGTGCTCCGGCGAGAACGAACGAACGAAGCCTCTGCATCGACACGGAAGCTACCGGGGCGGAGTACCCGTAGGGCCGCGGGTCAGCCACGTCGCTTCTGGATGTTCGCCCACTCGTCGCGCAGACCGACCGTACGGTGGAAGAGACCGTGCTCCCTGGAGTCCGCGGCGAAGTACCCGAGCCGCTCGAACTGCACGACCTCGCCCGGCTCGACGGCTGCCAGCGCCGGCTCACCCTTGCACCCGGTCAGCAGTTCGAGCGACTCGGCGTTGAGGTCGTCGAACACTTCACCGGTGGCCTCGCCCGGGACCTCGGCCGTGAACAACCTGTCGTAGAGCGCAGCCGTCAGATCGACCGCGTGGGCGGCCGACACCCAGTGCATCGTCGACTTGACCTTGCGGCCGTCGGGTGCGCTGCCGCCGCGCGTCTCAGGGTTGTACGTGACGTGCACTTCGACGACCTCACCAGCTTCGTCGGTGATGTAGTCGTGAGCGGTGACGAAGAACGCGCCACGCAACCGCACCTCGCGACCGGGGCTCAGACGGAAGTACTTCGGGGGCGGATCTGCGCGGAAATCGTCGCGCTCGATGTGCAACACACCAGAGAACGGTGCGGTGCGGGTTCCGTCGGCGGGGTTCTCGGGGTTGTTGTTCAGTTCGACCCATTCGACGACAGGATCACCCAGGGCATCGGTCGGCCAGTTTGTGACGATGACGCGCAGCGGACGCAGCACCGCCATGCGCCGCTGTGCAACACGGTTGAGTTCGCTGCGCACGAACGACTCGAGCAGCTCGATCTCGTTGCGGCTGTTCGTCCGCGAGACGCCGATGAAATCGAGGAAATCGCGAATCGCGGAGGCGGGATAGCCGCGCCGGCGGAGCCCCCTCAGAGTGGGCATCCGTGGATCATCCCAGCCGTCGACGATCCCATCGTCGACGAGTTTCCTGAGCTTGCGCTTCGAGGTGATCGTGTGCGTCAGTTCGAGTCGGGCGAACTCGGTCTGACGCGGCTGATCGTGTGGAAGCGGAAGATGTTCGAGGAACCAGTCGTAGAGCGGACGGTGCGAGTCGAACTCGAGGCTGCACAACGAGTGCGTGACGCCCTCGATCGCGTCGCTCTGCCCATGAGCCCAGTCATAGGTCGGATAGACGTGCCAGACGTCGCCGGTGCGGTGGTGCGGGGCGTCGACGATGCGATACATGACCGGATCGCGAAGCTGCATGTTCTCGTGCTGCATGTCGATCCTCGCCCGGAGGACTCTGCTGCCGGCGGCGAACTCCCCCGCACGCATCCGCCGGAACAGATCGAGGCTCTCCTCGGTCGGACGGTCCCTGTGCGGACTCTCGACGCCCGGCTGCCCGTAGCCGCCGCGCTGCTCGGAGATGGTCGCGCCGTCCTGTTCGTCGACGTACGCAAGACCCTCGGTGATCAGCAGTTCGGCCCACTCGAAGAGTTGCTGGAAGTAGTCGCTCGCGAAGAGCGGCGCACCGTCGATCGGAAAACCGAGCCAGGCGAGGTCGTCGACGATCGCCTCGACGAAGCTCGTCTCCTCCGCGGCCGGATTCGTGTCGTCGAATCGGAGATTGCAGACTCCACCGAACTCGGCAGCGATCTGAAAGTTGACCGCGATCGCCTTGCCGTGGCCGATGTGGAGGTAGCCGTTCGGTTCCGGCGGGAACCTGGTCTGCACGCGGCCACCGAAGCTGCCGGCTCCGTTGTCGGCAAGGACCACGTCGCGCACGATGTTGGCGACGGAGGAGGTCTGGTCTGGTGCACCCATGGGCGCTCCAGTATGCCGATCGACGCGGGCGAACGGGGCGCTACCGTGACCGCGCATGAGTGCCAGGGCGACCAGCGATGCGATCGCACCCACCGATTCGCCGGACGGCGTGCTCGGATTCATCGACGCGGGGACACAACTGATCGTGCCGCTGGCCAATGGCGAGCCGACCGCGGTGCTCGACGCCGTCGAGCAAGCCGCTGCGGCCGGAGCCCTCGACGGGGTGCGCGTCCACCAGATGCACGTCCTGCACGAACGGCCCTATCTCGCCGGCGTGTACGGGGACTCGTTACGGCACATTTCGTACTTCCTGTCGCACATCACCCGACCGCACTTCGCGGCGGGCACCATCGGCCTCGTCCCGGCGCACTTCTCGGAGGTCTATGCGCTGATGCGATCGCGCGCGCCCGAGCCGCTGGTGGTCTGCGCCGCGTCACTGCCGGACCGGCACGGGTACTTCTCGCTCGGCGTGTCCGCTGACTACGTGGCCAGCTTCATCGGCAGGGCCCGATTCTTCCTCGAGGCCACCGAGGCGATGCCGCGCACCTTCGGCAGGAATCAGATCCATCACTCGCAAGTCGCCGGCTGGTGCCGATCCGATCGACCGCTGCTCGAGGTGCCGCCGAGCGAATCCGGCGACGAAGATCGGCGGATCGCCGCCCTCATTGCCGAACGCATCCCCAACGGTGCGACGATCCAGACCGGGATCGGCGCGATCCCGAACGCGATCATGGACGCGCTCGGCGATCATCGCGACCTCGGTGTCCACACCGAGCTGCTGTCCGACGGTGTCGTCGATCTCATCGAGCGGGGTGTTGTCACCGGGGTGCGCAAGCAGATCAACCGCACCAAGACGGTCGGCACGTTCGCACTCGGAACCAACCGCCTCCACGACTTCCTCGACGAGAACACCGCCGTCGAACTGCACGCTGTGCGCTACGTCAACGACCCGCGGCTCATCGCGCAGGAGCACAACTTCGTGTCGATCAACGCGACCTTGTCGGTCGATTTCCTGGGTCAGTGCGCCTCCGAGACGATCGGCGGCCGCTACTACTCGTCGTCGGGCGGCCAGAACGACTTTGCCAGGGGTGCGATGTACTCCGCCGGCGGCCAGGGATTCGTCGTGCTCCATTCGACGACCTCGGACGGGCGGTCGAAGATCGTTCCGCGACTCCCGGCAGGTGATGTGGTGACGACCCCGAAGAACACGGTCGACAAGGTCGTCACCGAGTGGGGTGTCGCCGAACTGCGGGGTCGCACGATCGCCGAGCGGGCGGACGCCCTCATCTCGATCGCCCATCCGGCCCACCGCGAAGGGTTGGCGGCCGAAACGCGCGAAGGCGGTCTCGCCGTCAGCTGATCCGGCCACGTCGCACCCCGGCTATCGTCCGGGCGAATACCGGAGGAGAAGCCAGATGGATCGTCGAAATTTCCTGCGCGTCGGCCTGGTGAGTGCGGGCGGCGCGGTCGCGCTCCCTGCATACGCCGGCGCATCGGCGACACCCGCGCCCGACGGCGGGCCGTACGGATCGCTCGAGGGAATCGCTTCGGACGACAACGGCATCATCCTGCCGGCGGGCTTCACGTCGAGGATCGTTGCCGTGGCCGGCGAACCGGTCGGGGGCACCGACTACCTCTGGCACGTCTTCCCCGATGGCGCAGCGACGTTCGAAGACGGTGACGGCGGCTGGTACCACACGGTCAACAGCGAGGTGTTCATCGCCGGGGCGGGAGGGGTCAGCGGCATCCACTACGACGCGGATGGGGACATCATCGACGCATACCCCATCCTCACCGGCAGCATCGCCAACTGTGCCGGTGGACCCACGCCGTGGGGTACGTGGCTCTCGTGCGAGGAAGACTTCGTCAGCGGTCGCGGAATGGTGTGGGAGTGCGACCCGACCGGTGCGACCGATGCTGTCGCCCATCCTGCGATGGGGCTCTGGGCACACGAGGCAGCGGCCGTCGATCCCGTCGGCGAGCACGTGTACCTCACCGAGGACAACCCAGAGGGTCTGCTCTACCGCTTCACGCCGACCGCCTACCCCGATCTCTCCGCCGGGGTCGTCGAGGCAGCGACGGTCGCAGCAGACGGCACGGTCACGTGGACCGCTTTGCCCGATGCGTCCGCCGCGGAGACGCCGACGCGCGAGCAACTTCCGGCGGCGACGCGATTCAACGGCGGCGAGGGCTGTTGGTACCACGACGGAGTCGTCTACTTCACCACCAAGGGCGACCACTCGGTGCACGCGGTCGAGCTCTCGTCGCAGTCCTACTCGCTCGTCTACCGCGCTGTTCCCGAGGAGGTCGAGGCGGGCACCGCCCCGTTGTGGGGAGTCGACAACATGACGGTCGACGCCGGCACGGGCGATCTCTTCGTCGCGGAGGACGGGGGCCTGATGCGGATCGTCATCGTCACGCCCGAAGGGACAGTGGCACCCTTCCTGCACGTCGTCGGCCAGGAACAGAGCGAGATCACCGGCCCGACGTTCAATCCGCGACGCGACCGGCTGTACTTCTCGAGCCAACGCGGTCCATCGAACAAGACGCTGCCCGAGATCAACCCGGCGATCGAGGAAGGAGCAGCGATCGGGGGCGTGACGTACGAGATCTCCGGACCGTTCCGCGGTATCGAGGCCGAACCGGTCCAGGCGACGGCCACCTCGACGACCGAGGCACCCGCGCCCACCGAACCGCCGGTCACCGAACCTCCCCCGGCCGAACCTCCCGTCACCCAACCTCCTGCGACCGATCCTCCTGCGACCGATCCGGCCACCACGATCCAGTCGCCCACGACGACGCTCGCCCAGGTCTCCACGACGGACGGCGACGGAGAGGGCGAGGGAAGCGGCAACGGGGCACTACTCGGGGTGGGTATCGGTGTCGCCGCCGTCGCCGCGGCAGGTGGTGCGTTGCTCTACTTCCGCAACCGCGGCGCGGCGGAAGATGACGACGCTGCACCCGATGATCCCGCCGCCGACTCGGGCGACGCAGGGTCGAACGACGGGGCGAGCTGATCGGGAGCACATCAGGATCGGTAGACTCCCGGCGTGGCGACGACCGGGGAACACCACCCAGCGTTCGAGGAGTACTGCGAGTGCATCTTCGAACTCGACGAGGACGACGTCGGAGTCATCCAGGCGCGTATCGCCGAGCGGCTGCAGGTCAGCCGCCCCGCGGTCAGCGAGATGATGAAGCGCCTCGAGGCCGAGGGGCTCATCACCTCCGATGACGGCATTCTGCTCTCCGAGCGCGGCCACCAACTCGCCGAGCGGATCGTGCGGCGGCACCGGCTTGCCGAGCGTTTCCTCACCGACATCCTCGGACTCTCGTGGGCCGAGGCCCACCATGAAGCGGGCCGCTGGGAGCACGTGATCAGCGATTCCGTCGAGCGAGCGTTGGTCAAGCTGCTCGGTGATCCGACCACCTGCCCCCACGGCAACCCGATCCCCGGCACCGACTACCAGCCGCCCGATGCCGAACCCCTCGCAGGGATCGGGATCGGCGACCCGTTCGTCGTCCGCCGCATCACCGAGGAACTCGAGTTCGCCCCAGGCCTCCTGGAGTTCCTCGAGAGTTCATCGATCCTGCCCGGAAACAGCGGCACCGTCACCGCGGCATCACCCGATGGCACGGTCACGATCGAGATCGAGGGAAACCACATCGGCGTCGGAGCGTTCGCCAGCGAGCGCATCCTGGTGAGTTCCTGACCGAGCTCGGCCGGAGGTCAAGGGGTCAGGCGAGCGCGGAGTTGTCGGCCGGCACTCACACGAAGCCGGCAAAGTCCGTTGTGAGATCGATCGCGGCGCCGATGCGGTGGCCGATCGACGAAAGATCGTCGAGTGCACTGACACCGTCGACCGCACGTATCGCACGCCGGCGCTCCGCGTCGTCGACACCGTTGCCGGCGAGTGTCTCGTCGCCGAGCCGGGCGTCGTAGCGGACGTACGTGAACAGCCCGCCATCGCCGATCGGTGCGACCCCGCTGGGAGCACCCAACTCCTCGCCGAATCCGGGGGCGGCGCGGCACACACCGACGGTGCGACAGATCAGGTCCTGCCCGTACGCCGCGCCGTTCATCACCACCCCGGTCAATGTCTTGGCGTCGAACGCATCGGGGACATCGCCCCGCTCGGTCATCGGCTGATCGACCGCCGACCATCCAGTGCCGACGGACGTCAGCAGCAGGCGGTCCACGCCGGTCGACCAGCCGAGGCCGTACTCGGGCACGGTCGCCATCGCGAAGAGGATGAACGCAGGATTGGTGAACGGCGTGATGCTGCCGTCCTGGACCGCGATCGTCCGACCACCGACGTCGATTCCCTGTGGGGCAAAGAACAGCGGCGACGCCGCGCTGCCCCTGACGACCTCGAGGAGGCCGAGGTCGAGATGCCGGTCCGCGGGAATGTCGGCGTAGCGATCGGCGCGGTTGTACGTCGCCTCGGTGCAGTTGCTCAGCGGCCAGGGAGAGCCCGTCGAGGTGTTGTGCAAGACGACGAGCAGGAGCGAACGCAAGTCGGGGTCGCCGATCGTGCGCCCGTCACCGAGCAGCTTCGCGAGCGCCTTCGTGAGCGGACCGTCTCGGTAGACCGAGCGGACACGGCGCGGCAACACACGTTTGCCGTGGATCTTCCGCGCGACGCGTCGAAAGTGGTCCGTGATCTCCGCCACCGGTGTGCCGAGCGCCAGGGCAGAGGCGGTGATCGCGCCGGTGCCCGTGCCACCGATGTAGTCGTAGAAGTCCGACAGCACGAGCCGATCATCACCCGATGCGAGCCGGAGCCCGGCCTCGATCTCGGCGAGCACGCCGAGGGTGAGCATGCCACGGACGCCGCCGCCGTCGAGCGCCAGCAACCGCTTGGGACCGAGCGCCGTCTGTCTTGCCTCGTATCGGCGCGGCGTCGGGTCGACGATGCGCACACGGGCAGATCGTCCGCTTGTACACCTCCGCATGACGTCCGCTGTGCCACCGGGACCGTCGCCGCCACGTCCGTCCCACACCCCGAGCACGTGCGGCGCTCCACTGGACATCGCGTTGGCGAGTTCGATCATGCGCGCGCCATTGAGCGTGAATGCATCATCGGTTTCGGCGCGGCGTCCGAGGTCGTGGGGCGGCCGGACCTCGCTGCGGTCGGCGACGGCGTCGAAACGATCGACCCAGGACCGGTCGCCCGGCAACTCGACGGACGATTGGAGGAATTCGTCGAGCTGGTGTGGCAGACACACGATCACCGATGCACCCCGCACGATCGCGGCCTCCGCTGCCATGATGTCTGTGCCCCGTGCACCCCCACAGACGAGCGTCGTACCGGCACCGACACCCCACTCGTCGAAGATGTGACCGATCGCCGTCGCGACGCGCGGCACCTCACCCACAGGGAATCGCGGGCGCGTCCGTCCGGGCGCATCGATCATGTGTCCGGACGCGATCACCACCAACGGCGGACTCATCCGCCGCCCGACCCGCTCTCCGACCCGGTGTCCACCATGGGAGTCTGCTCGGGCTCGACTGTGATCGCGGTGTCCTGGGACTGTCTCCAGACCACGGCACCGTCGACGGCGACGATCTCGATGACACCGCGGCCGTCGAGGTCGCCGATTCGGAGGAACGCACCCGGGTTGCCATGTGTACTCGCATGCCACAGCGCATCGCCGGCGTCCTGGTCATCCTCGGAGGGGTACACGACGAGGTTGCCGTCTGTCTGCATCTCGGTCACCGAGCCCGGGACCGTCCGCGAGCTGGGCCGCCACCAGATGTCGCCCCCCGTCTGTGCAACGAGTTCGCCACTCTCGGTCATCTCGAGCACGTGGCGCTCGTCGGAGCTCTCGATGTGTTCACCGGACTCGAGGTCGCGTCCCGAGCGCAACTCGTCGGCGGGCGAATCGTCACCCGACAGTGCGATCACCAGCCCTGCACCGACGGCGACGAAGAACAGAACGAGACCGACGCCGATCGCCACGACCCGCTTCCCCGAACGAGCCGGCCCCGACTCCGGCAGACGATCCGGAGGCACGGTCGCAGGCGGTGCGGGCGGCTCTGGATCCGGGGGCACGATCGCAGGAGATGCGGGTGCCGGCTCTGGATCCGGCGCTGCGCGCATCTCGGGAGTGTCGGCTGAGTCGACCGACTCCGCGAGATCGGCCACCCCGCGCGCACCGTCGCCGCCCGCCATCTCGTCATCTCGATCCGCGCCCGCGAAGATCGCCCGACGCAACGCGATCGTGCTCTCGTCGAGTTCCTTCGCCCTGGCGACCGCCTCACCGGCGAAGGCGTGGTCGTCGTCGGACAATTGGTCGACCGCGGCCTCGGTCGGCACCAGCCGGTCCTCGATCAACCGCTCGATCGCGGCGTCGAAGTAGTCGGGCACCACCTGGAGCCCGTTCGAGCGCCGCAGCACGCCGGAGGCCTCGGCTGGTAGGAACTCGTCGGCCTCCTCGAAGCGGAACGGCGCGACCACCATCGGCACGACGACGCGCTCGGTCGACACGGCGTGATCGATCTCGCGCCACAACCAATCACCCTCATTGACGCATCGGTCGAGCGATCCCTGAGTGAGGATCAGCACGAAGTACGGCCGGCCCGCGATCTGGTTGAGGATCTTCAGATCGAAGGTACCCGCGCCGCGGAGACTCTCGAGGTCGAGGAACGCATCGACACCGTGCTCGTCGAGCGCATCCCACACCAATTTCGCCCATGCGTACCCGGTCTCACGACGGTAGGAGATGAACGCGTTGTTGGTAGCGACCACGGCAGACCTTCCCTTGCGCTGCGCCGATCGTAGACCGGCGCAGCCGCCGCGGCGGCTCAGGCGATGACCGGAACGGACTCCATCGCTGCCGCGATGACCTCGTCGGGAAGGTCGTAGTCGACCATCTCACCCGACAGGTATGTCTCGTAGGCCGCCAGGTCGAGGTGCCCGTGGCCACACAGCGCGGTGAGAATGACCTTCTCCTCGCCCGACTCGCGGCACGCCAGCGCCTCGCGGACCGCCGCCGCGATCGCATGGGTGGGCTCGGGCGCGGGGATGATCCCTTCGGTGCGGGCGAACTGCAGCGCGCCGGCAAAACACTCACGTTGGGGGATCGAGATGGCCTCGACGAATCCCTCCTGATAGAGGTGTGAGACGAGGGGGCTCATCCCGTGATAACGCAGGCCGCCGGCATGGATGCCCGGTGGCACAAAGTCATGTCCCAGGGTGTGCATTTTCAACAGTGGTGTTAGACCGATGGCGTCGCCGTAATCGTAGGCATAAGGACCTTTAGTCAATGTCGGGCAGGAAGTCGGCTCTACTGCAATCAGACGCACGTTCTTGCCAGCCGCCTTATCGGCAAAAAATGGAAAAGCTATGCCGCCGAAATTGGAACCGCCACCGCAGGGGGCGTAGATCTCATCAGGGTAGTCACCCACCAGGGC
>JASJHI010000223.1:0-3508 GCA_033791105.1 Acidimicrobiia bacterium | reverse complement strand
CTGGCCGGTCTCCTCGTCGGAGCGGATCCGGAAGGTCGGATCCTCGTCGGACAACGACTTGAGTGCTTTACCCAGCTTCTCCTGATCGGACTTCGTCTTCGGCTCGATCGCCACGTGAATGACGGGCTCGGGGAACTCCATGCGCTCGAGCACGATCGGATTGCTCCGGTCGCAGAGCGTGTCGCCGGTCGTGACCGTCTTGAAGCCGAGACCCGCGACGATGTCGCCGGCCATGGCGACATCGAGATCCTCACGCTGGTTGGCGTGCATCAACAAGATGCGGCCGAGGCGCTCGCGGTCTTCCTTGACCGAGTTGAAGACCTCTTCGCCCTTGCTGATCTGGCCCGAATAGACCCGGAAATAGGTCAACTTGCCGAACGGGTCAGCGACGATCTTGAACGCCAAGGCGGCGAAGGGCTCGTTCTCGTCGGCCTTGCGGTACTCGACCTCGTCGCCGCGCATGTTCGTACCTTCTGCCGGCGGAATGTCGAGCGGGCTCGGCAAGAAGTCGATGACGGCGTCGAGCATCGGCTGGACACCCTTGTTCTTGAACGCCGACCCACACAGGATGGGCACGAAGTCGAACGCGAGCGTGCCGGAGCGGATCGCCCGCCTGATCTCGTCCTCGGAGACGTCCCCACCGTCGAGGTACTTGTTCATCAGCGCCTCGTCCTGGGTGGCGATGGTCTCCATCATCTGTTCGCGATACTGGTTGGCCTGGTCGACCATGTCGTCGGGAATGTCGACCTCGTCCCAGTTCGCGCCGAGTTCTTCGTCCTGCCAGATCAGCGCCTTCATCTTGACGATGTCGACGAGCCCGACGAACGGCTTCTGGGCTTCTGGCCCACCCGCACCGATCGGGAGTTGGATCACGAGTGGTGTGGCATCGAGACGATCGACGACCATCTGCACGGTGCGGTAGAAGTCGGCACCGATGCGGTCCATCTTGTTGACGAAGCACATTCGCGGCACGTGGTACGTGTTGGCCTGACGCCACACGGTCTCGGTCTGCGGCTCGACACCCGCAACCGAGTCGAACACCGTGACCGCGCCGTCGAGCACCCGCAATGAGCGCTCGACCTCGATTGTGAAGTCGACGTGGCCGGGCGTGTCGATGATGTTGATCCGGTGGTCGTCCCACACACAGGTGGTGGCAGCGGACGTGATCGTGATCCCACGCTCCTGCTCCTGCTCCATGTGGTCCATGGTCGCCGCGCCGTCGTGAACCTCACCGATCTTGTAGCTCTTGCCGGTGTAGTAGAGGATGCGCTCGGTGGTGGTGGTTTTGCCGGCATCGATGTGCGCCATGATCCCGATATTGCGGGTGCGCTCGAGGGGGAACTCTCGCTTGGCCATCTCTCAGTTCACTTCCAGATTCAAAGGGCGACAATGGGGGGTCGCTCGCCGCACAGGGCGTGCAAGCACAGCATTCAACCCTATCGGCGGAATGCCCCCGCAACCCGTGGGTGCGAGGGGTTTCGGCGTCGTTCCGGAGGAGCCGGGTCAGCGACCCTGGATGTAGTCGAAGAGCTGCTGGTTCTCGCTCTCGAGTTCGCCGAGTCGAAGCTTGACGACGTCGCCGATCGAGACGATTCCCGCCAGCACGCCAACATCGTCGACGACCGGCAAGTGACGGAATCGGCGGGCGGTCATCATCGCCATCAGCTCGTCGATGGTGTCATTGGCGCGACACGTCACGACATCGGTCGACATCGCCGACGAGACGGACCGGCCGAGTGTGCCGCCCCCGTGCGCGGCCAAGGCGCGCACGACATCACGCTCGGACAAGATGCCCTCGATCGTGCCACCGCCGGCGCTGACGACGAGCGCGCCGACACCATGATCGCGCAGCGACGCGGTCGCCTGCGCGAGCGTGCTCGTCGCATCGATCGTCGCAACAGCAGAACCCTTGGCGGACAGGATGGATTGAACGTTCACGGACCCCTCCTCCGATGAGTGGTTGTCCCCGCACATCACAGTACTCCCTTCGGATCGGCGGGCGTTTCGCTCGGTTGAGACGACATGGCAGGCTCATCGGAATGAAGGGCATCGAGGTACCCGAGAGGACCGAGGACTTCACCGCGGATCCGGTCGAACTCTTCTTCGATCTGGCGTTCGTCTTTGCGTTCTCCCAACTCGTCGCACGGCTGATCCACGACCCGACGTGGAGCGGCGTCGGCGAGACGGCGCTGCTGTTCTGGTTGATCTGGCTGCCGTGGTCGCAGTTCACGTGGGCTGCCAACGCCGTGTCCGGCAACGGACGCGGCGTTCGTGTCTACTTCCTCGTCGCGACGGCGGCGAGCATGCCGATGGCAGCGTCGATCACGACGGCGTACGACGCCGGCGGCCCGACGTTCGCCATCAGTCTCTGCATCATCATGGCGATGGGCCTCTCGACGATGCTGCTCAGCGTCGGTGCACTCGAGGAACACCGCGGGGCGATCCGTGGCTGGATGGGCCGCACCGTGCTGGCGATGGCGGTGCTCCTCGTCGGGTCGTTCCTGGACGGTGGAGCGCGCACCGCGGTGTGGATACTCGCATCCCTGATCATCGTGTTCGCGATGGCGTCCGCCGGGCACGACGAATGGCTGATCCGGGGCGGCCACTTCGCCGAACGCCACGGGTTGATCCTGATCATCGCGCTGGGCGAGATCATCGTTGCGATCGGGCTGCCGGTCGTCCGCGCGCTCGACGACGGCGACGGTCTGGAGTTCTCGACGCTGGTCGCCCTCGTGGCGTCCGGGGCGTTCGCCGGGCTCATGTGGTGGGCGTACTTCGATCGCGTCTCGCCGGCGCTCGAACACCGCGCCGACACGATCGACGACGCCGAGCAGTCAGGCCGCTACGCCCGCGACGTGTATACCGCGCTCCACGCAGTGCTCGTCGCCGGGATCCTGGTCTCGGCTGCGTCGCTCGAGGAGATCGCGCTGCACCCGACCGACACCGTGCCCGACCGGTTCCGCGTCATGTTGTTCGCGGGTGTCGGCCTCACATTGCTGGCCGTCGTCGCCTGCGTGTGGCGCGCCTTCCACGCTGTGGCACGAGAACGGCTCGTCGCCGTCGCCGCGATCGGCGGCGTCATCGCCCTCACCGGTGCCGCGAGCGGCATTGTCCTGATCATCGCGATCGACCTGATACTCGCCGCGATGCTGACCCTCGAACACGCCCGCATCGAGGGCTGACAGGCGGACCTGTCGCGGCCACCACCCGACGAACTTCTCGTGAGGATGCTGCGCCCCAGCAGCGCAACATCCTCACGATCTCGGCCGGCTGGGGCAAGCGGTTACCAGCGGTAGTGGGCGAACGCCTTGTTCGACTCGGCCATCTTCTGGATGTCGTCGCGTCGCTTCATCGCCGCGCCGAGACCCTGTGAGGCATCGAGCAACTCGTTGGCGAGGCACTCGGCCATCGTCTTTTCGCGACGTGCGCGGGCGTAGTCGACGATCCAGCGGATCGACAGCGTCGTCGCGCGTCGTGGACGAACCTCGACGGGCACCTGATAGGTGGC
>JASJHI010000222.1:0-3498 GCA_033791105.1 Acidimicrobiia bacterium | reverse complement strand
GGACGGGGGTTCGATTCCCCCCAGCTCCACTATCAGGTTTCGGGTAGTGCGTTCGCTCGCACCGAAATCCGGATCACAAGCTCCTGACCAGGGGTTTTGTTCGCCGAAGTTCGTCAACGTTCGCGATCCGTTGCTGGAGCGTTGCTCCGCCGGTTGCTCCGCCACGTGGTACGGTTGCTCCGCCGGTTGCTCCGCCAAACAGCCCTGCGGAGCTCCTCGCGAGGGGAACGACGCCATGCCGAGACAGCCACGGGGGAAGCGCTCGACCACCACAGACGGCAACGTCGAGGTGGTGGCAAAGAACTCGAACGGGGACAACTCGGTGTACTTCGAGCCGGTCAGGCCTCGCTCGAACGGCTCGATGCGCGCTGGCTACTGGCGAGCGAGCTATCGAGACGCCGATGGCAAGCGCCGAACGGTCTCTGGGCCGACACGCGTTCAGGCCGAAGCTCGTCGGGAGGTGAAGCTCGCCGAGATCGCAGCCATGCCCGCCGTCGGTAGCCGCTTCTCTCGTGACACGACCGTGGCGGAGTTGACCGACTGGTGGCTCGACTCGGTTGCCCGGCACCAGGTGAAGACATCGACGTTCGACAGCTACCGCAAGTTCGCCAGCTACCTGGCCGACGACATCGGGGCACATCGCGTCGTCGATGTCGGTGCCGAGACGCTCACGCAGTGGCAGTCGAAGCTGCTCGACAAGTACGCGCCGTACACGGTACTCAACTGCCGAAAGGTCTGCCGCCAAGCGTTCGCCGAGGCGGTCAAGTTCGGGCTGATCCCGGCCAATCCGTTCGACCTCGTCAAGGCGCCTCGCGCGAAGCGAGTGAAGGCAGGTCGCGCCCTCTCCCCCGCCGACGCCAAGGCGTTGATCGCCGCGGCCCAAGACTTGCGACTCGGCGCAGCCGTGACGCTGCTGTTCTGCCAGGGCTGGCGAGTGAGTGAAGTTCTCGGTCTCGCATGGGAAGACGTCGACCTCGAGGCCGGCACCGCGCAGATTCGGCGCGGTGCGTCCTACACCTCGTCGGTCGGCATGGTCCTCGGCTCGACCAAGACGTCAGGCGCCGAGGGCGTTCACCATCTCGCTCCGGTGTCGGTTGCGCATCTCCGCAAACGTCGAGCCGAGCAGCAGCTCGAACGAGAGGCGATGGGCGCCGAGTGGCGCGAGCACGCCTACGACGGCGAGCCATTGTCGATGGTGTTCACGGCCACGCACGGAGGGCTGGCCAACCGCCAGGCGGTCACGAAGGAGATCGGCCGGGCAGCCAAGATCGCCGGCCTCGATCCGGAGGGCCTGGCAAGCAATAGCGGCCGGCGAACCGTCGTCACCGCACTGTACGCCGAAGGCGGCCTCGACCTCGCGGACGTCGCGCGTCATGTCGGCCACTCCGACCCGTCGACGACCGCCGAGTACGTGCGAAGCCTCGGGCATCGCCCGTCGAACACGGCAGCGCAAGCCGCCAGGCTGCTCGATCCAACGATCTGAACTGGCGACGCGATGAACCACTTCGCTCGACGCCGGTCTACAGGTGTCGCGTTATGGGCGTCGCCGCCCGCACCCTCGATGCGCGCGTTTACCGGATCACGAGCGGGTCTGAGGTCGACTCGACGCCACGACTATCGAGCACTGTGCTGGGGCCGATTCTCTCGGGTCGGCGGGCATCGCCACGAGCGTTGCCGCTCGGCGATATCGATATGGTCGCTCGGCTCGAAGCAGACCGAAGCGAATCGTCCATCTGCTAGCCCGATCCCCTGATCCTGAGGGGCCTCCTGTCGGGGCGCGTTCAGCGCTCACGTACTGGTCGCTCATCCGGGTGTGCGCTGGCGTCGCTGCTCGCCGTTTCCGTTTGGCCGAGGTGTCCCAGGAATGTGTCGGTGGCGTTGTTGAGGGTCCAGTTCGTGAGTGTCGCCGCTCGATACATCCCACAGAGGCAACCATGACCAACAACGGTCAACCAGGTGCCCGACTTCGGCGCCAGCCGGCAAGATTTCCACTTCAGTGCCAAGGTGTGACCTCAAGAACAGACACAACCACCCCAACTGGTACTACCGGAGCTGCACACAGGCAACAGGTGACAGCGTGAAGGTTCAGCGCTCGCTGGGCCGACCGAATGCGACGACGCTCACGGCGATAACGCACATCAGCGGATGATCGAGCAACCGGAGTCAGCGGGACCCCAGAGCGGTCAAGAACGGCCGCACTATCATGGATGGTGCGGTACGTTGAGCGGTTGGTGCTCCTCCGGATCACGTGGCAGCGACGTTCAGAAATCGTTCGACTTGGGCGATCGGGATCGGTCGAGTTCGTGTGCCGGGCCGCGACAACGGGTGGGCCGCCCCGGGGCGCCGTCCGCGACCCACCCGCCGGAGGTGGTCAGGCGCCGAGGTCGGTGTTCGTGTCGAGCCACGCCCCGCAAGAATCGACCCGCTCGGTGCCAGCGTCGCCGCAGCCGCGGAGCGGTGACGATTTCGTTCTACAGGTCTCGAGGTATCCGATCGCGAGCGCCGCGAGGAACGGGGTCGGGTCCGAGTACTCGTCGAGCCACGCGGCCTCGCCGTCACCGCTGCGTGGAAGTCGTCGTCTGCGGCGCCTATCTCGACGCCGAGAAGCCCGGGTGCCTGCTTGCAGCCCATCCGGTCGAGACCGGCGATCAAAATGAGTGCGGCGAGGCGATACGTCTCGATCCTCGACAGCCGCTTGGCGAGCTGGGAGCGCTTCGGTCAGGGCCTCGCACCGATCGGCCCGGGCCTGGCGGTGCCACTTCTCCTCGGCCCTGTTCCAGCTGTACGTGTACCCACCGGAGACCTTGGCGGTCGACACAATCTCCGAGTCGGCCGGCTTGCCTTCGTGCCCCGGTGCCGCTGTCGACGACCGCACGCCGGGGATGCGACAACGATGACGAGACCCCCGTTTCCGACGACGTGGAGAAGCAGACTCGAAGACACCACCGACCGAACACGTCACGCCCTCGACCACCTGAGCGGGAACACCGTCGCTGAGATGGTCATGCAATCGACGCGCTGAGCGCGAGCCGCTCGACACGTCCGTGAGCCCTATCGAGCAGATCAGCGCGCGCATCATGAAGCCGGTTCTGCTCGGCTCGCAGTGTGAGAGTTGGATCGCGACTATCGAGCCGCCCGGTGGCACCATCTTGCGCGGTCAACCGTGTAACGGATAGCGCCCCCTCACTGAGAATCAATTCGCACCAGGCTATTGAGACAGGCCAGGTCAGGACCCATGACCCGCGGCAACCCCGCTGTGGCTGTCCGTTGAACGTTCCCCATCCGTACGGTCTGTCTTCGGCGGTGGGCGCCGATATGGGGTGCCACCTACCGGCACATGGGTGACGCTCATTCGACGTGGATGGTCCGGTGTTCTGGGCTACCTTCCGCCGATCGAAATGAAGCTCGTAGGGATGTCAAGGCCTTTGTCGGGTGAGTTCGGCGACCTGGGGTTTCGTGGGTCGGGGTGATGGTTCGGGGCGCGTTGATGTAGCGGTC
>JASJHI010000221.1:0-16127 GCA_033791105.1 Acidimicrobiia bacterium | reverse complement strand
CACCCGGTCGAGGAGACTGCGATCGTGGCTGACGAGGAGCAACGGTGATGCGAGGCCGAGCATCCACGACTCCAGACGGTCGAGACCGTCGAGGTCGAGGTCGTTGGTCGGCTCGTCGAGCAGAAAGATGTCGAAGCGAGCGAGCAACAGCGAGGCGAGCGAGCAACGAGCGGCTTCGCCACCGGACAACGAGGAGGTCGACTGCTCGAGCAACCGTTCCGCGAGCCCGAGTTCGGACCAGGTCACGCCGATGCGCGCGTCGAGGTCCGCTGCTCCGAGCGACAGCCACCGCTCGAGCGCCACCGAGTAGCGATCGTCCGCGCCGGATCGCTCATCCGCGAGATCGAAGGTCGCGGCATCGAGTTCATGTTGCGCGCCGGCCACTCCGGTGCGGCGCCCGAGAAAGGCGCGAACCGTCTCCTCCGAACGCAATGGCTCCTGGGGGAGCAAACCGACGGTGGCCGACGGTGGTGCCGTCGTGATCGAACCGACCTCGATGGGAAGATCGCCCGCGAGCGTCGCGAGCAGGGTCGACTTGCCGACACCGTTGGGGCCGACGAGGCCGACGCGATGTCCGGGAGCGAGGGTGATGTCGATCGAATCGAGGACGAGGCGTGCACCTCGGGAGACGCTGATGGATCGAGCGATGAGCGATGCGGGCACGGGCTGACTCCAGGGTTACTGCCGCAGGGCGGCGGGGAACGGGGGCCGGGCTCAGCGATCTGACATCGGGAGGTACCGTAGCCTCTGCCCAGCTCGGCCGTACCGCGTTTTCTCGGCTGCCGCCACGCCCTCTCGTAGGGTGACCGGCTCGTAGGGTGACCGGATGGACCCGCTCACGTATCACGATGTCGCCGTGAACGACGTCCGCTTGCAGGTCTCGATCACCAACGAGGGCGGCGAGCGAGGCCTCGCGTTGCTGCTGCACGGATTTCCCGAACTCGCCTTCTCCTGGCGGTATCAGATCCCCGCGCTCGCCGAGGCGGGCTACGAAGTGTGGGCACCGAACACGCGGGGCTACGGCGGGTCCTCCAAGCCAGACGGTGTCGCGGCCTACTCGATCGAACGCCTGCTCGATGACATCGCGGCGCTCATCGATGCATCCGGTCGGGAGCAGGTCACGCTGATCGGCCACGACTGGGGAGCCGCTCAGGCGTGGATGTTTGCCATCCGTCGCGTCCGGCCGCTGGCCCGGCTGGTGATCTTGAACGTGCCGCATCCCACATGTATGCGCCGCGAGCTGCGCACGTTTCGACAGCTGCGGAGGTCGTGGTACATCCTCTTCTTCCAGATCCCCTGGCTACCGGAGAAGGTCCTCGGCGCGCGCCGCGCGAGGATGATCGGACGCTCATTCGAAGACATGGCGGTCGACAGCACGCGTTTCCCCCCGGTGGTCACCGACGTCTATCGCGAGGCCGCGCTCCGGCCGGGGGCGCTGCGGTCGATGATCAACTACTACCGCGCCGCGCTGCGCGGTGCGCGGCGCGATACCGCAGAAGACCTTCCCGAGATCTCGACGCCGACGCTCATGTTGTGGGGGCTCGAGGACTCGGCACTGTCGAAGGAGACGACCGACGGCACCGACGAGTTCGTCGACAACCTCACGCTGCGCTTCCTTCCCGGCGTCTCCCACTGGGTGCAACAGGAGGCACCCGAGGTCGTGAACACAATGCTGCTGGCGTGGCTCGATGGCGAACCGGTCCCCGACGCGGCCGAGATCGAGGTCGACCGGCTTCGCGAGCCCGCGATTCCCTCCACGTGACCAGTCCGCACCTGCGCAGATAGTCCGATCGAACCGCTCAGCGGAGTTGGCGCTTTCGTCGCGCTCCGCCACACTCCATCGGCCGCCGAACATCACCTCCCGAGAAGGCCCACCCGACGCTCGATGCCTCCATGCCCAGCCTGACGCTACGACCTTGGCAGCGCGCCGCGTACGACCGATTCGCCGCCCGGGAGGGGATCGACTTCCTCGCGGTCGCGACGCCGGGCGCAGGCAAGACGACATTCGCCCTCGCGTGCGCCCGGGCGACACTCGCGGCCGAGCCCCGAACGCTCGTGGTGGTCGCGCCGACCAGCCACCTCAAGGTGCAGTGGTCGCTCGCCGCGCACCGGCTGGGCCTGCAACTCGATCCGGACTGGGCACCGGGCGACGGGCTGGCGCGCGACGTGCACGGTCTCGTCACCACATATCAGCAGGTTGCGACGCCCGCCGCGGCCCGAGCACTGGCGGGCCTCAGTGCCGACGGCTTCGTGATCCTCGACGAGATCCACCATGCAGGCCACGAACGAGCCTGGGGGGATGGCGTGAAGAACGCGTTCGGCCTCGCCGCCCACCGTCTCTCGTTGTCGGGGACACCCTTCCGCAGCGACGCCGTCCCGATCCCGTTCGTCCGGTACGACACGACCGGCGATGGCGAGCTGGCCCACGCCGACTACACCTACGGCTACGCGGACGCGCTCCGGGACGGCGGTGTGGTCCGGCCGGTCTACTTCCCCCGTGTCGATGGCGAGATGGAGTGGACCACGGCGGGCGGCGACGCCATCCGAGCCAGCTTCCAGGACGAGTTGACCTCCGACCAGGTGTCGATGCGTTTGCGCACCGCGCTGAGTCTCGAGGGTGAATGGATGCCCGCAGTGCTCGCTCGAGCCCATGAGCAGCTCCGCTCGATCCGAGAGGAGCACCGCGACGCGGGGGGTCTGGTCGTCGCCATCGATCAGGAGCATGCTCTCGGCATTGCCCGGCTGCTCCGCGATCGGTTCCGTACGCCGGCCGAGGTCGTCGTCAGTGACGACCCGGGAGCATCCCGCAAGATCGCCGAGTTCGGCCAGAACGATCGCCCGTGGTTGGTGTCGGTGCGCATGGTGTCCGAGGGGGTCGACATCCCGCGCCTCCGCGTCGGGGTCTTCGCAACGACCACCTCGACCGAATTGTTCTTCCGCCAGGCGGTCGGCCGTTTCGTCCGTTGGCAGGCCGGGCGCCTGCGCCAGCCGGCCTACGTCTACCTGCCTGACGATCCGCGACTGCGGGCCCACGCATTTTCGATCGCGGAGGCCCGCCGTCACGTTCTGCGGCCACCCGAGGAACGCGACGAAGAATCCGAGGCCGACTTCGACCCCCAGGTGCATCAGGACGATCTTGCCGAGCAGCTCTCGCTGTTCTCCGTCGTGTCGTCGACCGCCACCGATGTGAGCGTTCACACGGTCACCGAGGGCGGCATCCGTTATCAGCCGACGTACACCTCGGCCGACGTCACCACACCCGCGTTCGACGACGAGTTGGCGGTGCCCGAACCGGTCTACGGCGACGACCCTGCACTCACGATCGAACTGGCCGAGGTACCGACACTCGCCGGACTCGTACCCATCCACCGAATGAGCGTCGCCGAACGCAAGGACGATCTGCGCACGCGCAACGCGCATCTCGCCAAACGACTGGTCGACATGACCGGCTGGTCGCACGCGCGGGTACAGGGCGAGATGAATCGTCTCGCCGGAGTCACCAAGGTGGCGTCGGCGACAACCGACCAGCTCGAGCGCAGACTGCGCTACTCCGAGAGCTGGGTCCGCCGCCTCCACCGCTGACCCGCGCGCAGTCTCGGCGTCAAGTGCTGCGGAGATCGCCGTGATCGACGCCGAGACCCGCAGACCCGCGACGACCGGTGCCCGCCTCGGCGTTACCCTTCGACACGATGTACCACCCGATCGCCGGATTGGCCGTCTCGGCGCTCGTGCTCGTCGGCTGCGCGACGACCGTGATCGAGGACGAGCCCGCGACGGGCGAGAACCTTCCGATCGAGTCCGGCACGATCATCGACGCCGACGCCCCTGAGATCACCGCCCCGATCGCCGGCTCCGCAGCGGAGCTGCTGCCCGAGATGGCGACCGAGATGAGCCGCCTCGGATCACAGATCGCCGAGAACGATGGCGATGACGCGACGTTCGCCCGGATCGAGGAGCTGTGGGCGGCGGTTCGCCCCGAGGTCGAGGGATCGCGACCCGAACTGCTCGGCGGTCTCGAGACGACGGTCGCCATGTCGAGGACCGCCATCGAACGCAACCGCCCGGCCGACGCCGACAAGGCGTTCCGCCTGCTCACCGATCTCGTCGACAACTTCACCGGCGACGGCTGATCAGCGGACACGGTCCGCCGTCGAGCCGGCTCAGCGGAGCGGCGCGGGCAGGTCGCCGGTATGGACGACCGAGAGGCGCTGGGTCGAGCGGGTGAGCGCGACGTAGAGCGAGCGCATGCCGTGTTCGTTGTCGGTGACGATGCGCTGCGGATCGACGACGACGACACCGTCGAGTTCGAGCCCCTTCACGACGCTGACCGGTACGAGTGTGACGCCGGCCTCGAGCCCGCTCCGAGTGGCGGAACCGTGCTCGATGCCGAGTGCCGCAAGTTCCGCGGACAGGTCATCGATCATCGCGTCGGGAGCGACGACGCCGAGGCTGGCCTCGGGAAGCTCGGCGATCATCGTGCGGAGTTCGGCCGCCACGGCATCGGCGAACATGGCGCCGTCGGGGACCTCGACGATGTGCGGCGACGCATCACCGCGGCGTACCGAGCGGGGCGCTCGTAGCGACGGTGTCGCAACCGCCATCACCCGATTGGCGAGATCCATCATCTGTTCGGGGATCCGATAACCCACCGACAATCCGATCACCCTCGCCGGCTTGCGGTCGGGAAGGTGTTCGAGCACCTCGTCCCACGAGTCGGGCGCGAGAGGGCCGGTCGCCTGGGCGATGTCGCCCACGATCGTCATCGACCCGCTGAGCGAACGGCGGGTGGCCATCTTGAGTTGCATCGGGGTGAGGTCCTGGACCTCGTCGATGACGATGTGGCCGTACGTGCGGATCTCATCGAGTTCGTCGACCTTGCCACCTTTGCGCGGCTTGGGCCCGAGCACGTCGGCCGCATCATCGAGCAACGCCACATCGCCGGCGGTCCAGCGGACGTCGTCAACCGACTGCGAACGCGGTCGGAACAGCGCCAGCGCCTCGCTCTCGTCGAACACACGCCGAGCCGCGAGCCGAAGGAGCGACTTCGAGCCGAAGAGGTCGTGCAGCAGATCTGCCGGCGTGAGCAGCGGCCACATGCGATCGAGCGCCGACCGGGTCTCGGGTGTGCCACGCAAGATGTCCTTGACCTGACGCGGACCGACCTCGGGGTCGTGGAACGACGCCGCGAGCGCTGCCCAGAACTCACCCTCGACGAAACGCCGACCGGCGTTGTGCCGCCGGAATCTGCGGCGCGCCGCCTTGACGATGCGCGAGGACTCGTCGACGCGCAGCCGCACGTATCCGGTGCGGAACGGGAGGACGAGTTCGTCGCGCAGGGGCCGCTCACGGTCGGCGATGGCGTTGTCGATGACGTCGGACATGCGATCGTCACCCTTGAGGCGCGCCGCGGCCGGCGAATCGCCGCCACCGTCGCCCGTCCGACGGAAGGTGACGTCGGGGACGAGATCAGCGAGCACCACCTGTTCGACGCCGGCCTCGCCGAGCGACGGGAGCACCCGTTCGATGTACCGGAGGAAAACGCGATTCGGCCCGATCACGAGCACACCCTGATCCTCGAGCGGGAAGCGGTATGTGTAGAGGAGATACGCGGCACGGTGGAGCGCGACGACGGTCTTGCCGGTACCGGGGCCACCTTGCACGACGAGCACGCCGTGCTGTGGGGAGCGGATGATCTCGTCCTGCTCGCCTTGGATGGTGGCGACGATGTCGCCGAGCGTGCCGGTGCGACCGCGCTCGAGGGAGGCGAGCAGCGTCGAGTAGCCGCGCAAACCCTCCGGTCGTGTCGAGCCACCGGCCGCGGCCCCTTCGCCACCGGTGTCGAGACCTTCGTCGTGGCCCAGGCCGAGATGGCCATCGCCGAACAACTCGTCCTCGATGCCGAGGAGCGTTCTGCCCTCCACCATGAAGTGGCGCCGCCTCGCCAGGCCCATCGTGTCGCGCCCTGTGGCGCGGTAGAACGGTTCGGCCACCGGTGCCCGCCAGTCGACGACGACCGGTTCGCGATCCTCGTCGGCCACCGCGAGGCGGCCGATGTGGAAGTGTTCGAGCACGTCGGGCGACTCCGCGTAACGGTCGATCCGACCGAACACCAGCGAAGCGTCCCCGAGATCGAGTTCGGTCAATCGCTTCAGCAAGGCCGCGTCGAACGCATTGCGTTCGAATCGCGCCTGGAACGTGCCGCCCAGGTCAGCCTCGTTGAGATCGCGAACGCGCCAGGCCGCGTCGCGGCTGACGTCGAGACACTCGTAGGCATGGTCGATGTACGCCTGCTCGTCGGCGAGATCGGGGTGCTGTTGGGTCATAGGAGGTCCGTCAATGCTATCGGCGCTTGCCGATGCCAAACCCGGGAATCAACTCGGCCGGCGAGGGCGTCGGCTCTACGGGCCGCGGCGTTCCGGGCCCGATCTGGGAGCCGATCGTGTCGGAAGGCGAACAGATCTCGCCCCGGAACCGTCGGTCGATAACGTCGGGTCGAATGGACGCCGACTCGACGATTCGCCCAACGACGAGCCCGCCCCCGTGGAATCTCGGTCACTCGCCGTTCCTCCAGGCCGCCTGGGGACGCCCTGCTTCCCACACGCCGGTGTGGTTCATGCGCCAGGCCGGGCGATCGCTGCCCGAATATCGCGCCGTCCGCGGCGAAGGGTCGATCCTCGAGGCGATCAAGCGTCCGGAGCTGGCTGCTGAGATCACCCTCCAGCCGGTCCGGCGTTATGGCGTCGACGCCGCCGTGCTGTTCAGCGACATCGTGGTACCGGCTCATGCCGTCGGGTTCGGGATCGACGTGGCTCCCGGGATCGGTCCGGTGGCCCAGCACCCGTTCCGTTCGCGGGCGGACCTCGACCGGCTGCGCCCACTCGCCCGCGATGACATCGGCTATGTGACGTCGACGGTCGAGCTCCTCGTCGACGAGGCGCCGTCCACCGTTCCGGTGCTCGCCTTCGCGGGTGCACCGTTCACCGTCGCCAGCTATCTGGTCGAGGGCCGGCCGAGCCGCGACTACCGCCACACCAAAGCACTCATCCATCACGACCAGCGCCTCTGGCACGAATTGATGGATCGCCTCGCCTCGTCCGCGATCGAGTTCATCGATGCACAGCTCTCCAGCGGCGCAGGCGCGTTCCAGCTGTTCGATTCGTGGGCCGGCGCACTCGATCGCCGCGAGTACGAGCGTTCCGTGCTCCCGCACTCCCGGCGGGTGTTCGCCGAGCTGCGCGATCGACATCCCGACGCTCCGGCCATCCACTTCGGTGTCGGCTGCGACCACCTGCTCGAGCCGATGTACGCCGCGGGGCCGTCGGTGCTCGGTCTCGACTGGCGCACATCGATTCCCGACGCACGGCGCCGGCTCGGGCAGGATCTGGTCGTGCAGGGCAATCTCGATCCGGCGCTCGTGCTCGCGGGCGAGGATGCGGCGCTCGAGGGCACCCGGGCGGTGTTGCGCGACAACCAGCAGCCGGACGGCACGCGACATCCGGGCCATGTCTTCAACCTCGGCCACGGGGTTCAGCCCGATGTCGACCCCGGCGTGCTCGCCGCCGTCGTCGAGCACGTCCACGCAGCGACGTCGGTGCAATGACCGGGCCGGACGGCTCGCACGCGCGGCGTGTCGGGGTCGTGCTGATGTCCTATGGGACTCCCGCAACGCCCGACGACATCGAGGCGTACTACACCGACATCCGCCGCGGTCGCCCGCCGACCCCGGAGGCGCTCGCCGACCTGACGCGCCGGTACGAGGCGATCGGGGGGATCTCTCCACTCGCCGCGATCACCGAAGCACAGCGGGTTGCGCTCGCCGCCGCACTCGAGGCTGCCGAAACGGGACGGTACGAAGTGCGGCTCGGCTTCAAGCATGCTGACCCGAAGGTCGAGGCGACCGCCGCCACGCTCGTCGCCGACGGCTGTCGACCGATCATCGGCCTCGTGCTGGCACCGCACTACTCGGCGGCCTCGATCGGTGGCTACGTCTCCCAGCTGCGAGCGGGCGGCGGACCCGACGTCAGGGCGGTGGAGAGTTGGGCCACCGAGCCCGCGTACGTCGACTTCCTCGCCGCTGACCTCCGAGCGCGGGTTACGGCGATGTCGGAGGTACTCGGCAGCGACGGCCGGGTGCGCGTGCTGTTCACCGCCCACTCCCTCCCGCAGCGGGTGATCGATGCGGGCGATCCCTACGTCCACGAGCTACAGGCGACGGCCGACGCAGTCGCCACCGCCGCCGGGCTGTCGGGCGACGCCTGGCAGATCGCATGGCAGTCGGCGGGCCGCACGCCGGACCCCTGGCTCGGCCCGGACATTCTCGACGTGCTGGACGCGCTCGGAGCCGACGGAACTGTCGATGGCGTCATCGTGTGCTCCTGCGGGTTCGTGGCCGATCACCTCGAAGTGCTGTACGACCTCGACATCGAGGCCGCAGCACGTGCCGCCACGAACGATCTCGCTTTCGGACGCACCGCGAGTGTCGCCGACGCTGCACCCGTGATGTCAGCGCTCGCCGCCCGCGTGCTCGACCTCGCCGCGAGCTGACCCCGCGCCCCGCGATGGTGTCGGGCCGGAGGTCCCTACTCGGGCTGCTCGGTGGCTCATAGCCTGATGCCCATGGTCGACGAACGAATCGCCGTGATCGGTGGTGGCATCACGGGATTGGCAGCGGCGCGCCGGTTGACCATCGAACTCGGCCTCGACACCGTCGTGTTCGAGGCCGATCCGCGGCTCGGCGGTCGAATCGACTCCAGCACGTTCGCCAGCGTGGAGCATCTCGACGCCGCGGCCGACGCGTTCCTCGCCCGGGTCCCCGACGCGGTCGCGTTGGCGCAGGCCGTCGGGCTCGGCGACGATCTCGTATCGCCCGAGCCGGTCGGCGCCGCGGTCTGGCTCGACGGACTCCACCCGATCCCGGAGGGACTGATGCTCGGCCTTCCCGGTGAGATCGCTCCGCTCCTGAAGAGTGGCCTGCTGTCATGGCGGGGCAAGGCCAGAGCGGGGCTCGAGCCGTTGCTGCCGCGCACATCGACCGAACCCGACTCTGTGGGCGAGTTCGTCCGGGCACGGTTCGGCGACGAGGTCCACGAGCGTCTCGTCGACTCGCTGGTCGGCAGCATCTACGCCACAGACACCGACAGCTTCAGCCTCGCCGAGGTACCGCAGCTCGCCGCGCTGGCCAACGGGTCGCGCAGCGTCCTGCTCTGCGCCCGGCGCTCGAGAGCGAGGTCCGGTGCTTCCCCCGCCGGCACCGCGACCGCCGCTGCGAGCCCGATCTTCGCTGCGCCACGTGGCGGGCAGCGCGCCCTGATCGATGCGACCGCGACCGCGATCCGCGCCGCCGGCGGCGAGATCCGCACCGGTACCTCCGTCAGCACGCTCGAACGCGACAAGCGCTGGGTCGTCGACGGCGAGCACTTCGACGCGGTGCTGTTCGCAACCCCGGCGACGGCCACGGGCCGGGTCCTCGATGCGGCCGGTGGCTCTCTCGGCGACGAGGCCGCAGCGCTGCTCGGTCAGGCCGAGACCGCCGATGTGGTGATGGTCACCCTTCACCTCGACGCGAGCCGATGGCCGGAGCGACTCACAGGACTGAGTGGATATCTCGTCCCGAAGCCCGTTCAGAAGATGGTGACCGCAGCGTCGTTCGGGTCACAGAAGTGGGCCCACTGGCGACCGCCAGGCGGTGGGGTGATTCTCCGCGTCTCGCTCGGTCGCGACGGCCTGCCCGTGCTGCACCTCTCGGACGAGGAGATCCTCGAAACCACCCTCACCGAGATCGCGCAGCACCTCGGTATCGAAGCCGTGCCGCTCGAGACGCGGATCACCCGTTGGCCTGGCGCGTTCGCGCAATACCGCCCGCACCATGCTGCCTGGGTGGGCGCCGTCGAGCGAGCCCTGCCCGTGGGTGTGTACGTCGGAGGGGCGAGTTACCGCGGCATCGGCATACCCGCCTGCGTCCGGCAGGGCAACGAGATGGCCGGCCGCGCTTCAAAGTTCCTCACAACCCTGTAAGAATTGGGTTGTGCACTATCGGCTCGGTCGCCGCGGCTCGTCCGCGCAAGGTCTGCTCGCGGTCGTTGCCGCGTTCGGATTGACGGTGATCGGACTGCTCATCTTCACCCGCGACGCGTCACCGGCCACCGGCGCGACGTTCATCGCTCCCGTGCCGGCCGCCACCACACCGGCGTTCACCGAGGTGCCGGCACCGGCCACGACGATCGCCCCGACCGTGCCGACCACGACCGTCGCGCCCACCACGATCCCGACGACAACATCGCCGACGACAACATCGCCGCCGACGACCAGCCCGCCGACCAGCGCCCCCACGACCACGATCTGGGCCACCGCCACGCTGCCGGAACAGCCGCCCGCCCCGATCAACGCGCCGGCCGACCCCCACTCCGCCGAACCGGTCACACAACTCGGCGGCATCAACATTCCGAGACTCGGTATCGAGCAGCCGCTCTTCGAGGGAATCCGTCTCTCCACGCTCGACTACGGACCAGGTCATTGGCCCGGAACGGCGATGCCCGGCACGGTCGGCAACGCCGTCGTCGCCGCGCACCGCACGAGCCACGGTGCACCGTTCCGCAACATCGACCAACTCGTACTCGGTGACGAGGTGCTGTTCACCACTGCGGATGGGATCTCGACGTATCGGGTGACCAGCACCGAGATCGTCACCCCGGACGCGATCTGGATCGTCGATCCCACCCCCACAGCAACCGCCACATTGTTCGCCTGCCACCCCGCCGGATCGGTCTCGCACCGCATCGTCGTCAAGCTCGAACTGGCCACTTGAGCACCGACGCACAGACGAACGAGTCCCTGCTGCCCCCAACCACCGGGGAAGCGCCTACGTCGACCGGCGACACCTCGTCGCTCACGACGCACCGGAGCGGACGGCTCGAGCGCCTGGGCCGCGCCTCGCTGGCCGCGGCGGGCGGTCTGGTCGTCGGCCTCTCGATGCCGCCCTGGGGTTTCTGGCCACTCTCGTTCGTGGGCGTCGCGATGTTCGGTCTGGCACTCGGTTCCGCGCCGTCACGCGGCCGACGCGCCGGGTACGGGGCGCTGTTCGGCGCGACCTGGACGTTCCTCGCGATGGCGTGGATGGTTCAGTTGACCGTCCCCGGCTACCTGGTGGCAGGGGGCTTGTACGCCGGATTCCACGCCCTTGCCGAGCTGGCGGTGCCGCCCGGGCGCTGGCAGATCATCGGTCGCCCAGCCGCGCACACGCTCGCCGAGGCGCTGCGCTTCTCGGTCCCGTTCGGCGGAGTCCCCCTGGCGTCGATGGGAATCGCCCAGGTCGCCGGGCCGCTCGGCGGCGTGGCCCGCGTCGGCGGGGTGATCCTGATCACATGGATCGTCTTCCAGGTCGGCTTCGTCCTCAGCGATGTGATCATGGTGCTCTGGTTCCGCCTCCGACGACCAGCGTCCGAATCGTCGGCAGACGATGTCGCCCGGCGGCCGACCGCCGAGCCGGTGGCGGTCGCTGCCACCCCGAGCACCCAGACCACCAACACCGATGTCTCGAACACGGACACCGCGAGCGAGGTCGGGCGATTGCATCTCGTCGCCCTCGCGTTCGTCGTCGTATTCGTCGCGCTCTCCACGGTGGCACCGCGTGGGACAGCGACCGGCGAGACGCTGCGGGTCGCGGCGATTCAGGGCGGCGGCGAGCAGGGTACGTCCGCGCTCGAAGTGCCGTCGATCCTGGTGACGGAACGCCACCTGGAGACGACTGCCACGATCGAACCGGATCCGGAGCTCGATCTCGTGCTCTGGCCCGAGAACACCGTCGACGTCATCCTCTTCGACGGTTCGGCGGCGCATCGCGCGATCGCGGCCGAAGCGGCTCGACTCGGCGTGCCGATCGCGGTCGGCATCACCGAGGACACGAGTGACTTCGAGCACTTCAGCAATGCCCAGGTCATCGTCGGACCGAGCGGCGACATCATCGCCCGGTACGACAAGGTACGGCGTGTTCCGTTCGGTGAATACGTGCCGTTACGCGGCGTGCTGGAGGCGCTGGGTGCTCCGGTCGACCGCATCGGACGCGACGCGCTCGCCGGCACCGTGCCGGCGTACGTCGAGTTCCCCGTCGACGGCGAGGAGAACGTGGCCGGCGCCGCGGTGGTCATCTCGTGGGAGGTCTTCTTCGCCGGTCGCGCTCGGGAAGGGGTGCGCGAGGGCGGTGAGGTGATCCTCAACCCGACCAATGGCGCGAGCTACACCGGCACGATCGTGCAGACCCAGCAGGTGGCGTCGAGTCGACTCCGATCGATCGAGAACGGCCGCTGGACCGTGCAGGCCGCGCCGACCGGATTCACCGCGGTGGTCGATGAGGACGGCACTGTGCTGCAGCGGTCGGCGATCAGCGAACGAACGGTCCTCACCGCGGACGTCGAGTTGCGCGACGGGTACACCTGGTACACCAATCTCGGCGATGCTCCGATCATCGCAGTCATGCTTGCGTTGTACGCCGTCGCGCTGTGGATGACGCTGCGCAGACATCGAGCGGTGGTCTGAGCACACCGCGTCGATGACCAGCTCTCGTCACCAGCGACTCAGCGACCTCAGCCCCCGAGTCGGTCGCGGGGCCGGACACGCGTGCGCGGACGACTCGCTGCACGACGGCCCTCATCGTCGTAGATTGACAGCTCTTGGCTGACGACGACCCCTCCAGCCGACTCGACGGTGGATCCGACGAACGGTTCACGATCGCAGCCGGCCGCGCGTCGGCGAGCATCGACGCCCGTGCCGGAGGCCGGGTGGAACAGATCAGCGTTGGGAATCAACCGTTGTTCATCACCCCCGACGCGAGTCGTGCGGCGACGACCAGCTGGGGTTCGTTTCCGATGGCACCCTGGGTCGGCCGAATCCGGCACGGTCGTTTCGACTTCGACGGCAGAGCGCATCAACTCGTGCGCAACCACCTCGACGGGCCGGAGGGTCCAGATGACCAGGTCCGGCGGCACGCGATCCACGGGACGGTCTTCGCCCGCAGCTGGGTGGTCGACTCCACGACGTCCACCACGATCGCGATGCACTGCTCACTGTCAGCCGATGGATGGCCGTTCGCCGGTGGGGTCGCGCGCCAACACATCGAGATCTCCGAGCGTTCGCTCGAGTGCGGGCTGACGGTCGAAACGGCCGACATTCCATTTCCGGCGGTGATCGGCTGGCATCCCTGGCTCATCGCGCCGGACCGCCTGCATTTTCAGCCCGACGCGATGTACCGGCGCGACCGGCTCGGAATTCCGACCGGTGCGCTCGGCGAGCCGACCGCGGGTCCGTGGGACGACTGCTTCATCGCCGACGGGCCAGTGGTCGCCGAGTACGAGCGAGACGATGCCCCGCGCGTGTCCATCGCAGCGGACTGCGACCACTGGGTGATCTTCGACGAACATGCCGGCGCGCTCTGCATCGAACCCCAGAGCGGACCACCCGACGGACTCAACATCGGACACGAGTTGGTGACGTCAGGCCGGCCGCTCGAGCGGGCCATGAGAATCTCCTGGTGACGCCTACCGACGGGTAACAGCGCCCCGATAGCCTCCATCGGATGCCATCCGCCGGGCTCGACCCCGAGGCGCGCCTGTCGATCGCCTACCTCACCTACCGAGGAAAGCCCCACGTCGGTGGCCAGGGTGTCTACACCCGACACCTCACCAAGGCGCTCTGCGATCTCGGACACTCCGTCGAAGTCTTCGGTGGCCAGCCGTATCCGGTGCTCGACGAGCGGGTCACGCTCACCGAACTCCCGAGCCTCGACACGTTCAACGACCACTATCCCGGTCGGCTCCCGGGTTTCTGGGAGATCAAGAACAAGGAGGACCTGCTCGAGATGGGCCAGTTCCTCACGGGCACTTTTCCCGAGCCGCTGGCGTTCAGCGCCCGGGCCGCACGCGAACTCCGCCCTCGCGCTCGTGAATTCGATCTCGTGCACGACAACCAGTGCCTCGGTTACGGCATCTCCAAGATCGAGAAGCAGATCCCGACGAACGACACGCTCCATCACCCGATCACGAAGGACCGTGAACTCGAGATCAGCCACGCCGCCACGCTCGGCAAGCGACTCTCTGTCGGCCGCTGGTACTCGTTCGTCAAGATGCAGGGCAGAGTCGCCTCGAAGATGCCGCGCATCGTCGTGGTCAGCCAGAACTCGATCGACGACATCCACAACGACATGGGCGTCAGCCGCGACCGGATGCGTCTCGTGCCGGTGGGCGTCGATCCCGACCTCTTCGGACCGCTCGTCGACGTCGAGCGGCGCCCAGGACACTTGATCACGACCGCCTCGGCGGACGTCGCGTTGAAGGGCCTTCCGTACCTGATCGAGGCGATGGCGAAGCTGCGCACCGAGCGCGAGATCTCGCTCACCATCATCGGCAAGCCGAAGCCGGGCCGCTCGATGGACCTCATCGACTCACTCGGTCTCCGACCGCACATCGAGTTCGTGTCCGGCGTCACCGACGAGCGCATCGTCGAGTTGTACGCCGAGGCCGAACTGGCGGTCGTGCCGAGCCTCTACGAGGGGTTCAGCCTGCCGGCGATCGAGGCGATGTGCAGTGGGACGCCACTGGTGGCCACCGACGGCGGCGCACTTCCCGAGGTGACCGGCACCGACGGCGAGACCGTGCTCTCGTGTATCGCAGGCGACGCCGAGGCGCTCGCTGCCACGATCGCCCGCGGCCTCGACGACCCGGAACTTCGCGCGCGGATCGGCGCCGAGGGACGCCGCCGCGTGCTCGACCGTTGGACGTGGCGACGGTGCGCCGAGCTCACCGTCGAGCAATACCGCGAGGTGCTCGCAATGCCGCAGAACGTCGGCAAGCTCGAGCGCAACGGGCGGCTCTGAACGTGCTCACGATCCGGTTCGACCGTCTCGGGCTCGCGCCCGGCGACAGGGTGCTCGACGTCGGCGCCGGCTTCGGACGTCACATCTTCGAGTGCGCTCGACGCGGGGCGGACGTCGTCGCGCTCGACTACGCCGAAGACGAGGTCGTCGAGACCCGGGCGACGCTCGGGGCGATGGTCGACGCCGGCGAGATCGACATCTCCCGTTTCAAGGGTGTGTTGCGCGGCGACGCCACCGTGCTGCCGTTCGCCGATGATTCGTTCGATGTCGTCATCACGTCCGAGGTGCTCGAACACGTCCAGGACGACGTGGCCGCGATCGCCGAGATGGTGCGCGTCCTCAAGCCGGGCGGTTCGTTCGCAGCCACCGTCCCGGCGTGGTTTCCGGAGAAGGTCAACTGGATGCTCTCCGACGAGTACCACGCACCGAAGAGCCCCGGCGGTCACGTACGCATCTACACCGCCACCGAGCTCAAGGCGAAACTCGCCACGGCCGGCCTCGGTTTGCGGGGCTCGCACCGGGCACACGCCCTCCACTCGCCGTACTGGTGGCTCAAGTGCGCCGTCGGACCGACCGACGATGACCATCCCGCGGTCAAGCGATACCGCGAGTTCCTCGAGTGGGACATCGTGAACGAACCGGCGTCGACGAAGATCGCCGATCGTGTGTTGTCGCCAGTGTTGGGCAAGAGCATCGTGTTCTACGGGGAGAAGTCGTGAACACCGCGACCGCACTCGAACTCGACGGCGTCATCACCGCCGACGAGGCGCGGGCCACGGCGGATCACCTCGCGTCGCTGCAACTCGACACCGGGATGATTCCCTGGTACCCCGGCGGCCATTGTGACCCATGGAATCACGTCGAAACTGCGATGGCGCTCGACGTCGCCGGATTACATTCGCAAGCCGAGCGCGCCTACGAATGGCTCGTCGACACCCAACGTCCCGACGGCGCCTGGCACAACTACTACAACAGCGACGGCACGGTCGAGGAGACCAAACTCGACACCAACGTCTGTGCGTACGTCGCGACCGGCGTCTGGCACCACTGGTTGTGCACCCGCGATGTCCAGTTCGTCGAACGGATGTGGCCGACCGTCCAACGGGCGCTCGACTTCGTACTCTCGCTGCGCCGCGACGACGGGCTCTCGGTCTGGGCGATCGAACCGAACGAACGTCCGTGGACGTATTCGCTCCTCACCGGAACCGCCAGCATTCAGCACGCGCTGCGACTCGGCGCCGACATCGCCGACCAGGTCGGCTCC
>JASJHI010000220.1:0-2767 GCA_033791105.1 Acidimicrobiia bacterium | reverse complement strand
CAGCGCTGCCAGCCACCCCGTCAGCCACAGCAAGGGCGAACATGTACGAGTCAGCGCTAACGGTCACGTCGCCGGCACCAACATTGATCGATGGTTCGAATGCACTGGTGGGTGCGTCGCGATGTGCGCCGATGAACGCTTCGACAACGCCCGTGACAAAGGCATCGGCCTCAACGCCGTTCACGCCTCCGAATGCGGCAACGGCACCCACTTTGGTGGTCGAGTCGGCCTTCATGGTCGGGGCGTTGGCGGTTACCGTGAGCGACTTCGCCGTAAGGGTGACACTGTCTCCAACGTACGCCCTCACGATCCCGGCCACCGTCGCGGTCGGCAACATCACGTTCACGGTGACGCCACCTGCAACGCCACCACCATTTGCCGTGGCGGTTGCCGACATGGATGCCCATGCGTCAACGGTCACGGCTCCTGTGCGGGCTACTACAACCGTCGGCGTTGAATGTGCTGTTTCACCAACGGCGGAACCGATGTGGGCGTCCACGACGCCGGTCACGTCCGCGTTGGCGTTCACCACGTTGATCGCTGCAAGTCCCGCGATGGAGACTGCGATCGTCGTGGCACTCGATACGAATGTTCCCTCGGCGTTCACCTCTACGGAAGTGGCGCTGACGTTCGCTCCCTGGCCGATGAAGGCCCTGGTCGTGCCGCCGGCATCTGCGTGGGGAATCATGGCTGTCACGGTGAGTGCTCCGGAAGCGCCACCACCGTCAGCCTTGGCCGTGGCAGTTACGAGAGACAGCGCCTCGACCTTGACCGTTCCAGTGACATTGACGACCGTTGTGCCGTCGCCGCCTGGAGTGATACCAACGGGTGCGCCGACGAAGGCCTCGACCGTCCCGGTGACCGTCGCCTCTGCGTTGGCTCCAGCACCGGCGGCGATCCCGCCGAAGCCGAGCACGAAGGTGGTGGCCGTGGCAGTGAACGGGTTCGGTGCTGTTTCGTCCGCTCCCGTCGATGGATTGTCAACGATCTGGGCGAGGACCTCGAGCAATGAACCGGTGATCGCGGTGCCATCCCTCACGTATGCCTTCACGGAGCCGTTGACGGTTGCGGTTGGCAACATGATCGATAGGGCGATGACGCCACCGATGTTTACACCACTTGCCATGGCGGTGGAAACCATCGGTGCGGTTGCGTGCACGCGGATGGCACCTGTCACGTTGATCGTCCGTGGGCTTGCACCTGCGACAAGCGAATCGTCTGGACCGATGTGGGCCTCAACCTGAGCCCCCGAGGTGATCTCGGCTGTGGCAGCTGCGGCCATGATGGAAAGCAGGCCGATCGATACGGGGATGCTCTTGGCATCTGCGTCGTAATCGCCGAGAGCAACAACCGTCAGTGACGCACCTGATGTCACGTTGCCTGCGAATTGTGCTCGTGTACCTCCGTCGATGGTCGCCTGAGGTACTGCGACAGCGATCGAGACGAGCCCGCCGCTGCCGATGTGGGATTCGGAGTCGGCGTCGTAGTCGGAGAGGGCGGTGACGGTGATGTCACCCGAGGATGCAACGGTTGAAGTGAGTCCAACGGTTGCCTCGACATCGGCTCCACTGCCGATCTCGGCCAATGAGCCGGCACCTGCGAGGGAGGCTGTGATTCCAACGGAGATGACGAGAGAGAAGGCCTCAGCGAAGTTCACACCCGAAGCGGTGACATCCACACTGGATGAACCTGTCACGTCGCCGTTGAGTCGAGCAGCTACGCCCCCGTTGATCTCGGCGAGAGACACCATGATTCCGAAGGAACCGAATGCCCCACCCGAGATCAGGCGAGCCCTGGCGTAAGCCTTGTTTCCATCGTCTACATGGTGGGCATCGACGAGTACTGCACCACTGGACTGCAGCGTTGAAGCGCTGCCGACGATGGCTTCGATGTCAGCATCGGACTTGATGGTTGCCGAGGCGACTGCACCTGATATACCGAATACTGCAAGACTTCCGACATCAGCCTTTGCTTCGACGATGTTCTTACCTGTCGCTTGCACTGTGATCGAGGTCGAACTGGTTATGTCACCATCGACCCTGGCTCGGGTAGCGCCGGAAACGCTGGCCACAGGCACCATCACACTGATGCTGACGCCACCGCCACCGCCACCTGGGGTGAATGCGATCGCCGTGTCACTGCTCGTCGCTATCACTGACACGGCGCCGGTAGTCGAGAGCGAAGCTGTTGCTGACATTGTGGCGAGAACCACCCGGTCGTTGGCTGCGATAGCCACGGTTGCACCGAGAGCGAACGCCCCAACCGCGATATTGATCGCAAGAACATTCACGGCGTGTGTCCCGTTCGCCGAGACATGGATTCCGCCGGCACCGACCGATCCGTTGGCACCAAGGTTGGCTGAAGTCGTTCCAGAAGTCGTTGTCACGGCAATGGCTGCGCTCAATGCGATCCCGCCGCCCTGGACGGACACTGCGAAGACATCGATGTCGACGTTGGAGTCCGCTATGACCGAGATGTGCTCGACTGGTGTGGTACTACCAACGGCCACGTTGCCGACGTTGGCGGTGGTGTCGCCGTTGATATTCGTGACCGAGATACCAGCACCCGCCGCTGCGAGTCCGCCAGCAACGCCGACAGTTACGATCGTGACGTTACGGACGGTGGTGGCACTTACGTCGATCCCTGCACCGGCTGCGAGGACCTGCGCACCGTTCACGATCGTTGCGACCTGGTTCGCTGTTGAGTTGACGACAACGACCTGGGCGCCGACAGCGACTACGCCTCCACCGCCGGTGAAGGCGACGCC
>JASJHI010000219.1:0-3095 GCA_033791105.1 Acidimicrobiia bacterium | reverse complement strand
CACCACGACATCGCGTTCTTCACGATCGGTGCCGATGCCGGGCCATCGGGGGCAGGCCGCGAATCGGTCGGCATGTACCACCTCGCCTGGGAGGTCGCGACCTTGGGCGACCTGATCGACATGCATGCTCGACTCACCGCGGCCGGAGTCTTGGTCGGCGCATCCGACCACGGCGCCAACAAGAGCTTGTACTGCAAAGATCCCGACGGCCTCGAGTTCGAAGTCATGTGGCTCGTTCCCGCGGATCGTTGGGGCGCCGAAGAGCACGAGGCGATCATCCGGCCGCTCGATCTCGAGACCGAGACGAAGCGTTTCGCCGACCTGATGGAATCGTCGCCGTGAACCTGGCGAGCCAGTACTGCTACTTCTTCGACGACAAAGAGTTCGTCGAGACCGACCGCCCCGGGTTTCGACGTCGTGTGCTCACCGGCGACAACCTGCAGCTCTGCTTCTGGCGAATCGCCGGGGGCTCGACCGGGTCGTTCCTGCACAAACACGACGATCACGAACAGCTCGGCGTGATCGTGCGGGGCGCGCTCGACTTTCGCATCGCCGACGACGAGCACACCACCGAGCGCCAGGTCGTCGGCACCCACCAGGCGTACCTGGCACCGCTCGGGGTGTGGCACGGCGACAGCGTGTTCGTCGGTGACGACGAACTCGACGAGTGCTGGATTCTCGACGTGTTCTCACCACCGCGTGACGACCTGAGAGAAGACCGATGACCCGACGGACGCAGGGCGGCGTCTGATGTCGGATTGGCGACTGGCGGTCGACATCGGTGGCACGTTCACCGACGTCGTGTTGCTCGACGCAGAGTCGGGCCGCGTGATCGTCGACAAGACCCTCACCACACCGAGATCGCCGCTCGATGGCGTGCGGACAGGCGTCACGCAACTGCTCGCCAAGGCGGGCGTCCAACCGGGCGAGATCACGGCCCCGATCGTGCACGCCACGACGCTCATCACCAACGCGCTCATCGAGAGCAAGACCGGACGCGCGGCGATGGTCACAACCAAAGGGTTCGGCGACACCATGTTGATCCGCGACGAACATCGCTACGACATGTACGACCTGCAGATCGAGTTCCCTCCCCCTCCGATCGCTCGCGATCTGACCTTCGAGGTCGATGAGCGGACCGGCGCGGAGGGAGTCGTTCTCACCGCGCCGTCCACCGCCGTCCTCGACGCGCTCGCCCTCGAGCTGGAAGCAGCCGACGTCGAGTCCGTAGCGATCTGTCTGCTCAACTCGTACGTCAACGCGGCCAACGAACGGAAGGTCGCGGCGCATCTCCACGGCGCGCTCGGCGTGCCGGTTTGTGTCTCGGCCGACATCTCGCCACAGATCCGCGAATACCCGCGCATGATCACCACGGCGTGCAACGCGGCCACGATGCCCGTGATCGGCCCGTATCTCGACGAGCTCCAGAAGTGGTTGGCCGCCGAAGGCTTCGGCGGATCGGTCCTGATGATGCTGTCGAACGGGGGCGTCGTGTCCGCCGACGATGCGGCGCGAGGTCCCATCCGGCTCGTCGAGTCCGGACCGGCCGCCGGCGCGCTTGCCGGCAGCTGGTTCGCGAAGCGACTCGGCATCGATCGCCTGCTCTGCTTCGACATGGGCGGCACCACCGCGAAGGCCTGCCTCATCGAACACGGTGAGCCGGAGCTCACGAACACGTTCGAGGTCGCTCGGGCCTATCGATTCAAGAAGGGGTCGGGATTCCCGGTCTCGGTTCCGTCCGTCGACCTCGTCGAGATCGGGGCGGGAGGCGGCAGTCTGGCTCGCGTCGACCAGTTCGGACTGCTCAAGGTCGGCCCCGAATCGTCCGGCGCCGACCCGGGCCCGGCGAGTTATGGGCAGGGTGGAACGATTCCCGCAGTCACGGACTCCGACGTCATTCTCGGTCTGCTCGACCCGGCGGCGTTCCTCGGTGGTGACATGCCACTCGACCGATCACTCGCCGAAGGAGCCGCACGAACGGTCGCCGACGGACTCGGACTCGAGATGCTCGAAACAGCGGCCGGTATCCATGAGGTCGTCAACCAGAACATGGCCGCCGCGGCGAGTATGCACGGTGTCGAGATGGGGGTCGATCTCCGCGGTATTCCGCTGATCGCCTTCGGCGGAGCCGGCCCGGTCCATGCGTGCGGCGTGGCCGAGCTACTCGAATCCGACCGTGTCATCTTTCCCGTCAACGCGTCCGTGCTCTCGGCGTTCGGCACGCTCGTGTCACCCGTCCGCATCGACCTCGCGCGCTCGATGCCGCGGCTCGTCGACAAAGTCGATCCGGTCGAGCGCGACCGCCTGCTCGACGAGCTTCGAGACGAAGGCCGCCGCGTGCTGCGAGCCGCCGGCGTGCCCGACGATGCCATCGTCTTCCGTTATGGAGTCGACGCCCGATACGCAGGTCAGGGCAACGAGATCACGATCTGGGTCGGCGAAGGTGAGACCTGGCCGGCGACCGCCGACGATGTCACCACGACGTTCGAGACCGAGTACCGCCGCATCTACGGGATGGCGATTCCCGACGTGGCGGTCGAGGCGATCACCTGGCGGCTTTCGGCATCAGCGACGACGTCGCTCGTCGAGCCGGATGACTCGATCACCGCGCATGCGGGCGAGGTCGTGCCGAAGAGCACCCGTCAAATGGTGTTCGCCCGTGGCGCCGCCCCAGTCGACGCTCCGGTCTACGTGCGTTCGTCCCTCGGCGCCGGCGCACGCTTCACCGGGCCTGCCGTGGTCGAAGAGCGCGAGACCACATCGGTCATCCGCCCTGGATGGGATGTCGAAGTAGCGACCGACGGCAGCCTCATCGCGACCAGGAATCCGACAGGACACGGATCGTGAGGACCACGTCATGACCATGACCACATCGCAACGGCCGGGCTTCGATCCGATCGAACTCGAGATCCTCTGGGCATCGTTGATCTCGACGGTCAACGAGCAGGCGCGAGCGTTGCAGCGCTCCGCGTTCTCGCCGATCGTTCGCGAGGCCGGCGACCTCGCCAACGCCGTTTTCGACCGCCGCGGACGCATGGTCGCCCAGGCGGTCACGGGTACGCCGGGTCACATCAACTCACTGGCAATCGGGGCGG
>JASJHI010000218.1:0-6522 GCA_033791105.1 Acidimicrobiia bacterium | reverse complement strand
ACCTGTTCGACGCGTGGGTACGCTCGTGATCGTGCTCGAACTCGACGCGCTGAATGGCTGGACCAGAGCGCGTTGGTGGTCCGCAGCCGCGATGGCGACAGTCAGTGCGCTCGCCATCGGGTTGCCGACCGACGTGATCCCCAACCCCGTGTTCGGCCGCCAGGGCACGCTGGTCGAGCCCTGGGCCGTGCCGGTGCTGGCGATCACGGCGGTGCTCAGCGGTTTGCTTCTCGCCACGTACTTCCAGGACGGCGACACCGTTGAAACCAACGACAGCGGAGGGCTCGACCGGTCCAGCCGGTTCGGCAGTCTCGGAGGGCTGCTTTCCTTCTTCGCCGTCGGCTGCCCGATCTGCAACAAGGTTGTCGTGATTGCGCTCGGCACCTCCGGTGCGCTGACTTGGTTCGCTCCGGTCCAGCCCTATCTGGGTGTCATTGCGCTGGGTCTGCTCGCGTGGGCCCTGCGGGTCCGCCTGCGCGGCGAGGTCGCCTGCCCGCTCGAAGCCGGCTGAGCATTGCACCTGTGGAGCTAAGGGGAATCGAACCCCTGACCTCTTCCATGCCCTGGAAGCGCTCTACCAACTGAGCTATAGCCCCGTGAGACTGGGCAACGCTACCAACAGCCTGGATGTCATCACAACGAGACAGGGGCCCCTTCGCGCCCTATCGGCGAAGATGCGATGTGATCGGCCAAACCGCCGGTCAGCTGGGCGAGGATTCGACCGCGCCTGCCTTCGGCGGCTCGTTGAACAGCGTCGTGCGCTCAGCCTCGGAGGCGAGCCCGTCGAGCAGTCCAGGAAACACAAAGGTGTGGAACGGTGCAAGGGCGTACCAGTAGGCGCGCCCCCACAGCCCACGTGGCACGAACGTCGCGACCTGCGTCACGCGCGTACACGGGCGCGAGGCGTCGTCGTCGAGCGGCTCGATGCGCCATTCGAGCGAAGCCACGCCCGGCAGGCGCATCTCGGCTCGCAACCGGAGCAGTTCAGGCTCGGTCGACTCGACGCGCCAGAAGTCGACGGCGTCACCGACACGCAACTCAACCGGATCTCGACGGCTGCGGCGCATCCCGGGCCCGCCGATGAGCTTGTCAAATGCACCGCGTAGATCCCACAACCAGTCGCCGACGTACCAGCCGTTCGTCCCACCGATCCCGGAAACGACATGGTGGACGACGTCTGGAGTAGATCTCACGGTCTTCTGGCGAACATCGCGGAGCACTGAACCGCCAGACCACTCGGGATCGGTCGGCAACGGACCGGAAACCGCATCCGACTCAGCGTCGCTCCAGCTCGTAACTACCTCGTTGTCAGACATCCGCCGCAACGCATGCCGGACCGAGTCGCGATAGCCGAGGCGCTGGCCGGGACACAGTTCCAGAATGCGCTCGTCGTTCGCCACGACTTCGTTGACGAGGCTGCTCACCAGTGGTCGCGCAAGCGACCGAGGCAGTGGTGTCACGAGACCGACCCACAACGACGACAGGCGTGGGGTCAGGACGGGAACGGGAATGATCACCCGCGACCGCAATCCCGCCTCGTCCGCGTAGACGGACATCATCTCGCGATAGGTGAGGATGTCCGGGCCTCCGATGTCGAAGACTCCGCTGATCGCGTCGTCGAGCTCGATCACGTCGACGAGATAGCGCACGACATCGCGGATAGCGATCGGCTGGCAGCGGGTGTCCACCCACTTCGGCGTGACCATCACGGGCAGCACGTCCACGAGGTAGCGCAACATCTCGAAGCTCGCGCTTCCGGATCCGATGATGACGGCTGCGCGAAGCTCGATCACCGAGATCGGCCCGTCAGCGAGCACCTGACCGACCCGATGCCTGCTCTGGAGATGACGAGACAGGTCGACGGCGCCATCGGTGTCCTCCTCTTCTCCGAGGCCACCGAGATAGATGATCCGAGACACACCCGCCGCCGCAGCAGCGTCACGGAGATTGGCGGCGCCTGCCGCCTCCCGATCAGACCAGTCGGCCCCCTCGCCGATGCTGTGCACGAGGTAGTAGACGACATCGACACCGTCGACGGCATCCGCAAGATCGCCCTCGATGTCTCCCTGGACGACCTCGACGTCAGCTCGCCACGGAGCGGCCGTCAGCTTGGCCGGAGAACGGGCGAGGCAGCGCACATGGTGGCCGCCGTTCACGAGAGCGCCGACGAGCCGTCCGCCAACGTAGCCCGAGGCACCGGTGACCAATATCGTGCGTGTTTCGGACGCCATCAAAGAACTCCAATCGGCCGAAGGTTGAACGATAACCGTGCGGTTGGCGGCACGGTTCCTCGCGTCAGGCGTCGACCAGCACGCGGTTCGGTGCGGTGCGTTGCGCGACGACCGGCAGCATCTTGCTCGCGACCTGCGGGCTTGCCGCGATCACCGCAGAGGCGGCACGTCCATCGACGTGCAGAACACGCACCGGTGTCGTGGCGGTAACCGTCGCATTGCGTCCGGCGCCGGTCAGCATCGCCATCTCACCGACGAACTCGCCCGGACCAACGTCGGCCAGATGCTCGCCATCACGGGTGATCTCGACCGTGCCAGAGACGACGACGAACATGTCGCGGTCACGTCCGCCCTCGCGGATCAGTACGTAGCCGTCGGGAAGGTCCAGTTGCGTCACCGCCTTCCCGATGGTCACCAGGTCAGCGCGGGTGACGTCGGCGAAGAGTGCTACGTCCTTCAAGGGATGGGTTGCATCGGATCGTCGGGCCATGACCGTCTCCAGTTTCGAGTTGCGGCGCCCGGGGGGAAGGCGCCTTTCCTTACTACGGCGTGACCACGTCCCTTGGATGCATGTTCTTCTCGACGATCACGCACCGGGCGAAACTCTCGCGGTGGAGCAGGATTCAGTGGCCACCCGTGACGATCCGCGTTGGATCAGGGCGTCGATCTCTCGGCACACATCAGCGGTCGGTGGCGGCCGGGATCTGCCAGGCGAGTCGCGTCGAGTCGCGGTAGAGACGCTCGATCTCGTAGAACTCGCGCAGCTCGTCGACGAACACGTGAACGACGACGTCGCCATAGTCGACGAGGATCCACTGCTGCTCACGTAGGCCCTCGATGCGCACCGGCGAGCGGGCCAAGCGCTCCTTCGCGGCATGTTCGATCGACTCGACGACCATGCGGGCGAGGCGGCGGTTCGAGGCGCTTGCCACGACGAAGTAGCCGGTGATCGCGAGGACCTCGCCGACGTCGAGAACGATGATGTCGGTCGCCTTGTTCTCGTCCGCGATACGAGCTGCCAACACCGCGAGATCACTTCCCATCCCATCGTCGGGCAGTACACCCACGTCGGGTATGTCACTCATGCGCGTCACTCATCCGGGTCACTCATCCAGGTCGACCGTATCGTCGGGCCCGGCTGCACTCGACTCCGTGATCTCGTCGCGATCCGCCTCACGGCGCAGGTAGTCCGTCCCGAGCACGACGACCACGTCGACACCATCGATCAATTCGGTCGCGATCTCGACGTTCGATTCGCCGAACAACAGCGATGCGAACTCGTTCATGTCGACGAGGAACCACTCGTTGGCGACTGCGATATCTGTCGTCGTCTGCGCGCCACCCGGCGTCTCGGTGAGATCGATCGACACGACGTTCGCGCCCAGGAACAGCAGCTCACCGATCAACTGGCGGGCGAGATCCGACACATTCTCGAACTCTGCCCCACCCTCGATCAACTGCTCCTCGGCGAAACCGAGCTCGAGTCGGAACGACAGAGCCGGATTCGGGGTCGACACGAGCGCCGGCGAGATCTGTGCAAAGACGAGCACCGTGTCGCGGTGGTCGACCCGCACCACGTCGACCGAGGCGTCGGTATCACCCGTCGTCGAGTCGTCGCCGTCCGCCGGCACATCGAACGCGATGATCTGAAGGTCGCGAACCTGCACGGGCGCCTCCCACAGCCGCTGCACGAGGTCGTCCACGGACGCCGGCGGGACTGGCTCACCGAACTCGTCGCGCGCGATCTCTGAACTCACCGGGACCGGCGCGTTCGCGGCGAGCCCGCTCCACACGGCCAGATCGGCGGCGTGGTGGTCGTAGGCAGACCCATCGACATCGGTCGCGGTCAGCACGTCGACGACCAGCGACCCGCGCAACTCCTGCTCGCCGTCGACCGCCACGATTCCGGTGCCGAGATCCGAGGAGTTGACCACATCCTCGGGCAGCACGACATCGATCGGCACAACCGGCGCAACGAGTTCGGCGAGCCGTTCGTCGTCGACCCGTTCCGCGCGTTCGATGCCGATGGTCAGCATCGACTCGACCCGGCCGACGAACTCGTCGAACTCGAGTTGGTCGAACGCAACTCCCAGCGGCATCGCCTCGTCCCCCACCCCGGAGTTCATGTCCGCATTGACGGGCATCGTGACGATCGTGCCGCCCCGCCCACTCGGCAACAGCGTCGTCACCACGATCGATGTCAGTTCGCCGTCGTCGCCCACGACGGCGAGAAGAGCGTTCGGGGTCGAGGGCAGATACGACACCGGCCGGTCGTCGATCCCGACGGCTTCACCGGCCTGCGAGTTGCGGAGCGTGCCGACCGCGACGCCGACCAGGACACCCGCCGTGGCGATCAGTATCACCGCGAGGCTCAGTGCGATCAGGCTACGCGTGCGGCGGCGACGTGGGATCGCTGTCATCAGCCGTCCAGGCGTTCGCTGTAGAGGCTACGAGCGCGGATGACGTCGAGAACCGGCTCGGTCACGAGGTAGTCGAGGGGTCGACCATCCGAGAAACGTTGCCGCAGGTCGGTGCTCGACACCTCCAATCTGGGCACCTCGACTCGGATCCACTCGACGCCACGAGGCAATTCGACCGGATCACCCGGACGGTCGACGACGACGAGATGAGACTGGCCGACGACCTCGTCGTACCGCTCCCACGTCGTCAGGCCTGCGGCCGCATCGTCGCCGACGATGGTGAACAGCTCGGCCTCGGGCCACGCCGATGCCAGCGAGTCGAGCGTGTCGGCGGTGTAGCTCGGCCCACCGTGGTCGATCTCCTGTCGCCCGGCGACGAGACCGGGCACATCGCGAAGAGCCGCCTCGACCATCGCATGACGATCATCTGCCGGCGTGATGAGGCGGGAGCCCTCTTTCTGCCACGGGACGTTGGCCACCATCATCACCACCAGATCGAGATCGAGCGCATGCCGCACATTGACCGCGGTGACCAGGTGACCAAGATGCGGAGGGTCGAACGTGCCACCGAAGAGCCCCACCCGTTGGGGCGCAACCGGCGTCATGGGACGCGGTGCGGGGGGCCTACAGCGAGCACGATCCGTCACTCTACGTGCGGTCTCGCGAGATTCCCCGGATTCCGCGACGAGGGGGGTTGACAGACCTGTTACTGTGAAACGTCCCCCCATATACCCCCGTGTTCCCCGTTTGCGTCGGGTTTTCACAAAACCCCAATGCGATCGTCACCGATTGGAATCCCTGTCGCGAGTCGCGACCGACCCTGATCACGTGAACGATTGCCGTGTGCTCGAAAAGCACGACCGAACCGGAATCAAATCACACCCCGAATGGTTGTAAAGAACATCATGAATGACTCCATTGGTCTGTACCTCAACGACATCGGCAAGGTGCCGCTGCTGACGGCGGAAGACGAGCGCGAGCTGTCACGCGTCATCGAGGCCGGCCGCGAGGCTCAAGAAGAGCTCGACGGCGGCAAGCGCAGTGTCGTACTCAAGCGAAAGGTGCGCGCGGCCGCCGCAGCGAAGGATCGCTTCATCCGTTCCAACCTTCGCCTCGTGGTGAGCATCGCTCGCCGCTATCCCCTCCCCCAGGGCATGGATCTGCTCGACCTCATCCAAGAGGGCAACCTCGGCCTCGAGCACGCTGTCGACAAGTTCGACTGGCGGCGCGGCTTCAAGTTCTCCACGTACGCCACGTTCTGGATCCGTCAGGCCATCGGCCGAGCGCTCGACCAGAAGGCCAGCCTCATCCGTATCCCCGGTGACCGCTCCGCCAGCTTGCGCGCTGCTCTTCGTCAGGCCTCCGGCGACGGAGAAACCCTCGACCAGACCAACGCCGAACTGCACCGGCTGACCACCCCGGTCAGCCTCGACAAGACCGTCGGCGACGACGGCGATGCCACGCTCGGCGACCTCATGGCCAACGGCGACGGCACTCCCGAAGATCACGTGATGACTCTGGTCGATAGTGACCTACTCGACGAGCTGCTTGGCACGCTCGACGCGCGGGCCCGCTTCGCAGTCGAGTCTCGTTTCGGGCTCGTCGACGGTGAGCGCAAAAGCTTCCGCGAAGTCGGTGAACAGCTCGGTGTCACCGCCGAAGCCGCTCGCCGCCTGGTCAGCCGAGCAGTAGCCGGCCTCCGCGACGACGCGGAGAGAATCCTCGCTGTCTGATTACGAAATACGAATCAAGTACTGAAGATTCACAGGAGCGGCCCCAAAACGGGGCCGTTTGTTTGTTTTTTTTGGGGGTAGCCGTGGGGGATTTGCCGAGAGGGAGAGCACACCTCAGAAATACCCTAACCCACGTGT
>JASJHI010000217.1:0-2662 GCA_033791105.1 Acidimicrobiia bacterium | reverse complement strand
GAAGCTGAAGCTGATGTCGATGCAGTGCCGGATGTCGCGATCGATGGCGAGCGCTCGGGTGACGCCGGTACCGAGTCCGATGGCAGGGTCGACCCGTGATCGGTGCGAGCGAGGGCATCCAGGTCGACGGGTGGGCGCTGGTCGGAGCGCTCGTCCTCCTCGTCCTCAACGGCTTCTTCGTCGCGTCGGAGTTCGCGCTGCTCGCTGCGCGTCGGTCGCGTATCGAGCAGCTCGCCGCCGACGGCGACAAACGGGCGGTGCACGCGCTCGCCGGCATCCGCGAACTCACCTTGATGCTCGCGGGCGCGCAGTTGGGCATCACGATGTGCTCGCTTGGCCTCGGCGCGCTCGCCGAGCCGGCCATCGCCGGGATCATCGAGGGCCTCCTCGGCGAGGCCTTCTCCCTTTCGGACACCGCGCGCCACGTGATCGGCTTCACCGTCGGTCTCTCGATCGTCGTGTTCCTGCACATGGTCGTCGGCGAGATGGCACCGAAGTCGTGGGCGATCTCTCATCCCGAGGACTCCTCGCTCAAGTTGGCGCGTCCGTTCCGCCTCTTCGTCACGGTCTTCCGGCCGGTGATCAGCTTTCTGAACTGGTTGGCCAACCTGGTGGTGCGAGCCGTCGGCGTGCAGCCGCAGGACGAGCGAGCGATGACCCATTCGCCGGCTGACCTGATCTTGCTGCTCGACGAGTCGGCCGGCCGCGGTGGCATCGAGATGGGCGAACACGAGTTGCTCACCCGCACACTCGAGCTCTCCGGTCTCACCGCCGAGGATGCGATGACCGTGCGCCGCGACATCGTGGCCGTGCCCGCGGAGGCATCCGCCGCCGACGCTGCCGCAGCGGCGCATCGAACGGGTCGCACACGGGTCGTCGTCCACGAGGGCGATCTCGATCACGTGCGTGGATTCGTGCACGCGAAGGACCTCCTGCGCCTCCCCGAGGGAACATGGTCGACGACCGAGGTCGGCGACATCACCCGTCCGGTGACGGTCACCCACGAGCACCACCGAGTCGAGGATCTGCTCGTCGAGATGCGAACCGATCGCCAGCACATTTCGCTCGTCGTCGACGAACACGGCACCGTCGTCGGTCTGGTCACCATGGAAGACTTGATCGAGGAGCTGATCGGCGACTTCGACGACGAGTCGGATCTCGCCCAGGGCGACTGCGAACTCGTCGGTGAGCGCACCTATCTGCTCAACGGCACGCTGCGGCCCGACGAATTCGAGGCCCGGGTCGGCACACCGATACCGGACGGGGACTGGCAAACGGTGGCCGGCTACGTGATCGGAGTGGTCGACGAGATTCCGGCGACCGGCGATGTCGTGACCACTCCCGTCGGCGAGTTCACGGTGTTGGCCATGGACGGTTATGCGATCGACCGCCTCCGCGTCGTGCTCCCGCCGCCGAGAGAGTGAGGCTCAGGGAAATCATGCAGCGCGCGCAAGAAGTGGCCGTGACTTCGTCTCGACGAACGCCTGTTCCCTCGCTATCATGAACTGATGGTCGACACGGTTGACGATGATCTCGCCATCTTGGGCGACACACCCACGGCCGACTACGGCGGTGGCCCCGGAAACGACGACGAACGATTCGTCGTGGTGTCCGACTTCGATCCCGCCGGCGACCAACCGCAGGCGATCGAGGCGCTCGCCGGTGGCATCGAAGCCGGTGAACGCTTCCAGACACTGCTCGGCATCACCGGGTCGGGCAAGTCCGCAACGATGGCGTGGACGATCGCCCAAACCCAGCGGCCGACGCTGATCCTCGCGCCCAACAAGTCGCTTGCCGCGCAGCTCGCACAGGAGATGCGCGAGTTCTTCCCGGACAACCGGGTCGAGTACTTCGTCAGCTATTACGACTACTACCAGCCCGAGGCCTACATCCCGTCGAGCGACACCTACATCGAAAAGGACTCGTCGATCAACGACGAGATCGACCGGCTCCGGCACTCGGCCACCGCCGCACTGCTCACACGACGCGACACGATCGTGGTCGCGTCGGTCTCCTGCATCTACGGCATGGGCAACCCTGAGGAATACCGCGGGCAATTGCTCGACCTCAACGTGGGTGTCGACTACGACATGCGCAACATCCTGCGCCGGCTCGTCGACATGCAGTACGGCCGCAATGACATGACGCTGGGTCGCGGCAGTTTCCGGGTGCGCGGTGACACGATCGAGATCCATCCCGCCTATGAGGAATCCGTGCTGCGCATCGAGATGTTCGGCGACACGGTCGACCGTCTCACCACGCTCGATCCGCTCACCGGTGAGCAACTGCGAGTGATGGATCGGGCCCACGTCTTCCCCGCCACCCACTACGTCACCGGTGCCGAACGGCTGGCGGCGGCGATGGTCAAGATCGAAGACGAGCTACAGGTCCGACTCAAGTGGTTCGAGGAGAACGACAAGCTGCTCGAGGCGCAGCGACTGCGGATGCGCACGCAGTACGACCTCGAGATGATGAGCGAGGTCGGCTACTGCAACGGCATCGAGAACTACTCGATGCATCTCGATGGGCGCGATTACGGCGAGGCGCCGTTCACGCTGCTCGACTATTTCCCCGACGATTTCCTGCTCGTCGTCGACGAGAGCCACGTGGCGGTCCCACAGTTGCACGGTCAGTTCGCGGGCGATCGCAGCCGCAAGGACAT
>JASJHI010000216.1:0-45905 GCA_033791105.1 Acidimicrobiia bacterium | reverse complement strand
GACGTTCGTGGACTCCAAGACGGGGATGTGGCGCCTCGATGCACAACTCGACCCGGTGCGTGGGGCGATCGTCGACCGGCACCTGCAAGCGGAGCTGGCCCGACTGCGGGCACAAGATCAGCAGACCGGTACTGAGCCGGTGCTGTTCATGCAGCTGAAAGTCGATGCATTGGTGTCGGCGATGTCGACCTCGGGTGACGGGGTGCCGGCGCGGCCCGAGTTGGTGGTGCACGTCGACTGGGACTGGCTACGTGGACAAACAAGCGAGGCCGGTTGTGTGAGACGGTCGACGGAGTCGAGTTGCCGGTCGAGACGGTGCGGCGGATGGCGTGTGATGCGGGGATTCTGCCGGCGGTGATGAGCGGTGATGGGATTGTCGCTGACATGGGCCGTAGCGTTCGTACGGCGACACCGGGTCAGCGGTCCAGATTGGCGGCGATGCACGCCACGTGTGGGTTGGGGCCGTGCCAGGTGCCTTTCTCGCGGTGTCGGATTCATCACGTCGTGTTCTGGGGCGAACACCACGGTCGGACCGATGAGGCGGTGTTGATCCCGGTGTGTGAGAAGCATCATCATCTGTTGCACGAGGGCGGCTGGAGCCTCGAGTTCACCCCGGATCGGGTGGCGACATGGCGGATGCCAGACGACAGCATCTACTGGACCGGTGCCACGATCGACCGTCACGACAACGTGATCCACCGCGCGGCCTGAAGCTGGATCGACTGAAACCGACCGGCCGAAGGTATTTGGTGATCACGCTCCGCCCGTACTTCCGTGCACGTGCTGAGAGCGCCGGCGGAAGGAGATCCAGATGTTGAACGATGTCCTGTCAGCGCGCTGTATTGTCCGGCGCGTGTTGGAGCTGTCGCGGCAGGCGTTCGCCGAGATCGTCGGATTGGCGCTCGACGAGTATCCACTCGAGGCCTGCGGACTGATCGCGGGACCTCCGTCCGCCCATGGGGGAGCAGGCGATCGAGGCCGCCAGTTTTACGCCTGCCGCAACGTCGCCCGGTCTGCTCGGGTCTACACGCTCGACCCGCACGACCATCTGCGCGCCGAGAACGATGCCGACGATCGCGGCTGGGAGATCAACGGCGTGGTGCACAGCCACACCCACTCCGAGCCGTATCCGAGCCCGACCGACGTCGCCGCGGCTCCAGATCCGGGTTGGCACTACGTGATCATCAGCCTCAAGCGTGAAGCTCCCGAGGTCCGCAGCTACAAGATCGTCGACGGCACGATCACCAGCGAGCCGATCATCGTTATCTGACGGCCGATGCCCCCCGGCGTGCCGAAGCGGTCACGTTTCGGTACGATTCCTGACTAGCCCCATCGGATTTGTCGGAATACGACACTTCGACCGTGGGTTGACCACCACGATGACAACATTCGACACCCTGACTCCGCCGGCACCCGAGAGCGAGCGCGCTGTGCTCGCTCCCGCGCGTTCGGTGCTCGACATGATCGGGAACACCCCCGTGGTCGACGTGTCGGTGCTCTCACCGAATCCGGCGGTTCGCATCTACGCCAAGATGGAGATGCAGAACCCGTTCGGCTCGGTCAAGGATCGCGTCGCGAAGGCGATGATCGAAGCCGCTGAGCGTGACGGTTCGTTGCGACCCGGCCAGACGATCCTCGAGCCATCGTCGGGGAATACCGGGATCGCCCTTGCCGCGATCGCCCGCATCAAGGGTCATCCGATCAAGATCATGATGCCGACCAGCGTGTCGATCGAGCGCCGACAGATGCTCGAGGTGTACGGCGCCGAGATCATTCTCACCCCCGGCGAAGAGGGTTCGAACGGTGCCGTCGCCCGCGCCCGGGCACTCGCCGCGGAGCATCCTGACTGGTTCTTCCCATACCAGTACGCCAACGACGCCAACCCCCGTGCCCACTACGAGGGCACCGGTCCCGAGATCGTGCGTGACGTTCCCGACATCACGCACTTCGTCGCTGGACTCGGAACCAGTGGCACGTTGATGGGCGTCGGGCGTTATCTCAAGGAGTACGACCGCAACATCCAGATCGTCGCGATCGAGCCGCCGTTGGGCGAGCGCGTCGAGGGCTTGCGCAATGTCGACGACGGATACATCCCGCCGGTCTTCGAGAACTGGAACGGGTACGACCTGCTCGACCGCAAGCGTGTCGTGCGGCCCCTCGAATCGATCGTGTGGACACGCCGCCTCGTCAGCGAATGCGCGGTGTTCGCCGGGATCTCCGCCGGCGCGGCCATGGCGGGCGCGGCGAAGGTCGCCGCCGAAGTCGCCGAAGGTGTGATCGTGTTCGTCGTGAGCGACGGCGGCTGGAAGTATCTCTCCACCGGTGCCTACACCGACGACCTCGACGTCGCCGCCGACAACGCCGACGGCATCATCTACTTCTGACCCTCCCGCGTCGCTCATCGACGACAGCAGAATGGGCGATCGACACCCTTCGGTAGCCTCGGGTCGGTGGATCGGCCGATCGGGATGTTCGACTCGGGCTTCGGTGGCCTGACCGTCGCCCGGGCCACGATCGACGTCCTGCCGTCCGAGAATCTCGTCTACATCGGCGACACGGGCCGCTACCCGTATGGCTCCAAGCCACTCGCCGACGTGCGGTCGTACGCACGAGAACTCGCATGGAGTCTTGTCGAGGACTACGACGCGAAGGCGATCGTGGTCGCCTGCAACACGGCGACCGCAGCTGGTCTCGACGAACTGCGCGACGAAATTCCCGTCCCGATCGTCGACGTCGTTCAACCGGGAGCGAACGCGCTCGTCCACGCGACGACGACCGGTCGCGTCGCGGTCATCGGCACCGTCGGAACGATCTCGTCGGGTGCGTACGTGCACGCCATCGCCGAGACCGGCGCACCGGTCAAGCTCGCGAGCGCGGGCTGCCCAGGCTTCGTCGAGTTCGTCGAGCGCGGCCAGACGACAGGCGACGAAGTCACCGTGCTCGCCGAACGGTTACTTGCACCGCTCCGCTCAGCCGATGTCGACACGCTCCTGCTCGGGTGTACCCACTATCCGTTCCTCGCTCGCACGATCGGTGACGTGATGGGATCTGATGTCACGCTCGTGAGCTCCGCCGATGAGACCGCGTTCGCAGTCCGCGACCGCCTCGCCGCGGATGGGCTCTTGCGCCAAACGGCGTCGATCGGCGAGCATCGCTTCGCATCCAGCGGCGACATCGATATGTTCCGGGCGCTCGGACGTCGTCTGCTCGGACCCGAACTCGACACGACAGAACGTTGGGATCCTCGAGGAGCCTGACTCCCACGATCTGGACCCCGACCCCACAACGCGACGACGCACGACACGATTGCTCACGACCTACCCACACGACCCATCCACGACCGACAACCCCTGGAGACACCACCATGCCCCGCCCCGACGGCCGCGCCAATGACGAACTGCGCCCGATCACATTCCAGCGCGACTTCACCGAGATGGCCGACGGATCGGCCTTGGTCACCTTCGGTGACACTCGCGTGCTCTGCACGGCGTCGATCGACGACGACGTCCCCCGCTGGATGCGCAACTCCGGCAAGGGCTGGGTCACAGCCGAGTACTCGATGCTCCCTGGCGCTTCGCCCGAGCGCATCGGCCGAGAGGCGGCCCGCGGCAAGCAGAGCGGCCGCACCGTCGAGATTCAACGGCTCATCGGCCGGGCACTCCGCGCGGCCTGTGACATGAAGGTGCTCGGCGAGCGTCAGGTGATCGTCGACTGTGATGTCCTCCAGGCCGACGGCGGCACCCGCACGGCGAGCATCTGTGGCGGCTTCCTCGCACTGCACGACGCCCTCCAACGTGTGGTGCAACGCGGCGACCTCGCGGAACATCCACTGCACTCGTTCTGCTCCGCGATCAGTGTGGGCATCGTCGATGGAACCCCGGTACTCGATCTCCCGTACGTCGAGGACAGCCGCGCGCAGGTCGACATGAACGTCGTGATGCTGCGGCCCGCCGGAGGTGGGGACGCGCACTTCGTCGAGGTGCAGGGAACCGCCGAAGGGATGGCGTTCAGCCGAGGTGAACTCGACACGATGCTGGGTCTCGCCGAAGGTGGACTCGCCACGATCTGTGACCTGCAGGCCGAGACGTTGGCCGTGCCACCACCCGCCCGTCCGACGCGCTGAGGCCGTGATGCGACTGGTCTGCGCCTCGGCGAACCCCGACAAGGTGGCCGAGATCGCCCAACTTCTCGATGGAGTCGTCGATCTGCAACCTCGGCCAGTGGACTTGGGTGACGTTGTCGAGGACGCCGACACGTTGACCGGCAATGCTCGGCTGAAGGCGGCAGCGGTGATGGAAGCGAGCGGTTCGCCCGCCGTCGCAGACGACACCGGCCTGTTCGTCGACGCGCTCGGCGGCGCACCCGGAATCCGTGCCGCGCGTTATGCCGGAGCGCACTGTACCTACGCCGACAACCGTCGCAAGCTGCTCGCCGAGCTCGCGGATTCCGATGACCGTCGGGCGGCGTTTCGTACGGTCGCGATCGTCGTCTGGCCCGACGGGTCCGAGCTCGCTGTCGAGGGTGTCTGCGAGGGGGTCATCACGACCTCCGAGCGGGGCGGCGACGGTTTCGGCTACGACCCGATCTTTCAGCCGGACGAGGCCGACGGACTCACGTTTGCCGAGATGCCGGCGGAGGCCAAGAATGCCATCTCCCATCGAGGGCGTGCGTTCGAGGCGTTGCTCAGCGCGCTGGCGCAACGCTGACGATCAACCCACGGTGGTCGCTGCCCGGGGTCGGCACATTCGATTCCCCGGTCACCATCAGGCCGGGCCCGACGAGGGCGTGGTCGAGTTGGGCGAACGGAGGGACGACCGACCCGACGGGCCACGACGCTGCGAACGGGCGACCCGCGGCGACGAGTGCGTCGCGGTAGCCGTCGGCGAGGATGGAACGAATCGCAGGGTGCCAGCACGTCGCGTTGAAGTCGCCGATCATCACCATCGGTTCGGGGCACGCCGCGCCGGCTGCGCGGATGACATCGAGATCCTTTGACCAGCCGCCCAGGTCGTCGAAGGGCGTCGGCGTGTGTAGCGCGAGCAGGCGGAACGTGTGATCCGGTGCGCATATTCGAACATCGATGCTGTGATTGACCGTTGCCGCCGGCGTGCACTGCTCGAGTCGTACGCGGCTCCAGACAGCCACGCCGAGAGCGCGTGGTCCCGGGCGGTCGACCCGGTGCGGATACCGACTCACCAGATCGTGAGTGAGGAGCACGCGCTGGTGCGCCGCCGTGTATTCGGTGAACGTGATGACGTCGATGTCCCGAGCGAGCAGGTCGTCGGCGATCGCCTCGGTCCAGACATTCGTGTAGAGCAGATTGACGGTGGCGATCGTGAGCCCGTCCCCGAGGACGCCAGTGCCGGGCGATCGCCGGATCAGCAGTGGGGTGGTCAGCGTGGACGCGCCGACGAAGACTGCCGCGGAACCCGCCGCCAGGGTTGGTCGCCGCCGGATCATGGCGACGGCAGCGATCAGCGCCGACGCGCCTCCGAGATGGGGCGTCAAGGTCTGGAGCGCAGCGATCGGCATTCCGATCGTCCTCCGGTACGCCCGATGACCGAAGTGCTGCGACAGCACCGCCGCGGCGCACGCCCCGACGACGCCGACGGCAGCGCCTCGGACCACGCCGGACGCGAGTCGGTTCATCGGAATCACCACGCCGAAGCGTAAGGCCTCCCCGTAACCTGAGCGGCGAGCCGACGTAGCCCAATTGGCAGAGGCACGGCGTTTAGGGCGCCGTCAGTGAGAGTTCGAGTCTCTCCGTCGGCACGCCTCGACCCGCTCTCTCCGTCTCCGGCTGAACGATGTGATGAGCAGGTCGGAGGCCGGCACCCTCGCTACTGTTGCGTCGTGTCGAGCTCGACCGAAAAGCGCGTCCTCCTCGTCGGAGCGGGTGGTCACGCGCGGGTATGCATCGAGGCGTTCATCGATCGGGGCACCACGGTGGTCGGAGCGGTCAGCGCCGATGGCACCGGTCTTGTCGACCTCGGCGTACCGATGCTCGGGACCGAACACGATGTCGACGCCATCGTCGAGCAGCACGGCGTGACGAGTATCTGCGTTCCGATCGGCATGAACACCGCCCGGCAGCGGGTCTGCTCCTCGCTCCTCGACGCAGGTTACGAACTCGCCTCTGCGGTGAGCGGCTCGGCGGTGATCTCGCGCACGGCTGTGCTGGATCCAGGCGTTCAGTTGATCGCTGGATGTGTCGTCAACGCGGCAACGACGATCGGTACCGGCACGATCGTCAACACCAACGCGTCGGTCGACCACGACTGTTCGGTGGGCGATTACGTCCACATCGCACCGGGCGTGGCAATCGGCGGTGCCGCGACGATCGGCGACCGGGCATTCGTGGGGATCGGCGCTCGCGTGTTGCCCGGCATCTCGATCGGTCCCGACGCCGTCGTCGGAGGAGGCGCGGTCGTGATCCGCGACGTCGCGGCAGGCTCGACCGTCGTCGGCAATCCAGCACGCGGACTTCGCGATCGCGACGGGACCACCCGATGAGATCGCCTGCCGATGCCGTCCGCCGTGCAGCCGACGTGCTCGCCGCGATCTCGCTGCTCATCGTGGCCTCGCCGATCCTCTTCGCGGTGGCGATCGCCACGCGTCTGTCCGTCGGAAGCGGCGTCGTCTATCGACAGCGCCGGATCGGCCTCGGTGGGCGCCCGTTCGAACTGCTCAAGTTCCGCTCGATGCGCAACCCCCGTCCCGGCCGCGAGTCGCCGGAGTTCGACGCGGAGCGGATCACCCGGGCCGGTGCCTGGATCCGTTCGACGAGCCTCGATGAGTTGCCGTCGCTGCTGAACCTGCTGCGCGGCGACATCGGCCTCGTCGGTCCGCGGCCGCTTCCGGTCCACTATTGGTCGAGGTTCCGCGGTGACGAGTACGAACGCTTCGAGGTGCTCCCCGGGATCACCGGTCTCGCGCAGGTCAGCGGACGCAATCAACTCGACTGGCCGGAACGGCTCGCCCTCGATGTCGAATACGTGCGCGAGCGGAGCCTGTCCGGCGATGCTCGCATCCTGTTGAGGACGATTCCCGCGGTGCTCGGTGGCGGTGGAGTGGAGCAGGAGGCGGGGGTGACGATGACGGAGTTGCCCGCCGACCGCCCCGATCGCCCCGGGGTCGGTCAGGACAACAGCGAGTAGGCCTCGAGCGTCCGGTCGATCACTCGTTGCTGGTCGAATTCGACGGACGCCCGCTCACGGGCCGCCGCGCCGAGGCGTGTGCGGAGCGCCTCATCGGTCATCCGGCCGAGTGCGGTCGACAGTGACTGGGCGTCGCGGACCGGCACGAGGAAGCCGGTCTCTTCGTCGACGACGACCTGGCGGTTGCCGCGGATGTCAGTCGCCACCGCCGGGAGCCCCATCGCTGCCGCTTCCATTGCACTGCGCGGGATTCCTTCGCGCCAGCTCGCGGTGACGAAGACGTCGGCCGCGGTGTAGCACTCGGGCATGTCGGTGCGCGTCCCGGTCATCACGACGCCCTCGGCGAGCGCCCGGTCGATCGTGGCCGAGTCGATCGCATCGGACTTGTCGGGTTCGACCGGACCGACGACGACGAGGCGAGTGTGGGCGCCGCGTTCATGGAGGAGATGCGCCGCCTCGAGCAACTCGACGACACCTTTCTCACGCACGAGCCGACCGACCATCAGACAGAGCAACTCGTCGTCGGCGACACCCCACTCCGACCGCAGCCGGGAGCGCGCCTGCCCGTCGACAACGTTCGGATCGAAACGGGACAGATCGACGCCGTTGCCGAGGAGCCGAACCTTGTCCTCGGCGATGTGCAGGGGCCCGACGAGTGTGTCGACGTCCTCGGGGTTCTGTACCAGTTCGACATCGCCGAACGACGCCGCGAAGCGCTCGGCCGCGTACACCGGCCAGCGTCGTCGGCGCCGATCGTCCGGTTGGGCGTAGAGACCGTGCTGGGTGTTGACGACGAGGGGGACGCTGGCGAGGCGCCCGGCGATCCGACCGAGAATGCCCGGCTTCGGGTTGTGGGTGTGCAGGATGTCCGGACGTAGCCGGCGGACTTCGCGCCCGATTTGCGCAAACGCGGCGATGTCCTGGGTCGGCTTGTTGGATCGTGTGAGCGCATCGAGCGGGATGTGCTGCACACCCAGCGCCTCGAGCGCCTCGACGTGTGGACCCGGTGCCGACATTCCGATGACGTCGAAGCCGGCCTCGGCGTACGCGGCGAGCTGCGGTCCGAGCAGCCAGTCGAGGCTCATGTCGGTTGTCGTGAGATGGACGAGAACCGGTCGATCGCGCCCTTCGACCCGGCGGTGGCGGCGGCTCATCGTTCGGCGCCCCGGTACCGGACTCGCGAGGCGAGTGCCCGTAGTTCGCCCTCCAGACGGAGCCCGCCGGCGGCCCGTGCGGCGAAGAGATCCGGTGTGTCCGAACGCTTGACCGGCGTGCGCCACAAGCGGTGGAGATCGGTGCGCTGCGGCCGGTTGACCCGATTGCGGGCGAGCGCGGCGGTCTCGAAGCGGCGGCGGACAGCGATCTCGGCGGCAGCCGACCCGGGCACCGCCTTCGGGTAGGCGAAGTGCCGGGGTCGGACACCGATGTGCTCGGTGATGAGGTCGATCGAGCGGTCGAGGTCGTCGTCCAGAGCGGCTTCGTCGAGCCGATCCAGCAGGCCATGGGTATGGGTGTGGGAGCCGATTGTGACGAGTCCGGTCGCCACGGACTCGCGCAGCGGTGCCCACTCCGCCGGTGGCGCCCCCCAGGGGAAGTCGAGGCCCTCGTCGATGAAGCTCGTCGCGACATAGAGCGTCGCCGGCAGCTGGTGGCGTTCGAGGGCGGGGACAACAACGTCGGTGAAGTCGGGGGTGCCGTCATCGAACGTGATCACGACGGCGCGCGCAGCGGCGGGCTCGGCGCCGCCGCTGTCATCGGCATCGGATCGATTGGCCGCACCCCAACCCTCGGCGACACCGGCCGTCAATTCGGCGACGGCCGCGTCGAGCGTGAGCACGCGGTGATGCTCTGCGAGATGGGCGAGTTGCCGATCGAACTGATCGACGTCGAGATCGACCGCGCTGTCGCTTCCCCCACCGACCCGGTGGTAGATCAGGATCGTGACGCCGGCCGGCGGGCTCGCCACCGAGTCGGCCATCAAACTGAGTTGCTGAACGAGTTGCTTCACGTCGGGCATCGTCGCTCGATCATGTCATGCGAGCAGGGTGACGAGCTGCTTCGTCAGCTCGTCGATGATCCCGAATGCCCGCCGCCACTCGGCGGGTGACCCGCCGGTCGGATCCGCCACCTGACCGACGCCGATGTCGTCGATGTAGGCGAGTCTCGACGGCCGCCCACCGGCGAGCGCCGCGATCCAGTCGTGGACGTCGCGATCGCCGCGCGGACCCACCTCCTCGCCTCGTTCGACCGCCTCTGGCAGGGTGAAGGCGCGGTCGAACAATTCGGGCCACCGTGACGCGATCGAGACGACATGGGCGCGCTCGGCCGTCAGGACGAAGTCGGTCACCGGCGGAGCACCCGAGCCAAGACGACTACTCCGGTGCTGAGCCACGTCGACGCCCACCCGGCCGAGAAGTTTGACCGTGCGCTCGGTCGGTGGAAGGCCGGCCTCGATGAAGCCGGTCGACGTGATCGCGACCTCGAGGCCCGCGTCCGCAGCATGTCGTTCCAGCAGCCCGGCCATCAGGACCGACCTGGTCCGATTGTGCGTGCACACCGTGATCACCTGCAGGGGACGAGACATCGAGGGAGAGTCTTCCGTCCGGGGATGCCCGTGCCAACGTGTGACCTGTCAGACTGTCGTGGTGAGTGCGGGATTCGAATGGAAGGTGTTGCTGTCCGCGCCCGAGGTGGGGGCGGACGAACGCGAGCTGCTCATGGCGGCGTTCGACTCGAACTGGGTCGCGCCGGCTGGTCCAGACATCGACGCCTTCGAGGCCGAGTTGAGTGATCTCACGGGCGCCCCCGAGGTCGCCGCGCTGTCCAGCGGCACGGCGGCCCTCCACCTCGCGCTGATGGCGGTCGGGGTCGAGCGGGGCGATGACGTGATCGCTCCCACGCTGACGTTCGGAGCGACCGCGTTCGCGACCACCTATCTCGGCGCCCGGCCGTGCTTCATCGATTGTGAACGCGAGACATGGCACATGGACGTCGACCTGCTCGACGAGGAATTGACGCGACGTGACCGTTCGGGCCAGCGGCCGGCGGCGGTCGTCAGCGTCGATCTCTACGGTTCGGTCGCCGACGGAGTTCGGATGGCGGAGGTCTGCGCCGACCACGAGGTTCCGCTCGTCCAGGACGCGGCCGAGGCGCTCGGAGCTACTCGCGGCGGCGTTCACGCGGGACGCCAGGGCCGGGTCGGCGTGCTGTCGTTCAACGGCAACAAGATGGTCACCACCGGCGGCGGCGGCGCGATCATGAGCGATGACGTCGCGATCGTGCAACGCGCCCGCTACCTCAGCACACAGGCTCGACAGCCGGTCCCGTGGTACGAACACGAGGACATCGGCTTCAACTACCGCATGGGCAACCTCAACGCCGCCGTCGGACGCGGGCAGCTCCGCACGTTGCCGCGTCGCATCGACCAACGGCGTCGGGTGCGCGAGGGGTACGAGCGCAATCTCGGCGGGGCCGGTGTCACGTTCCAGGGCGTCCCCGACGACTGTCGGCCCAACCACTGGCTCTCCACCGCGTTCTTCGACGCGGAACGGTTCGCGGCCGATCCGTCAGACGTGATCGAGGCGTTGCGAAGTGAGCGGATCGAGGCTCGATACTCCTTCAAGCCGATGCACATGCAGCCGGTCTTCGCCGACCACCCGCTCGTCGGAGGTGGCGTCGCAGAAGCCCTGTTCGCCAGAAGTCTGAGCCTGCCGTCTGGGTCGGGGCTCACCGATGACGACGTCGGCTGGATCAGCGACGTGATCCTCTCGGCCCGAGCCGACTGATCCGGTGCCGCGGAGCGCTCAGCGCCAGGCCTCGACACCATCCGACGAGATCACGCTGCGTCGCTCGATGGTTCCGTCGTAGTCGAAGAGCAGGTCTCCCGCGGTGGTCGTCGCGTCGATGATCAGCCGGTCGGGCCGGGGGAGCGGCTGCGGACGGTACGCGAGTCGGTACTCACCCCGACCGATGCCGCCGGAGAGCTCGTACTCGAGGACCACCGTGTCTCCCGCTGCGATGTCGATCTGCTGGCTGTAGACGTTGTGGGCCAACTCGCTGCCGACCTGGGGTGCGGTCGCGCCCCCGCCGACGGTGGCGTCGATCAGGTCGAGCGGTGTGAACAGCTCGACGAGTGTGCGGTTCGTACCCTTCGGAATCTCGGCGATCGCGCCGATCACGTAGTCGGGTAGGCCCGACCGAGGCGCGGTGTTCGTCAGCGTCACCGTCACCGTGCTGTCGACTCGCCCTGTGGCCTGGTCCACGCGCGGGCGGTACTCGATCGTGCGCTCGAGGAATGAGTCGATCTTGTTCCCCGCCATGTTGTTCGATGTGACGGCGAGCGAGTCGACACCTCCGATCGTCGGCACGGGGAGGGAGCCGTCCATCCCGACCTGCTCGAGCAGCGCCTGCTCGGCAGGGTGTGTCGACCACGCCGAGATGTGCCCGTTCTGCGCGCCGGGGGCGAGCGACGCGATCATCTCTTGGGGCTCCGGGAGTTCGCCACTGAGGACGTTGTTCATCGTCAACGCGATCACGGTCTCGAGGACGACTTCTCGTTCGGCCTCCTCGATCTGGTACTGATCGATCACCAGGAACTGCTCGAGGCTCTCGGGACCGAGGCGCAGATCGAGCTCGTCCAGCCCGATCGAGCCGGTGATGGCGAGCAGGTGGGCGAGGCCCCGGGCATCGATGATGAACACGCCGTCGATGTCGTCGCCGGAGACGGCCTCGTACATCTGCTCCATGACGTCGCCGACGCTCGGCATGTCCGGCGACACGTTGACGGTGCTCCAGTACTTTCGATCGACACCTCCCGACGGTGTTGCGGCGCCGAACTGGCCGTATCGCTCGAGGTATTCGTCGCTGATGTCAAGGACCAGATCGTCGAGCGCTTCGGTCTGGAGGTCAGCGGTGCGGCCGGAGTCAGTGATCTCGATCGCTCCGTCGTCGATCGAGATCACAATCCAGTTGCCCATCAACCCGCTCTGGCCGCGCGACTCGGCCGCGTTGACAAAGGCGACGAAGTAGTTGCGCGGCTCGTCGGCGCCGAGCATGTCCGGTCCGACCGCCGCAGCGAGTGCAAGCGTCTCGGCCTGTCGTGCGGTGTCGCCGGCGCGTTCGATCCCTTCGTCGAGCCTGGATTGGAATGGTGCGACCAACCACGGCGACTCGCTCGCATCGTTCAGCGCACCGCTGAGGTCGCCGACGGCGATGTCGAGCGCGGCGAGGGGCTCCTCGAGCGAAGCCAGGGCTTCGAGATCGATCCGCCCGCCCGAGATCGTCAGGTCGTCGAGATCGACCGCCTCGAGCGCGGTGGCGGCGGCGGCCGAAGCCTCTGCTGCTCTGCCGACGGCGTCGGCGGCCGCGGATCTGTTCTGCGCGACGACGGGAACGAACCGTGCGGGCTGCGCCAGCGGCGCCGACAGTTCGTCGTGCGCCGTCGCCAGTTCGAGCGATGCCTGCCAGAGTGCCTGCGCGGCCTGGTCGACATCGCCACCGTCCATGTGGTCGAGCGCATCGAGGAGGGTGTCGTACCCGTCCTTCGCCGGCCGGGCGGCCTCGTACGCGGCGGCGGCCAGGGCACCGACCGCCGCAACCATGGTCACGACGACGGCGAGGGCGCCCCAGCGGATCCGTTTCCTGACGTACCCGCGGCGTCGCCGGTAGCCGGTCACGACGACGAGACCGCCCGCCAAGAGCGCAGCGCCTGCCGACGACAGAAACCGCGGATCCCACGAGAGCTGGAAGAGCACCTGCACCGCGACGCCCGCGACGCCGGCCCTCAGTGCGGGCTGGTTGGCCTTGGTGTAGCCGATCCAGCACGCGGCGCCGATCGCTGCCGCGCTCACGAACGTCAAGAGGACCGGCCCGCCGATCGAACCGCCGAGAGCGACGGCCGCTGCGAACGTGAGCGCCCACCACGGCGCCGAGGCCCCCAGCCACGTCGCGAGCGCTGCAACCGATCCCGCGAGCAGCGCGTCGGCAACCGGCTCGCCGGTGGGCTCGACACCCGAGAAGCCGGCCGCAATGGCCGAGATCGCCGCGATGAGCCCGACGAGCCGTGCGTCGCGCGTGTCGATCGTGTTCCTGCGGACCTGCCCCATCAACGCGCCAGTATCGCCGCGGCCGAAACTTGTGCGTGACCTCGCGCTGAGCGGGAAGATCGGTACAAGTTTCGGGAGGGGGTGGGGGTCAGGGGGTTGTTGTCGGTTGCGGGAGGGTGCGCATCCAGGCGATGGTGCGGGCCAGGCCCTCGTCGAAGTCGACAGGGACGATGTCGGGGAAGAGCTCGCGGAGGCGCGCGTTGTCGGCCTGGGAGTGCTTGACGTCGCCGGCGCGGGGTGAGGTGTGCTCGCGGGCGATCGGGATTCCGAGCTGACGTTCGAGGCGATCGAGCGTCTCGAGGAGCGAGATGCGATTGCCGTAGGCGAGATTGACGGGACCTTCCGAGGTGACCTTGCGCAGCAGTGCGTCGGCGATCGTGCGGGTGACCGTCTCGACGTAGGTGAAGTCGCGGCTCTGCTCGCCGTCGCCGTGCACGATGACCGCCTCACCGCGCAACGCAGCATCGACGAACTTGGGAATCACGGCGGCGTACACGTGGCCGGCTGGCTGTCCCGGACCGAACACGTTGAAGAACCGGAACGCGAGGACGGGTAGGTCGTAGCTGCTACCCCACGCCAGCGCGTACCCCTCGGTGGCCAGCTTGCTCCCGCCGTACGGCGACAACGGACGCGTCGCGAGGTCTTCCTGCTTCGGCAGGATGGGGTTGGCGCCGTACACGCTCGAGCTGCTGGCCACGATCGTGTGCAGGCCGCCGTGACGACGAGCGGCCTCGAGCACCATCACCGTGCCCGTGGCGTTGGCGTGATGGGATGCCAATGGGTCCGCGACGCTGCGCGGAACACTGCCGAGGGCGGCGAGATGCACGATCGCATCGGCCCCCGCGACGGCGGCGTCGAGCGCGTCGTCATCGAGGATCGTCCCCTCGACGAACCCGACATCGAGGCCCGCGAGGTTGTCGACCGAGCCGTTCGACAGGTCGTCGAGCGCGACGACCGAATCGACGCCGTCGGTTGCGAGCAGCGTGCGGCACAGGTTCGATCCGATGAAGCCGGCTCCGCCGGTGACGACGACTCTCATGAGTCCGCAGGCTACGGTGCCGATGGTGACAACGCGGGTCTTGTGGGTCTCCAAAGGTCTCGGGCCAGGCGGTGCCGAAACGTTGCTCGCGGCTGCTGCGTCAGCGCACTCGCCGGATTTCGACATCGAATGCGCTTACGTCCTGCCCTGGAAGGATCATCTCGCCGGTCGTCTGGAGGCATCGGGCGCACGCACCCGCTGTGTGAGCACTCGCCGCCGGGATCCGCTGTGGCCACTTCGACTCTGGAGTCTGGTCCGGTCCGGTGGTTATGACGTCGTCCATTCACACTCACCCTTGCCCGGATCGGTTGCGAGACTCGCCGCGCGAACTCTCCCGCGCACCGAGCGTCCAGTGCTGGTCAGCACCGAACACAACCGCTGGGAGACTCACCGTCTTCCGACCAGGTTGCTCAATCGCCTCACCAGTCGTCTCGACGACCGGTCGTTCGCCGTCACCGACGAAGTCCGCGAATCGATGCGCGGGCCGGTCGCGATCGGGGCGGAGACGCTCCGCCATGGCATCGATCTCGATGCGACCGCCGCCGAGTCGACGCATCGCGACGCGGTTCGGGCGGAGCTGGGGCTCGGCACTGACGAGTTCGTCGTCGGCACGGTGGCCAACTTCCGCCCACAGAAGGACTATCCGAACCTTTTCGAGGCGGCTCGGCTGCTCGCCGAACGGAAGATCCCGATCCGATTCGTCGCCGTCGGCCAAGGCCCCCAGGACGCCGAGTTGCGTGCGATGCGCAGTGAACTCGGTCTCGACGATCGCGTGCTGCTCACAGGATTTCGGTCGGATGCCGTGCGCGTGATGGCAGCCTGCGATGCCTTCGTCATGGCATCGCAGTGGGAGGGTCTGCCCGTGGCGGTGATGGAGGCGACGGGGCTCGGCCTGCCGATCGTCTCGACGGCCGTCGGCGGGATTGCCGAGGAGTTCGAGGATGGGGTTGACGCACTGCTCGTCCCCGCGCGCGATGCAGCAGCGCTCGCCGGCGCGCTCGAACACATCGCGACGGACTCGGATCTGTGCTCGCGACTCGCGGACGCATCGCGCGCTCGTGCCGCGGACTTCGCAGTCGCCAGAACGGTGGCGATCATCGAGGAGACCTACGCCGAACTCGTGGCAGCGCGGCCGTCGGCCGACCCGGCCGATGGCGTGACCGGCGTCGGTGAGGGCGGAGCCAAGTCGACCTCGAAACGGCCCCGACGGCCGGCCCCCGACATTCGTCCCGCGACCGCCGATGACCGTCCGGCGGTGATCGAGTTGCTCGGCCGCTCCCTCGGCAGCGATGGCGACCCGCGTTATCCGCGCCTGTTCGAGTGGAAGCACGAACGCAACCCGTTCGGTGCGTCACCCATGTGGGTTGCCACCGACGGCGACCGCATCATCGCGCTGCGCACCCTGATGCGATGGGAGTTCGTTCGCGGCGGTTCCGTGCTTCGTGCCGTGCGAGCGGTCGATACCGCCACCGACCCGGACTATCAGGGCCGCGGTCTCTTCACGGCGCTGACCCTGCACGGCATCGAGGCGATGCGCGGCGAGGGGGTCGATCTCGTCTTCAATACGCCCAACGACCAATCCCGGCCCGGCTATCTCAAGATGGGCTGGCGGGAGGTCGGTCGATTGCCCGCGGCGGTGCGATTCAGCGGCCCGAACGGCGCCGTCGCCGCGATCCGGTCGAGGGTCCCCGCGGACCGCTGGTCCGAGTCGATCGACATCGGCCAAGACGTGCTCGCATGGCTCGACAGCGGGGGTCCTGGCGACCGGCGGGCGGAGCCGATCGATGTGCGCGAGCTCCGAACGAACAGCAGCGAGCCCTACCTCCGATGGCGATTCGGGACCGATCTGCTCGGCTATCGCGTGGTCGATGAGGGCGACGCGGCGGTGATCGTGCGTGCTCGACGGAGGGGAGCGTCGACCGAACTCGCGCTCGTCGCATCGTTCGGCCCGACCGCCGTGGCCGACCGACTCGCAGCCCGCGCCGCCCGCGATGTCGGCGCGGCGTACGCAATCCGGCTGGGTCAGCCCCAGATGTCGTCTGGCTTCGTGCCTTTGCCGTCGGGCGGTCCGATGCTGACCTGGCGCGGTCTGGTCGATGTCGGCGCCCCACCGCTGTCGAACTGGGCTCTCGAGCTGGGTGACATCGAACTCTTCTGATCTGCGAGCGTCCCGTCGAGTTCGGGATCTGTCCGCTGCCGTCTGGCGAGCGGAGGAACGCAGACGATGAGCAGCATCAGCGGCACGACGAGCGATCGCTGCCGCGAGAGCACCGCGAGGTTGCCGAAGCTCGAATAGGCGAGCCCGCCGAGGAACAGCGTCGTGACCGCGAATGCCATGTACGCGTTCCTCACCACGAGGACGCCCGCGTTGAGCACGCGGCGGTACGACCACATGCACATGCAGAGAAAGACCAGGATCTCCGCGGCCACGATCATCTGCGACAGTCCGCGCGCCTCCATCGGAAGCGGGCGGGTGAGCGTGCGCACGACAGCGAACGGCCAGTTGGCCGGGTTCGAGACCGATGGCGGGGTGAACGCCGAACCCGCCTGGGACGTGCGGCGGGCGGTCTCGTCGATGATGTCGGTGATCGATCCGCCCCCGTCGGCCGGATCGTCGCTACTCGGATTGAGATACTGCACGGTGGCCGAGGCGACCAGGACCAGCCCGATCGACGCGATCAGCACGATCGGAAGGAACAGCGCCCGATCGAGCTTGCGTTTGCCGCCCTCGTGCCACACGTCACGTCCACGTAACAGGGCGATGAGCAGCGCCGGGAACAGGCCGGCCATCCAGACGCCGACGAGGTGTGGGCGGATGAACGTGGCCCCGATCAGGCCCGAGGCCGCGATGATCAGAGGCATCGCGACCGGCGGCCGCGACACGAGTGAAGCGATCCCGTAGGTGGCGATGCCGAGGAAGAAGATCATGAGGGCCTCCTTCCCGATCGAGGCGGGCCAGTAGATGAGGCTCGGAGCGAGCACGCACAGCAGCGCGTACTTCCTCATCGCCAGCCCGGGAATCGCCACGCATGCGGCCTTCACGAAGAAGGCGGTGCCGATGTATGCGAGGAACGAGAACGCGACGAATCCGGCCATCTTGCTCGTACCGGTCAACGTGTAGACGAGAGCGGTCATGCCCTCGGTGAACGGCGTGCCGGTTCCGCCGGGGAAGATCGACAGGAAGTCGGCTCGCCCGTCCCACACGTCGCGGGCGGCGTCGACCGCGTAGAGGTGGTACTCCTGCGCATCGATGCCACCGTCGTAGGCCTCGAAGCCGACGTAGTAGCGGGCCGCCGTGCCGAGCAGCTTCGTCGCCAGCCCGAGGTACATGATGTTGAGGATCGTGGCCAGTCGACCGCGGAAGAGCCCGCGCATGATGAGGACGCCGATCGAGCCGAAGATCGGAAGGACGACGAGGAGGCCCCAGGCGTCGTAGCTCGTGTTGCCGATCATCCAGCCGAGCAGGACCAGGTAGGCGACGGCGGCGGCGACGACCAGGCGCTGTGCCATCGGTCAGCTCACTCGGTGGATTGCAGCGCGGCCGCTGAACCCGACGAGACCGATTCGTCGTCGAGATCGTCATCGTCACGATCGTTGGAATCGATGTCGACGTCATCGTCATCGTCGAGATCGTCGACCTGTTCTGCGGCGACTTCGAGTTCTTCGTCGAGATCGTCATCGTCATCGACGTCTTCATCGTCCGGGTCGTCGAGTTCGTCGTCGATGTCGTCGGATTCGAGATCCTCGATGTCGTCGTCGTCGATGTCGTCGATGTCGTCGTCGTCGTCGATGTCGTCGTCGACTTGCTCAGTGGGCCACCGCTGATCGCTGTACTCGAAGTAGGGGTTCTTCTCTGCCTTGACGCCGGTGAGCACCATCAACGTCGGCGCCGTGGCGATGTCGCGCAGGATCGCGATCGTGCGTTCGGTTGCCTGGATCGACGTGTGACCGACGCGCACGACGACGATGATCACGTCGGCGTAGGGCAACAGCTCGAGCACCTCGGCGGTGGCGCCGATCGGCGAGGTGTCGATGATGATCTCGTCGGAAACGTCGGACAGCACGGCCAGGTGGCCGATGAGACCACGGACCAGGTCGCCGGGGGAGGCCCTGATCGACGCCAGGTCCATCACCTTGAGGTTCCGATTGTCGGTCCCCTTGACCAGGGAGCCGGTGTCGACGTCGTCGAGGTCCTCGACGTGGCACGGCAATTCCGGAGTGCCGACATCGAGCATCGCCGCCGCCAACCGCGGCCGACGGAAATCGGCGTTGACCGCGACCGTGCGATCACCGGATTCGGCGAATGCGGCCGACAGGTTGGCCGCCATCGAGGTCTTGCCGTCTCCGGGCCCCGGCGAGACCACGAGCGTGACACGGGCCGCCGGCCCCGTCTCGAGGCCACCCTGCACGAAGCGCACGACGTTGCGGACCGTGCGATACGAGTCGGACAACGGGTCGTGGCGACCGGGTCGTACGACGATCTGATCGCGCTCGGTCGACTTGACCTTGGGGATCGTCGAGCGGGCGCGCATGCCCATGAGCTCTTCGGCCTGCTCCTTGGACCGGATCTTGCTGTCGAGCCGCCCGAGGACGACCGCGGCGATGATGCCGAGGGTTCCGCCGACGATCAATCCCATCATCGCCCTTGTGCGGCGTGAGGTCGGTGCGCTGAGACCGCGATCGACCTGGGGGACCGCCTGGGCGCTCTGCAGCGTCGTGAACGTGAGCTGTCCGCCACTGTCCTCGAGCGCCTGGTTCTGCTCGAATGCGAGACCGTACGAGCGCGAGATCGCGTCGCGCTCGGCGATGACCACGGCGTTGTCCGGATCGGCAACGAGTTGCACGCCGATGGCGTCGAGCTGATCCTCCAATTCGGTCACGCGGTCGCGCGACGACTGGAGACGGTCCTGGTAGACGTCGTCCTGGCGTTCGGTGAGATATGAGTTGAGTTCGTCGGCGAATGCGTCTGCCAACTCCTCGGCTGTGGCCGCGCTGGCCTGCACCGTCGTGAAGCGGAGCGCCCCGGTCTCGAGTTCGAACTGAACGTTGACCTGGGCGGCGAGCTCGGCGGGATTGCCTTCGAAGTCGAGGCGCTCGGCGACCCTGGCCGGTACCTCGCCGGTGGTCGCGAGCAGCTCGACCTGGCTCGTGGACACCGTCGAGCTGTCGCCTCCCTCGTTGGGCAGCATCGTGTGCGTGGCCGTGAAGCTCGTCGCTTGTTCCTCGACGCGTTCGGACTCCGGGATCGCCCCGATCACAGCGCCGAGCAGTGCGAGCGCGACGACGAGCCACCACCGTCGTTTGATCGCTGCAAGGTGTGGGTTCTGATTCATCTGGAGTCGCCTCTCGCCCGCCGCGTCAGGGTAGTGCGTGTCGTCGGTATTGCCAGCTCAGCCTGCGGTGATGTCAACGAAGCCCCGCCAGTACGAGTGCCTCGCGGTAGAAGTCCGACTCGCGTTCGAGGACCTCGGGGCGGTCGAATCCGCGCATGTAGCCGTCCTGGATGACCATCAGGCGATCACAGGTGTCGAGCGTCGAGAGTCGATGCGCGATCACCACGATCGTCATGTGTTCACGGAGTTCGTCGAGCGCGTCGCGAATGAGTGCTTCGGACCGAACGTCGAGGGCACTCGTCGGCTCATCGAGGATCAGGAGATCGGGCTGCTCGACCAGTGCGCGGGCGATCGTGAGCCGCTGCTGTTGGCCACCGCTGAGGTGGCTGCCGCGCTCGCCGACTTCGCGGTCGTAGCCTTCTTCGAATCCCGCGATGTCGCGGCCCAACTGTGCCATCTCGGCCGCGCGGACGATGTCGTCGTGAGTCACATCCTCGCGGAAGAATCGGATGTTGTCCGCGATCGTGCCTGCAACAAGATGGTTGTGTTGGGGCACGAACGTGACCTTGCGCGACCATTCCGCACGGGCGAGGGTTGCGATGTCACGTCCATCGGACAGGACCCGACCCTCATCGGGTCGACGGAGCCCGAGCAGTAGCTGTACGAGTGTCGACTTGCCGCCGCCGGATGGGCCGATGATGCCGACCACCTCGTTGGGTTCGAGCGTGGCGGTCACGTTGTGCAGCACCGGCTGTCCCGCCGTGTAGGCGTAGGAGACATCGTCGAGATGAACCTCTCCGATGCGGCCGATCGGGATCCCTTGGTCGATGACCTCGGCGGCGCGGTACCGCTCGATCTCCTCGTCGAAGATCCGGTAGTAAGGAATCGAGGCGTTGATCCCCGCCCAGGAGGTCTGGACGAGCTGGCCGTAGCTGAGTGAGCGGAGCATCACGAGCATCGCTGCGCCCGCGGATGCCGCTGTGTCGCTGTCGGCCTTCGACACGAACCCGATTGCGACGACGATCGCGAGGTATGCCATCCCGCTGTAGAGCAGGGGGACCATGCCCTTGAGAATCCCGAGACGTTGGGCCTGTCCTTCCTTGGCGACGATCAGCTCGTCGACGCGCGCGCCCACCGCGGGCTGGACACCGAAGACGTTCATCTCCAGGCCCAGGTCGGAGACCTCGCTGAGCGCGGTCGCGAAACTCATCGATGTCTCGGTGGTCCGCTTGGACTGGCGCCGCACAGCGCTGCGTAATGGCCGGAGCGCGCCGCCGAGCAGGACGACACCGAAGATTGCGATGAGCGAGGCGATCGGGTTGACCGCGACCGCCGCGGCGAGCAGCACGAGCACGCTGAGCAGCGCCCGGACGACGCCGGCCGCGCTCCCGGTGACCGCCACGCCGTGTCGCGCGAACGACGTGAGGAGTTCCTGGAGGCGACCGGGCCGGTCTCCGTGTTGCGCCTCCCAGCCGGCGTTGAGGAACGCGTCGGTGAGATCACGTCCGAGCGAGATGCTCACGGTCTTGGTGATCCGGGTGCCCTGGACGACACCCAGCCACCCGGTGACCAGCCGCAGGACCACCAGCACGATCGCCGCGGTGATGGCGGTGCCGACACTGATCGTCTGGCCCCAGACCGGCCCGACTCCTTCGCTGGATTCGTCGGCGATCGAGAACGCGGTCTGCGTGATGAGGAGCAGGAACAAGGCTTCGAACAGGCCGGTGACGAACGAGAGGAAGGCGAGCAGCGCCAGGCCGCGCTTGCGTGGGAGCAGCAGTTTCTTGACGAGCTCGCGTTCGGCCTGGCGGTCGGCCTTGGAGCTGCCGTCCCCGGCGGCGGCGTCGCGGGCGGCTTCGAGGAGTTCGTCGGCCGTCTCGTCCTCGCGGCTGCGTTCGGGCACCCCGAGATCTGGCGCGGCTCCCGTCTCGTCGACCGCGCTGACGCCGATGGTCGCTGCTGCGGACCTCCGCCTGCCCATCCGATCTGCCATCAGCGGCCCACCGCCGTGTTCCACGCAGCCACCATCATGGGGACGCTACCGGACAGGTACGAGCGACCACACGGTCGACCGGTCCGGGTTCGGGCGCAACTCCGGCGATATCGTGCAACGCCTCGGGTAGTGACTGGTGTGGCCCACATCGGGCGCCGGAGCGCAGAGGAGACGCATCGCATTGAGTGCTGCAGACGAACGTCGCCCGTCGGAGCGGATGTCCTCGCCCGGCGTAGCCGAGGGCAGGACTTCCCTCGATGCGCTTCTCGTCGGGCGCGTCGTGGCGCAGCGGATCGATCGCGGGCCGAGCGACGTGCTGTTCCTCGCCGACGAGTCCGATCCGTCGACCGTCACCATCGTCGCCAAAACGCAGCGCAACCCACCTCGACCCGGCAGCGACGCGCACACTCTCTATCGGCTCCACGAGACGCTGGCATTGCACGCCGCGGACGGCCCCGGCAGCGCGATCGCTCCACGACCGGTCGGGTGGGGATCGGAACCGGATCTGTTCGCCTACGAGTATTCGCGGGGCGTGCCCGTCAAGGAGCGCATCGAGTCGCTTGCACCAGATGGCCGCTCGAGCGGCGCCGCTTGGCCCGTCGAGCTCTCGGCCCTGGCGCGGGCGTCCGGCGCCCTCCTCGCCGGCTTTCACGCTGCGTTGACCGCCGGTGCGCCGGCGACGATCTCGGTTGGTCGCCTTCACCAGCAAGTCCGCCGGGCGGTGGTGGGCTCCGAGCCGCCGCCGAGCGACCCCGTTCGGTCACTCTGCGATTCTGGGCCGCACAACCTGATCGCCGGTGCCGACGGATCCGTCGGATTGATCGATCTCCCGACCGACGAGCGTTGGACATTCGCGGAATTCGACATCGGCGTACTCGCCCTCCGTCTGGCCCGGCGCGCCGCGATCGCGTTCCACTCGACGGCGTCGGCCGGCGATGCACACCGCGTGTTCACCGATCCCCTCTGCGCGGCGTATGCCGCCGCGGGTCGTGAACTCGACCGGGCCGAGGTGTTCGCGTCGTTCGCGACGGCGTCGTTCGTCTTTGCCAAGCGTTCGCTCACGATCGGGCATCCGCTCGCGTCTCTCGACTATGCGCGCCGAGATCTGAGCTGGGGGCTCTCCAGTCTCCGCACCGGGCGAGCCCTCGCGTCACATCGCTGACCAGGCGCGCCGATCGGTGACTCGACCGCGACGCGTGGCGCGACTCCGCAGGGGTTGGTGTCTGAGCGTCGCGTATCGGCCATACTTGGGCCGGCGGGGCAGTTTCGAAAACCGAGGCGGATTGACGAAGCACATGAACGACCGATCCAGGCTGCGCCCTTCCGACGACGGAACGGGAATCAGTCTGTCGGTGATCGATGGCATCGAGGAGTTACGCGGGCTCGTCCCCGCCTGGCGCGACCTGCTCGTGGCGACGCCGGGGTCATGTGCATATCAATCGCCTGAATGGATGCTGGGTTGGTACGACGAGGCGGGACGTCGCGATCGATTGCACGTGCTCGCTTTTCATCATGGCGACGAGCTCGTCTGCATCGCCCCCTTTGTCGTGACCCGCCCGCTCGGCGCCCCGCCGATCGAAGTCGTCATCACGGCGGCGACCGAGCCGGGCGATTACGGCGACCCGCTGTTCGCCTCGGAGCACGCCGAGGCGTGCGCGGCGCTCCTCACCGATCACCTGCGCGATCTCGCCCGGTCCTCCGGATGCGCGGTCGCTGTTCGGCGCGTCGACGAGCAGAGCGTCTTTTATCGGACGCTGCTCGAGATTGACGATGTCGAGGTGGTCGAAACCAGCTCGGCGGCCTCCCCGGTGACTCGATTCGACGCATGGGACGACCCCGAGGGCGAGATCGAACGGCGGGCGGCGAAGCTCAAACTGCCCAAGTACAGCCGCAAGCTGGCGAGCAGCCTCGGTGAGGTGACGATCGAGACCACCGCGCCGGTCACCCCAGGGCTCGAACGGATGGCCGAGATGCACATCGAGCGGTTCGGCGCCGAGGACGCCCCCCGGCTGCTGCAGCGTCCCCGCTCCTTGGCGCTCGTACGCGATTCGATGGAGGCGCTCGACCGGGTTGGGGATGCACGGATGTGCCGACTCGTTGCGGGCGAGACGGTCGCCGCGCTCGAGCTCGGGCACAACATCGGATCGCGGTGGGTCGGGCAGGCGGCCGGCTTCGACACGGTGGCCGGCAAGTGCCGACCCGGCTATGTGCTCGTGCACGGCATCCTCCTGCAGGCACTCGCCGAGGGCGCCGCGGAGTACGACCACGGCCAAGGTGTGCAGGACTACAAGACGGTTTGGTCGAACGAGTTGCGCACACTCCGCTCCGTCGTGCTCACCCGACCAGGTGCGCTCGGCCGCGCCGAACGCTTCATGCAACATGGTGTCGCCAGCAGGCGCGCTCGCTCGCTGCTCGCGGGACCCGTGAAGTCGGGATCGACGCCTCGATGACAGTCGACGTCGAGGTCATCGCCGACGTCGACGGGCTCGAACGGCTCCGCCGCCCATGGAACGAGCTGCTCGACCGCGTCGCGAACTCGAATCCCTATCAGGCGCCGGCCTACGTGGTCACCTGGTTCCGGCACTACTCAGCCGGCCGACCGGTCCACGTCGTCACCTTTCGCAGCGACGGCGAACTCGTCGGCGTCGCCCCTTTCGACCTGTCGCGGATCGGCGTCGGATCGTTCGCGGTCACCAGGCTGAAGAGCGCGGCCTCGGGCCGTGTTGATTACGGAGATCCGCTGCTCGCGGACTGGATGCCGGAGCTGCCCGATCTGCTCCTCGACCATCTACACGGCGCGCTGGGGCGACCCGGATCGGCCGCCTACCTCCGTGGACTGCGCAGCGACGGCCCCTTGCGGCCGGCGCTCATCGGTCGAACCGATCTCCGGGCGGTACCGCTCGCCGATCCACTGCCGGCCGCTGTCGTGCGGTTCGACCTGATGGACGATCCGGTAGCGGGGGTCCGCAAGATCGCCCAGAAGCGTGACGTTCCGCGGTCGATGCGTCGGCTGAGCGAGCAGTTCGAAGTGACGGAGATGCTCGACCTCGGCATCGACGAGGGACTCGATGCGCTCGAGGAATTGATCGCCAAGCGGTGGACCGGCGGCGACGGCCCCAAGGCATTCGCCACCGACGGCGACGCTGCCTTCACGAGGGCCGTGGTGCGCGCGATGGCGTTCGACGGCCGTGCCGGGATCAGGGCGATCCGCGCCGACGGGCGCCCGGTGTGGGTGGCATTGCTGCTGCACGTCGACGGCCGTGTGATCGGTGACACCCTCGCCATCGACGATGACTTCCGCAAGTACGGCCCTGGCAACATCGGAATCTTCCAGACACTCGAGCGGTTCGCCGAGCAGGGTGACCTCGAGAAGGACATGCTCAGCGGCGACTTCGCGTACAAGCACCGCTGGTCGAATGCAGAGCGCGATTCCCAGTCATTCCTCGTCGTCCGCGACGACGCGCTCGGCCGTGCGCAACTCGACCTCCGCGACCGCGCCCGCCGGCTCCGACAGCGCAGCTGAACAGGGCGTGCTCGACGAAGATCGGACGCCATGGATCAACATGCATGCCGGCATCGACACCGACGGCACCTATCTCGAGCACGTCCGCGAATGGCGACAGCACTCTTTCCGTGCTTTGACGTGCTCGTTCTCGCCCGCAGCGGATCAGCCCCGGTCGGCAGGCGACAGCTGAAACAGAGATTCGCCCACCGCGCTGACCTCGACCCCGGCGAGTCGTGGGAGCTCGGTGGCGAATCGATCGAGGATGCCGTCGACCTCCAAGGTCTCGGTGAGCGGAAACTTCTGGTCCGCAAGCTTGCTGCTGATCGGCGGCATCCAATCCTGAGCGGTCCGGAGGCGCTTCGCGCGTAGTTTCTGGATCCTCGTCGGGATCATGCGCAACTCGTCAGAGCGTCGTCGAGCCTGGCGCCCGTCACCGCGGTCCTCGCGCACGGGCAGCGAGTCGAACTCTGCGAGCAGGTTCTCACTGGCAAGTGGACCACGAACGGCCGCGATGTGGTGGTCCACAACCGCGCGGGCCTGGTCGGGCACGACTTGGCGGCCGGCGATGAGGTCGCCGACCGCGGCGATCAGTTCGTCGTCGGATTCGACCACACGGCTGATCTCGTTGGGCAGCATCGGAAAGGCGGACTCGTCGAGCGGGGAGTAGGCGATGCACGGCACACCGGAGACGGCCGCCTCGACGCCGCTCGTGCAGTTGCTGTGGACGATCCCTCGGGCCGCGAGCAGCCACGGCGTGATCGTGCCCTCATAGTGCAACTCCATGTTCGGGTGCCCATCGATCACCTGGTCCCAGAATTCGTGATCCTCGGCGGGGTGCGGCCGGATCACCAGGCGATGGCCGTCCGGAAGTTCGCGCGCCAGTCGCGGGAGCGCGATCCGGAGGCGGTCGAGGATTTGTCGGCGGAGATCGAGGTACCCCTCGAAGCGCCGGCGCTCGTCTTGATCAGCGTAGTGGCCGCTGACGTGCCCGAATTGTTCGGTGAGTTCCCGGCCGTCGGCTCCGATCACATTGGCGAAGTTCGACGGGAAGAAGACGAACTCGCCGACCGACTCGCGGATTCGGTCGACCTGCCGGGTGTGGAGTCCCTTCATCTCGGGTCGCCACAGGTCGACTCGCGGATTGCCGGTGACGACCACGCGGTCGGCGAGTTTTGGCATCGCGGCTCTCACGACCTCTGCCTGCGCGTCGCCCCACGAACAGAATCGGGAGGTTTCGGCGAGGGTCTCGGTCGTCAACCGTCGTTTCGGGTAGGTCTCCGAGCCACCCTCGTGGACGAGGCCCTCCTCGTCGATCGCCGCGTACACGTTGCCGAGCGCCTTCACATATTGCGTCTTCTGCAGCGATGACGCCTGAATGCACTTGTCGAGGTAGAGGCCGCGTGGCAACGAACGGATCGCACTGTTGAGCGCACTCTTCCGTCCGATCACTACGTTCCACCCCGCTGCGACGGCGTGCGCGCCGAGGAACAGCCGGGACTCGAACGCCCGGGTCTTCACCTCGACGGGCAGGAGCAGCCAGCGCGTGCCGCCGCTCATGACACGAGAAGCTGGGCGCGCGCCGCAGTCGGGATGATCTGGACGCCGTTCATCGGGCGCACGCTATCGGCGCACCCTGCGCCCGATTTCTTCGGAGGTTGCGCACGAAACCTACGATGGACCCCAGCGGCGCGAGCATGGAGGAGGTGGGCGGTTGAGCGTGACGCGAACATGGCGGACGTCGGCAGCGCGAGCACTCGACGGCCGTGACGAATGGAGCAGACATCGGCTTCCCGTCCACGATGCACGGCGCATTCCGGACGCTGCGCTGCTCGAGTACGACGTCTGCATCGTCGGATCTGGCGCGGCCGGCTGTACCGCGGCCCTCTCGCTGCTCGGCCGCGGTCTACGAATCGTCGTGATCGAGAGTGGTGGGGAGGTCAGAGACGACGCGACGTCGGCGTTCAACTCGGTCGAATGCTCCGCTGATCGAATCGGCGACGAGAGTCGCGCAAGGTGGTTGGGCGGCACCACCAACCTGTGGACCGGGGGAATCACGACCCTCGACGACATCGACCTACGCGAGCGCCCCTGGGTCCCCGGGTCAGGTTGGCCGATCGATGCAGAGCGCCTTCGATCCTGCTACGCGCGAGCGGCCGGCATGTTCGCCCTCCCCGACCCGTCGTACTTCGACAAACCGTCCGATCGCGGCGACGGTGTTGGCGGCCGATCGGCCGAAGTCGGCGACGGTATCCGCTTCGAGTCCGACGTGCTGCGAACCCTCGTGTTCCAGAAGGACCGGAGACCCTTGCGGTTCGGCGACGAGCTGCGGTCCCGCGTCAGCGCGGCTGACGGTGTCCACCTCATCACCCTCGCCAACGTGACCTCGGTCGAACTCGACGCGTCGGGCACCCGGGTCGGCGGTGTCGAAGCGAGCACGTTGCTCGGCAACTCGTTCACGGTTCGCAGCCGTGTCGTGATGCTCGGTTGTGGAGCCATCGAGAATGCGCGCCTCTTGCTGGCCAGCCGTTCCAGTCGCGCGGACGGCCTCGGGAACGAACACGACCTGGTCGGTCGCTACTTCCAGGACCATCCGAAGGGCTTCACCGCAGCACTCTCGCTCGGTGAAGCCGGCCGGCGGCTCCCGGCTCGCCGCTACTGGCCGGCGCGTGCGACGTCGAAGGGCAACACGAGGTGGGGCATTGGGCTCACCGCGGCGGCTCAGGAACAACTCCATACGCTGAACAGCTACGTGCGTCTCGAACCGGTCGTCGTGGCCGACATCCCCCCGGGCGTCAGGTCGCTGCGAGCAGCAGCGCGGGGCCGGGTGCGGAAGGTCGACGCCGCCGCTCTCCGCCGGATTCTCTCCGAGCGAGATGCGCTGGACCAGATGGCACGATTCCGTCTCCGCAACCAAGGGCCGATCGACTCGATACTGGTCAGGACCATCATGGAGCAGGAGCCGGTGCACGGCAATCGGGTCCGACTCTCGGACCGCGCTGACCCGCTGGGAAACCCACTCACCACGATCGACTCGACTCTCTCGGACCTCGATCTCCACAGCGTCCGAGCGGTGAACGGAGCCCTCGACGACGACCTCCGGCGGAGGGGGATCGGGAGCCTCGACGGAGAACTCGACGATGAGAGCATCCGGGCAGCGGTCGGCGATGCCTCACATCATGCGGGTACCACCCGAATGGGCAACGATCCGAAGACGTCCGTCGTCGATCCGAACGGCCAGGCGCACTCCGTGCCAGGCCTGTACGTGATCGGCGCATCGCTGTTCCCCACCAGCGGATATGCAAATCCGATGTTCACCATCCTGGCAACCACGATGCACGTCACCGACCACGTTGTCGGACAACTCGAGGCGCGAAGTGTCGTCGTCGAGCAACCGGACATCTCGGCGCCGACGGATGTCGGGCTCGTCGAGGCGAAGCGGTGGCTCGGCCAACGTCGGCGTACGCGGAGAGCACGTCCCGACGCCTCGCGGGCCGCCGCAGTGATGTGGCCCTCGCGGAGACGTGCGGAACTCGTGCCCGTCGAGGTGCCCGCACCGCAAGCGGGTCAAGTCACGGTTCTGGTGGAGGCGAGTGCGGTCAGCGCGGGGACCGAGCGAGCGCGCTGGCTCGGCCTCCCCGGGGCCGCGATCAGCTACCCGCATCATCCGGGCTACTCCCTCGCCGGTTCGGTACACGCGGTCGGCCCCGGGGTGTACGACCTGGAGCCAGGCGATCGCGTCGCCGTGTGGGGTGCACCGCATCAGTCGTTGGTGACGGTGAAACGATCGCAGGTTCTCGCAATTCGGGAAGGGACCGATCCGGACTCGGCCGCGATGGTCACCCTCGGCGCCATCGCCGCACTCGGGGTGGCCCGTGCCGGCGAGTGCGCCGGGCGGTCGATCGCCGTCATCGGGGCGGGTGCGATCGGCCTGCTCGCGCACCGGCTGGCGATGACGGCAGGCGCAGGACCGTCGACGGTGATCGCAGCCTCCAACGCCAAGGACGTCCATGTTCGGGTCTCCGAGAACGCGGTTCCGCGCGGCCCCGATCAGATCGACGATGTCGCAGCCGACATCGTCATCGAGGCCAGCGGCACGACGGACGGACTCGAGTACGCGCTCCGCGCCGCGAACGTCGGAGCGGCCGTCGTCCTGCTCGGCACCACGCGTGCCGAATCGGCACCGCTCGCACTGGACCTGGTCGCTCGTCGTCGGCTCCGGCTCGTCGGCGCACACGCCGGGTTACTCGACGCGGGCACCGATGGTCTGGATCGGCACAGTGCGGCGCAATACTTCCTCGACATGATCGAGACAGGGAGGATGCGTGTGGACGACCTCGTGACGAGTCGCATCGATCCGCTCGACATCGGTTCGATGTACGAGAACCTGGCCGTCGACCGGCGCGCTGTCGTGCCCGTGGTCCAGTGGTGGCGGCTGGCACCCGAGCTGCGGCAGCACGATGGTCCCCTCAAGGTGCCGAACCTCGTTCGCCACGGGCTCGCGTCTCGTCCGCGTGCCGCGAGCCACCAGGAGTCGTGGGGCGAGCCGATCATCGAACATGCTTCTCCGTCGCCGCGGGCCTCCGAGTACACGACGGCAGCGACGGACAACGCGGCGCGGCTGGCCGACCGACTGTCCGGCGTCGGCGCCCGCGAGACGATCGTGATCGCTGAGCCGATCGCGCCGGTCGAGCTCGACGTGCAGAACCTGATCCACAAGCGGGGGACCACGCTTGTTGGCGCGCCGGTCGACGCAGACCCGACATCGGTCGAAGGACCGGGAGCTGCCGCATGACGCCGCGACTCGACGACATCGACCTCCTCGTCACGGACTTCGACGGAGTGCTCACCGACGATCGGGTATTGGTCTCCGACGATGGCCACGAAGCCGTGCGCTGCAGCCGCTCCGACGGTCTCGGGTGCGACCTGCTGCGCGGCGCTGGGCTCGAGATGATGATTCTGTCGACCGAGCGGAACCCGGTCGTGTCGGTGCGGGGAGCCAAGCTCCGCGTCGACGTCATCCAAGGCAGCGGTGACAAGGAAGCGGCGTTGCGCGAAGTGGTCGCAGCGCGCGGATTGGACCTCGACCGCGTGATGTACATCGGCAACGACGACAACGACGCTGGGGCGCTGTCGATCGTCGGGTGGCCGATCGTGCCGGCCGACGCGCATCCCGACGTCGTCGGGCTGGCCAGGCACACCACCTCGGCGAAGGGCGGCGAGGGCGTCCTGCGCGAACTCGCGGATCTACTGCTCGGAAAGCGAGAGGTGACCTGAGGTGTCCGGCGCTGACTTGGAGGTCCTCGCGATCGTGACGGCGCGGGGTGGCTCGAAGGGTATTCCCCGAAAGAATCTCGTCACGCTGCTCGGCCGGCCCCTGCTGTGGTGGTCGGTGCGCGCTGCGCTCGACGCCGAGACGGTGACGCGCACGATCATCAGCACAGATGATGACGAGATCGCCGCGACCGCCGCGGAGGCCGGCGCCGAGGTGCCGTTCATCCGGCCCGCCGAACTCGCCGGCGACACCGTCCTCGATCTGCCGGTGTTCGAGCACGCGCTCCAGGCACTGTCGACGGCCGAGGGCTACCGGCCCGACATCGTCGTACACCTCCGCCCGACGTCACCGCTGCGTCCCCCCGGGCTGATCGACGAGGGTGTGCGCACACTCGCGGCCGACCCTGAGGCCGACTCGCTGCGGGCCGTCACGCCACCCGCCAACAACCCGTTCAAGATGTGGCGCATCGTCGACGGTGTACTCGTCCCGCTGGTCGACTCGGGTATCCACGAGCAGTACAACCAGCCGAGACAGGCGCTGCCGGACGCGTACTGGCAGACGGGAACACTCGACGTGTTCCGCGCGGACACGATTTCGGTCAAGCGCTCGATGACGGGCGACCGGATCTTGCCGATGGTGATCGGTCCCGAGCTCGCAGTCGACATCGACGACCCGGCATCACTCGCTGCCGCCGAAGCGGCGTGTCGTGCGTACTTCGAACGCTCCGGATCCTGACGCATGGCCCACAGTTCCCCGCAGCGACCGACGGTCGCCGTCGTCGGGACCGGCTCGATCGGACGACGTCACCTCGCGGTCCTGCTCGAACTCGGCTGTGCGGCACCCATCGCGGTGTCCGAGCACGGTCGGCTCGAGCGCCTCGATGTATCTGGCCGGGAGATCGAGGTCGCGCATTCGCTCACCGACGTCGTCGGCAACGTCGATGCGGTGATCGTCGCGAGCCCGACGGCAGCACATCTCGGCCATCTGGAGACGGCGGTCCACGCGGGATGTCACGTGTTGGTCGAAAAACCTGTCGCCACCACATCGGTGGGACTCGACGCCGTTGCGACGCTGGCCGAAGCGCGGGGGCTGGTGGCCGCAGCAGGCCACCAATTCCGCTACGAGCCCGGCCTGCTCGCGATCCGTGAGCTCGTTCTAGAGGGCGCCCTCGGCGTGCTGCTCGCGGTCGAGGCGCATCAGGGTGAGCATCTCGCGGATTATCACCCCGCCGAGGACTATCGCATCGGCTACGCAGCCCGGAGCGATCTCGGCGGCGGCGTCCTGCGCACGCAAATCCACCACATCGACGTGCTCGACTGGATCTTCGGCCCGCTCGAACGGGTCTACGCATCGGGGGGACATCTCTCCGATCTCGAGATCGATGTCGAGGACTCTGCCTCCTATCTCTTCCGATCCACGACCGGCACCTCCGTCTACGGACATCTCGACTACCGCCAGCGACCGCGCACTGTGACGCTGCGCGCGGTCGGCACCGACGGCAGGGTCGAGTGGGATCACTACGCGGCGCGCCTCGTCCACACACCGAGCGGTGGCGAGCCGATCATCAAGAGCTGGCCATATGATCGCCAGTCGATGTTCCGGGCCCAGATGAGCGACTTCCTCGATGCGGTGGCCGGTACCGGCACTGTCGGCACCCCGTTGCGCGACGGCATCCGGGCGGTGCATCTGGTCGAGGCGATCGAGTCGTCATCTGCGCTCGATCGTTCGGTGGCGGTCGCCGGCGTTTCCGAGGATGAGCGCGATGGCTGACCAGCCACCGCTGCTGAGCATCGTCATCTGCACGTTCAACCGTGCCGAACGGCTCGGCGATCTCGTCGGCCAACTGCTCGCCGACCAGGACTGCAACTACGAGATCTTGGTCGTCGACGACGGCTCGACCGACGACACCAAGGCTGTCGTCGCCGCGTTCGACGATCCGCGGGTGCGGTATGAATACCAGGTGAACGGCGGTCTCTCCGTCGCACGCAACACGGGCCTCCGGCAAGCACGGGGCGAGTTGGTCGCATTCGTCGACGACGACGATCGGCCCGTTGCCACATGGGCGGCGCAGCTCAGCGCACCCTTTGCCGATGATCCCGACTGCGCGGTCGTGATGTGCGGCGTCATCGATGTGAAGGGCGATGTCGAGGTGACGCGGCTACCACTGCGGCTCGGCCCGGTATTCGACGACTTCGAAGGCCTGATCGCCGCCGGCAGCTTCGCGGTGCGTCGCGCTGCGGCGCTCGAAGCCGGTGGGTTCGACGACAACATCCGATGCAGCCACCAGACCGAGTTCATGCTGCGGATGTTGCCCCTCTGTACCGCCCGCTCGTGGAGGGTGGTCGCCATCCCCGATGCACTGCTGCGGATCAACTGGGCTGCGCCCGATGCCCGCGGCCGCAACAACCCTGAACGTCTGCTCGATTGCACGGAACGGCTCGTCGATGTCCACGGCGACCGTCTGCGACGCGACCCGCACGCGTATGCGAACTACGCGGCCGTCTGCGGCGCCTGCTGCGCACGTCTCGGACGATACGGAGACGCACGCGGCTGGTTCGCGAGGGCGTGGCGTTCGGAACGGTCCATGCGCCATCTCAGCCGTACCGCGATCACGCTGGTCCCGCCCGTCGCGCGGCGCGTGTGGGGTGTCTCGTGAGCGTCCGAAATCCGTGGGTGCCGGGCATGGTGGTGCAACGGTACGATCGGTTGCCGATCCTCGCCGGCGGAACCTCATGACAGCATCATCCAGCATCAACACGCGGGCCTTGTTCGATCTCACCGGTCGTCGCGCGATCGTCACCGGCGGGGCGGGGCTGCTCGGTGCACGTTTTGCCGCTGCACTGCTCGACGTGGGCGCCACGGTCCACCTGCTCGACCATGACGGCGATGCTGCAGCACGCGTCGCCGCCGAGTTGTCGACATCGGGTCACTGTCTCCCTGCGCCGTGCGACATCACGTCCGAAGCTGACGTCGCTCGCTGCATCGACGCGATCGCCGCCTCGGGGGCGATCGACGTGCTCGTCAACAGCGCGGCGGTCAACCCGAAGGCAGAACCCGCAGACGGTGCCCAGGGCGGTGTCGCGATCGACGATGTGGCATTCACGGACTATCCCGTCGAACGTTGGCGCTTGAGCATGGACGTCAATCTCACGGGGATGTTCCTCGTGACACAGGCGGTGTGTCGCCACTTCGAGCGGACCGGCGTCGACGGCGTCATCGTCAACATCTCCTCGACGTACGGCATGGCGGGTCCCGATCAGCGGCTGTACGAGCGAGCGGATGGTACGCGCTCGTTCAAGCCGCTCGACTACTCCGTCAGCAAGGCGGGTGTGCTCGGCTTCACCAAGGCGCTGGCCGCGAACTACAGAGGCAGCGGCATCCGGGTCAACGCGCTCACTCCGGGCGGCGCCTTCAACGACCACGACGACGAGTTCGTCCAGGCGTACTCGTCGCGCACGATTCTCGACAGAATGGCCCGCCCCGATGAGTACCGCGGGGCGATCGCCTTTCTGTGCTCGGATGCCTCGAGCTACATGACCGGCGCCAATCTCGTCGTCGACGGCGGCTGGACGGCCTGGTGAGGGAGCAGTCAGTGACTGAACTGAGCGCCGATTCGTGCCGATGACAACAACGGCGGCCACATCCGATCGGACCACGTTCCGAGACGACCTGAAAGCGACAAGGGATACCTCATGCAACCACCAACGTTGATCGCCGAGATCGGATGCAACCACTTGGGCGACATGGAGATCGCCAAACGATTCATCGACGTCGCAGGCTCGTTCTGCGAAATCGAGAACGTCAAGTTCCAGAAGCGGTCGAACCGCGATCTGCTTCCCCCCGACCAGTACGACGCGCCGCACCCCGTACCGCAGAACTCCTACGGTGACACCTACGGCGAACACCGCGAGTATCTCGAATTCGACATGGATCAGCACAAGGAGCTGATGGACTACTGCACCGACCGTGACATGGTCTACGCAACGTCGATCTGGGATGCCATGTCACTTCGCGACGTCGTCACGCTCGGACCCACCTACCTCAAGATTCCCTCGGCCACGAACACCAACTTCGAGCTGCTCGAAGAGACGTGTCGCACGTTCGGCGGCAAGATCCACGTCAGCATGGGCATGACCACCCGCGACGAGGAGACCCAGATCATGGACCTGTTCCGCGACCACGGCCGGTCTGGTGACGTCGTGCTCTACGCCTGCACTTCCGGATACCCGATCCAGGCCAGCGAGGCCTGTCTGATGGAGATCCCACGCCTCCTCGAAGCGTACGGCGACGAGGTCGAGGCGATCGGATACTCCGGTCACCACAACGGCATTGCCATCGACTCCGTCGCATTCACGCTCGGGGCGACGTACATCGAACGGCACTTCACGCTCGACCGTACGTGGAAGGGCACCGATCATGCAGCCTCGCTCGAGCCCGACGGCATGCGCCGGCTCCAACGCAATCTCGCCCAGGCGGCGGCGGCACTCGAGCCCAAGTCGAGTGAGATTCTCCCGATCGAGGAAGCGCAGCGGGTGAAGTTGAAGTGGGGCGCGGCTGCGGCGAGCTGATCACTTCGTCGCCTGATCGCCCCTGCCGGTAACGCCCGGCGTACGGTCAGGCGGCCTGTTTCGCGCTGATCAGCGCGACGACTGTGTCGATCGTCTCGAAGTGCTCCGCGACGACATCGTCTTCGTCGATCACGATGTCGAACTCGGACTCGAGGTATTCGACGAGCGTCATGATGCCGAGCGAGTCGAGAACTCCCGCCTCGAGCAGTGGGTAGTCGTCGGTGAGTTCCTCCTCGTCGCCGACGAACTCGAGTTCGGTCAGCAGGAACTGTCGGACGTAGTCAGGAACCGTCAACGGAATGCTCCTCGTGTGCGCGCCGTCTGAGTCCGGCTCGGTCGATCTTGTCGGTGGATGTCTTGGGCAACGCGGACAGGAACTCGACGTGATCGGGCACCATGTAGCGCGGAATGTGCTGTTGGGAGAACTTGAGCACATCCTTCGGCTCGAGCGCCGCCCGACTCACCACATGCGCGACGAGTCGCGTGCCGAGTTCGTCATCGGGCAGGCCCGACACGGCGCACTCCACCACGCGCTCGTCGGCGAGGATGGCAGCCTCGATGTCGCCGAGCTCGATGCGGTAGCCGCGGCGCTTGACCTGGTTGTCGCGACGCCCGAGAAATGTCAGGGCGCCGTCGTCGGCCGCGCGCACGAGGTCGCCGGTGCGATATGCCGGCTCGCGTCCGCCGACCGACCCGGGAGGCGGCACGAGCACCTTCGCGGAGCGCTCCGGGTCCCCCCAGTAGCCCTGCATCACGGTGGCACCGCGGATGAAGAGTTCTCCGGTCTCGCCCGGCTCGACGACTTGTCCATCGTCGCCGACCACGATCGCCTCGTCGTTGGTGATGGCGATCCCGATCGACGACGGAGGATCGTCGGGTGCGGGTACCTCGAGCACTCGGTGAAACGTACAGACGTTGGTCTCGGTCGGCCCGTAGAGATTCGCGTACTCGGGATGCGAGATCAGCTGCATCAATGCCGCGAGGTGCCTTGTGGGGAACACCTCGCCGGCGAAGAGGATCCGGCGCAGCGAGGGGAGTGCGCCCTCGCTCAACCCGCCGCGTTCGACGAGCATCGTCAGCATCGACGGCACCGCATAGATGGTCGAGATCTCGTTGTCGTCGATGAACGTCCGCAGATCGGCCGGGAACATCGCCGCCTTGCGTCCGACGAGGTGTACCGATGCGCCGGCGCAGGCAGACGCGAACAGGTCGAACGTCGAGAGGTCGAAGATCAACGGTGCGAGCTGCGCGACGCGGTCGTCGGCAGTGAGGGCGAACTCGTCGGCGGCCCAGGTGGCGAAGGCCATCGCGTTGCGGTGCGAGACCATGACACCCTTCGGGTCGCCCGTGGAACCGGAGGTGTAGAGGATGTACGCGAGGTCGTCGTCGATCACCGTCGGGAGGTCGCGGGACATGTCGGCGGTCGCCTCGCCGGCGGTCGCGTCGCCGGGGGGCGCGGACCGGTGGAGCGTGATCGCAGTCGGCATCGCCTCGGGACGTTCGAAGGTCGAGTCGGCGTCGAGCGCGACCACGTGGTCGAGATGGGCCCCCGACTCAGGGAGCGCCGTCCAGGTCTTCTTCAGCTTGGTGGGGGACACGAGCACGCGGATGTCGCAGTTGCCGAGGATGAATGCGATTCGCGCGGCGGGCGCGCTCGCGTCGAGTGGGACGTAGGCGGCGCCTGCCATCATCGCCCCGTAGATCGCCACGATCGTTTCGATCGACTTCTCGGCGTGGACGCCGACGCGATCGCCGCGGCGGACACCGCAGTCGTGGATCAGTAGCCGCGCCACGCGGCCGGCCAGATCGACGAGTTCGCCGTACGTGATGGAGCGGTCACCGTCGACGAGCGCGAGCGCGTCGGCGTCGCGTGTCGCCGATTCCGCGACGAGGTCATGGAGAACGGATGGCATCGAGTGCTGCCGACTCAGCGCGGGACGGCGCCGTCCATCCACTCGCCGACCAGCGGGACGAGGCGGTCCTGTACATGCAGGGTGCGGTAGCCGGCGATCATCTCGTCGAGGATCTCGGCGGTGATGCTGTCGTGTCCCAGTGGCTTCAGCGCATCGCGGATCTTCACGAAGTCGCCGGTGTGCGGATCCCAGTAGCTCGTCCCATAGACGAGATGCACCGGGATCTGCCGCTCGCCGAGGTCATCGAGACCGGCCACGACCTGCGGACTCACCCACGGCTCGAGTTTCGAGCCGCCCACGCGCAACTTGGCCGTCGTCAGCATCTGTTTACTCTTCGACCGGATCAGCCGGATGTAGAGCGCTCGTTTTTCCGGGTCGCCGAGGTGGCGCACGCGATCGAGCCGCTTGACGAAGTCTCCCGTGTCGAGTTCGGAGACGACGCGCTGCGGTGTCTGTTCGCTCAGTGCTCCGTCACGGATCACGAGGGTGACGAGCAACATCGCGCACAGCTCGGGAATCCGATCTTGACAGACAACCGCGGTGCGGGCGCCGAAGCACTCGCCATAGATCGCCACCCGCGAGATGCCCTCGTCGCGCAGCACCTGCACCGCGCCGAGCGCCTCGTCGACGAACGGGTCGTCCATGACGAACTCGTCGATCTCGCCGGTGCTGTCGCCGATTCCGTGCCACTCGACGCGGAGGCTGTGGAACCCGCGTCGGGCGAGATCGTCGGCCATCCGGGTGTGTACGCGGTTCTTGCCGGCCGAGCTGCCACCGTGCCCGCCGTTGAGGAAGATCACGCCGACATCGCGGGCCGGCGCGATCGGCCGCGTCAAGATGCTCAGTGCAGTCTCGTCGCCGGCGCGGAACCAGCGTGGGACTTCCTCGGGCACGTCTCGGGCCGCGCCGGGCTCGGTGGTCTCGCCGGGGGCAGGCGTGGTGTCGGTGCTCATGCGGCCTCGGAGTTCGTCAGGGCGTCGATGACGGGAACGGTGGCCTCGAGCACCGCAACGGTGACGGGACGACCCTCTTCGCCGCGTTTCCACGGGCCCGGGGCAAACCACCAGATCTCGGCCTCGTCGACGAGGTGGTCGCGAACGGTGACGCCCTCCCAGGCGGCGACGAGCTTGCGGTACTTGGGATCGAGTGACTTGCGACCGAACTGGAACAGATCGACGGTGCATTGGTCGACCGGCGGCGATTCGGCCAGCGGGTGGCCGTCGAAGCTCTCGAGGGTTGACCGAACGACCGAGAAGCCGACGAGATCGCCGACCCCGGCGTCGTACTCGTCGCGGAACGTCGCCGCTACCTCTTCGCCGCCCTCGTCGCGGCCCGTGGCGACCTTCTGCAGCTTCGCCGCCCGCCCGAGCTCGCGGACGTAGGCCGTGATGTCGGTGACTGGGTGCCAGAGGACAAGATGATCGGCCTCGATGCTACGCGCGACCTCGGCGGCGACGAGGGCGCCCACACGCTCGCCGAGCACGATCTGCGCGGCGTCCGGGTACCGATTCGACAGGTCCTCGGCGGCGGCGGTCGCGTCGGCGATCATCGTCGAGCGCACCGCGTCGGTGAACAACTGGCTGTTGCCGGTGCCGCGATAGTGGATACGGCGCGTCACGATGCCGAACGCGCTCAGTTCACGCGCGAGCAGGGTTTGTCGCCGGTAGCCGCCGTCGAATTCGCCGCCGACCGCCGGACAGAGCGTGAGGCAGGCGCGCACGGTCCCGGCCGGTGCGCGAGTGACGTGGTACACGCGCTCGCCATCGACGGTGATCCAGCCCGCCGTCTCGGTCGTGCCGTCGTCGAGCTGACGGCACGATCCGGTCTCGTCGTTGCGTATGTTCATGCGCCGCCTCTCGTCGGATTGCTGCGTCCACCTCTCGCCGCCGTGCCCGGTCGACGCCGTCCGTTCCTTGGATGATACTGGCAGGGGAGGTCTCGCGAGCAGGTCGTTCACGACGCGTGGCGCCACCGGTGCGAGAACGTTCCGCCCGATGGGCCGGGCTACACCTCGAACGGAGCCCCGGTCTCTCAGGGTCGTCGGAGTACATCGCGGTACAGCGCGATCGTACGTTCGCTGACCGCCGAAGTCGTGAAGTCGCGTTCGAACACGAGGCGGGCCCGCGACAGCTGCTCTTCGTCGCGCGGCGAGTCGAGCTCCGCCACGAGCGCTCGTGCAAGCGCGCCGCTGTCGCCGACGGGCACCATGGTGCCGAGGCTGTTTCCGTCAGGGCGCTCGAGGATGCTGCGGATGGACGGGATGTCACTCGCGACGATTGGACACTCCATCGCCATGGCCTCGATGAGCGTGCCGGGAAATCCCTCGCGCGTCGATGGGAACGCGAGAACGTCAGCGGCTACGAGCAAGTCGGCGACGTCGTCACGATGTCCCAGCCGGTCCACGATGTGTCCGATGTCGAGGTCGGCGATCGCCTGTGTGATCTCGTCGCTCCGATCGCCCGGTCGCCCAGCGATGGCGATGCGGATGCCGGGCATCAGTTCGGCGACCTCGGGAATCGCGTTCAGCAGCGTCGCGTGGCCTTTCGGGAGCACCTCCCGACCGACCGCGACGACGAACGGTGCGCCCGGGGCGAGGCCGAGCGTCTTGCGGACCGACCGCCTCCGCGGACCGGACCACGCGCCCAACGCGTCCGGCTCACGGCCTCGTGGGATGACGGCGAATCGGTCGCGCGGCAGGATCAGCCGGCGCGACATCACGTCGACGACCGGCGGGCTGACGGCATGGAACCGGGTCACTGCCCGCGCCGTTACGGCGTCGACCACGACCGCCGCACGAGTCTTGAGCCCGGCGACACTGCGCCATGAGCCGAGCTCGAAGCCGGTGCTCACCAGGCTCGACACGACAGGGCGTCGCGTGAGCGCACCCGCCACGCGGCCGACCTGGTCCGCCTCGTAGAGCGTTGTGTGCACGATGTCGGGATCGACTTGGCGGATCAGGCGCCGAAGTGCGGCCACGCGTCGAATGCGCGGCACGTCGAGCCGATGGAGCATGGCGCCGGCAGAGCGGAACTGCTCATGGAGGCCGTCCCGTTCGATGAGATAGCAGACGTGCAGGTCGACGCCGAGCCGGGCAAGATGGGGAGCCATCGAGGCCAGCGACGTCTCGGCGCCGCCCGGGCCCAGACTGTCGATCACGTACAGCACGCGGACCGGTTCCACCACGGATCGGAGCGTACCGGCCGGGTAGGATCCCACTCGGCTGATCAAGATGGTGGATCTCGAATCACACGCTCCCTCGGCGGGTTCTCCGCTCGCTCGCGCTGCTCTCGTCGTGTCGATCGATGTCGAGATGTCGTGGGGGCAGATCCACCGACCCGACCGCGACTACGAGTTCGCCGCCGAGCGAGAACAGATGCGTCGCCTCCTCGATGTCTTCGACGAGTACCGAGTGCCCGCCACCTGGGCGTTCGTCGGCCATCTCCTCCTCGACGGGTGCAGCCGTGAGGGGGGTGCGCCGCATCCCGACCTGATCCGTCCCGACTACGACTGGTTCGAGGGTGACTGGTTGGCGGCCGACCCCTGCACCACCGCAGCCGATGCACCGACGTGGTACGCGCCCGATCTCCTCTCCGAGGTGATGGCTTCCGAGGTGGGCCACGAAGTGGGCTCGCACTCGTTCACCCACCTCATCGCCGGCGATCCCGGTTGCTCCGAAGCTGCATTCCGGTCCGATCTTCGGAGATGTCGCGTCGAGTCGGATCGCCATGGCCTCGAACTACGTTCGTTCATCTTTCCGCGCAACCAGTACGGCCACGAGCACATCCTGGCCGAGGAGGGATTCACCACCTATCGCGGTCCGCGATCCGATCCATATGCCGGTTCCTCCGACATCGTGCGGCGGGCGCGCGATGCCGCCGAAATGGTCGCGCCGACGAGCAAGAGCGCGGTCGTGCCGGTGTTCGAGTACGGCGTGTGGAACCTTCCGGCCACATACCTGCACGATGTCGGCGATCCCCGCCGCTACACATTCAAGATCGCACAGGCCAAGCGCCGGCTGCGCCAGGCGGTGTCGCATCGCGGACTGTTCCACCTGTGGTTCCACCCGCACAACGTCCAACACGAACCCGAGCGGTGGTTCGACGGGCTCGCGCAATTGCTCGATTGTGCAGCGACGCTCCGCGCCGAGGGCAAGCTCGAGACGCTGACGATGGCGCAGGTGGCCGAGAGGCTGGGGTCGCCCGCACCTGCGACGGGTTCATCAGCACCCGCCGAGGCGTGACCCGGAGTTCAGCGGCACGCTGATCGCGAACGGCTCGAGTGCCACGGGTGTGACGACGAGGCGCACCATCCCGTCGTCGAGAGCGTCCGGATCGACGCCGAGCCCGAGGTGTGCAACCGCCAGGGCACCCGCGGCGTACCCCGTCGACGATTCGATCCAGTCGCTCGCGAGCAGCGTCTCGCCATCACCCCACGCCTCGACGACCGTGCCGGTGGCGTCGATGCCGAGCGACGACACGTCGAGACGAACGTGGCTTCCCGACGCGCCGGTGGCACGGAACATCGGTGACTCGAGGGCGGGCTCCCACTCGACGAGGAAGACGTCGGCCCGCCCGTCGCGATCGAAGTCGTCGACGGCTCCAGTGACCCAGTATTGACCGTCGCCTGGCTCACCGATCGGCTCGAATCGCGGCATCGAGTCGGCGATCCCGGTGTTGCGGAGCACGTAGGGCACATCGTCGCTGGTCGCGGCCGACGTGACGATGTCGAGCAGTCCGTCGTTGTCCACGTCGACCACTGCGACGTGTGGCGACTTGGTCCACAGGCCCGGGACGCCCGCCTCGACCGTCACGTCATCGAGTTGGAGGTCGTCGCCGGACGTGCGGTTGAGAAAGACTCGGACCTGGATCTCCGTGCCGAAGTCGATCGTCGAGTTGAAGTGGTGCCCGATAACGAGATCGGGGCGACCATCACCGTCGAGGTCACCGACCGCGATGCCGGCTGGATCATCCTCGTCTCCCTCCAGCTGCCAGCGCAGCGACTCCTGGACCGAGACGGTGAATCCGTCGGGACCACCGAGCAGGACTCGTTCGTCGCCGCTGACCACGATGTCGATCCAGCCGTCGCCGTTCAGATCGGCCGCCGCGACCGCGAGCGTGACCATGTCGTCGGGGAGCCCCCACTCGTCGCTGGCGTCCGAGAACGCGAAGCTGCCATCGTTCCGATAGAGCCGGGTCGGCCCGTCGCCGAACCGATCGGCGGCAAGTACAAGGTCGGCAAGACCGTCGCGATCGACGTCGAACACTGCGACCGCTCGACCGCGGCCCGCGGACTCGATCGTGGATGCGACACGCCACGAGCCGCCGTCGTTCTCGTACACGGTGGTCGGGCGGCTGCTGATCTCACCGTCGTTGCGCGGGTTACGAACGACGACAAGGTCCAGATCGCCGTCGTCATCCAGGTCCGCGAACGCTGCACCGCTCGTGCGGGCCAGCTCGCCTTCGAAGCGGTCGTCGACCGTGAACCCGTCGGGCCCGCCCAGGAGGAGTTGATCGGGCGTCGGGCCGTCAGCCCCGCGCAGGGCGTACGCGTCGGTCTCGCGGTCGGCGAACCCGCCGACGAACAGGTCGGTCCATCCGTCGCCGTCCACATCGCCCGCTGCTGTGGCGTGACCGTGCATTCCGGTGAGCGGCTCGACGAGCCCGGCCTGCTCGGTCACTCGATCCCAGGCGATGCCATCGCCGTCGACCTGCTCTGTGGTCCAGCACACCACGGGGTCACCGTCGGCCTGCGCGTCTGTCACGTCGTCAGCGGTCGTTGCGGGCTCATCCCGGTCCCCGTCCCCATCGCCGGCGCCGTCGTTCTGGCCGGACTCGGTCGACGCGGGCTCCGCGCCGGTCGACCCGTCCACGCCCGAACGGTCGACGGATCCTTCCGATTCCGCATCGTCGGACGACGAACCCCCGCACGCGCCCACGATGACGAGCAGCGCAACCGCTGCGAGCGATCCCCGTTGCACCGCTGTCATGGCAACTCGACGACGGCCAGTACGACCGTGCCGAACGTCTCACCGAATTCTCCCGGGGGACCGGAGTTGAGTCCGATGTACAGCCGCTCGCCGCTCGGGTCGACCACGACGTTGTAGGTGCCGCCCGCCGTGACACCGAGCGCCGGCTCGATCAAGTCGTTGAGGTTGACGATGATCTCGTGGTCGCCCGACTCGATGTCGACGGCGACCAGTGGCGTACCGAAGTCGGCGCCGCTGCCGTGTGCCCCAGGCACGTAGTAGAGCGTTTCACCGTCGGGCGCAACCGCCAGCGAGGCGACGTAGTCCTCGACGGGCCCGAGCGAACTGAAGTCTCCGTCGGCGGAGAGTCGGAAGAGCGCATCCGGATCGCGGGTCGTGCCGTAGACCGACCCGTCAGCGGTGCTCGCCGTCGATGCCCGAAGCCACCCTCCCGACAGAACATCGTTCACCTCGCGCGTGTTGCCGTCAGCATCGACCGCCACGAGATCGCCGCCGCCGATCGCGTAGAACGCCTCTCCTGCAGGTGAGACGAGAATCGACCGGAATCCGCGATGGCGGTCGTCGTCGGCTTCGTACACGACTTCTCCCGACTCGGCGTCGGCGACGAAGAAGACACCCGCATCGGGCTCGCTCTCGGGATCAACAGCTTCGCCGAAGACCCATCGACCGTCCGGTGACATGGCAAGTGACGGCAGCCCGTGGCCGGGTACCGGTACTCCGAGCGACTCGACCGTCCGCGTCGCCGGGTCGTAACGGATGAGGTGGTCACCCTCGTAGGAGCCACCGAGTTGGAGGTCGCGGCGGGTTCCCCAGTAGGTGGACGTGACGATCTCACCGCACCCGCGTACGAGCATCGGAGCATGCACCTTGCCGTAGCCCCAGTCACCCTGCTGATGTCCGAGGGCCGCGGAAACCTCGGCGGTTCGTTCGAGCATGCCGGTGGCAGGGTCGTACTCGTAGACCCAGCTGTTGCCGTCCCGTCCGAGGTGATCGCCGACCGCTGACACGAACCGGCCGTCGGGGAGCATTACGCCCTGGCCCCATTGGGACCACGGATTGCCCTCGTGGTCGGGAACTGGATAGACGGCAGCTCGCACCTCGGGCCCATCTCCGTTCGACACGACCTCCAGCTCGACGGCCGCTTCGCTCGCCGTGGATCGGTCGCCGGCATTGCAATCATCGGCGGCGACGGCCGCTGTGCCGTCCGATCCCTCCGATGCTCCGGAATCGGAATCGTAATCGGAATCGGAATCGGAATCGGAATCGCTCGCATCGTCGTCCGGCTCGGCTGACCCGGCCGTTGCGCCCACATTCCCGGAGGCGGATGTGGCCGAATCGGAGGATGATGCGTCGTCGGACGCACACGACGCGGCGAACAACGTCAATACGAGTGCGGCCGAGCCGATGTACCTCCGCCGCCCGACCTTCCCACGCCTGGTCATCGCGCCGACGCTACTCGGGGGCCGCTGCCGTGCTCCCGCGGCCGCGGAATGTTCACTTGTTCCGCAAACGCGAGCGTTCCCCTGGCGGAGCGGTGACCCGGTGGAGCACGTCGAGCCACGTGGGCAGCACAGCGTCCCAGACGAAATGCTCGCGTGTGTGTTCGAGCGCGCGCTGTCCGAACCGTTCGCGATCTTCGAGCACCCGCTCGATCGCCGCGGCGATCATTGTCGTCTCCGCCGCCTCGACGATGACACCGGACTCACCGTCGACGACGAGCTCGCCGACCATTCCGACGTCGGTGGCGACGACCGGGACTCCGCACAGTCCGGCCTCGATGACGACGCCGGGCATTCCTTCGGTGCTGCTGGTGAGCACGAGCACGTCCGCAGCGTGCAGCAGCCCCACCGGATCATCGATCTGGCCCAGCAGCCGGACGCGCTGATCCGGCACCCGGGCGGCGGCCGCAGCGACGCGGTCGCGCTCGGGTCCGTCGCCAGCGATGAGCAGCGTCAGCCCGTCGATCTCGGCGGCAGCGCCCGCCGCCAGCCATGTCTGTTTCTCCGGGCTCAGTGCCCCGATCGTGACCGCGAGCGGACTGTCGGGCGGCACCGACCACCGCTCGCGAGCTGCGGTGCGCTCGTCGTTGGTCGGAGGGCGGAAGTCGTCGGGCGCGCGGGCATTCGGAGTCACATCGCGGCGATGCGGCGGCACGCCGTACAGATCGGCCACCGATTCACTCGAGGTCTCCGACAGCGTCACGACGTGCGCCGCCCTCCTGAACAGCATGGCGGTGCGGCGCTTGTGGAGCGCGCCGCGGACCCAGGCGGCCGGATCGCCGATACTGCGGTAGATGAACGGCGTCCGAGTGCCACCGAGCGCGAGTGCGCAGGCCGGCAAGGTGCTCGACCCGTAGCCGATGACGACATCGGTGCCGCGGGCCGCGCGTCGTAGCGCGCGCAGGGTGCTGGGAGATGTCGGCGATGAGCCGAGAACGGTGACGGGAAGCGCCGAGTCGCCGCCACCGGCGAGCGCGACCACGCGGGCGGTGCATCCTGCTGCAGCGAGGCGGGACGTCAGCTGCATCCCTTCGATCTCGGCACCGCGGCGGTGAGCCGAGGTGATGACGACGAGAACGTTCAGGCCACGCGTCGGCATCACATCATGCTGCGGTTCGCCGACATCCACAGCGCGCAACAGTAGTTGCCGTGTGCGGACGAATGTTGGTGGGCAGGTCGCCGATCAGCACACTCGGGTGCGGTCGGCGGATGTCGATTGTCAGGCGGTCTGACCGTCGACGACGGTGAAGAAGCCGAAGCGGTCGCCGATGCTGATCGTCGCAGCCGCACTCATGTCGATCACCATCGACTGCTGGGCGTCGTCGGTGTCGAGCGCGGTGGCTGCCGGCGCCTCGGGTGCCGGGGCCGCGGTGGGAGCCTGCTCTGGCGCAGCGGTGGTCACCGGCTCGTCCGATGCCTGGGCTGCGGTCGTGGTCGGTGTCTCGTCCGGTGCCTCAGCAACCGTGGTGGTCGTCGTGCCCTCGTCAACTCCGGCGGTCGTGACTGGCTCGGTCGTGACTGGCTCGGTCGTGACTG